>NZ_AP028067.1:952019-1269358 GCF_030297155.1 Vibrio sp. FE10 | reverse complement strand
AAATACCTACCTGCTCAGCCGGGTAATATCGAGACGCCAGACGGTCAAGTAATTGGTCAGCACCAAGGCTTGATGTACCACACTTTGGGTCAACGTAAAGGTCTTCATATTGGCGGCACTAAAGGTGGCGGCGGTAACGAAGAACCATGGTTTGTTGGTGAAAAAGATCTTAAGCGTAACGTTCTGATCGCGGTTCAAGGTAAAGACCACCCGCTTCTTAAATCAGAAGGCTTGTTCGCATCTCAGCTTCATTGGGTTAATCGCACACCAATTACTGAAGTTATGACATGCACGGTAAAAACACGTTACCGTCAAACCGATATTCCTTGTACAATCATCCCAATTGACGATGATAACATTAAGGTTATCTTCGATGAGCCGCAAATCGCTGTAACGCCAGGCCAGTCGGCTGTGTTCTACCAAGATGAAGTCTGTCTTGGTGGTGGTATCATCGAAAAACGCATCTAATCTAATCGAACGAACAACAAACGATAGAAAACAACTAGGAGTTACTACGTGGCTAATACACTTTATGACCGTACTATTGCTTTCGCTGGAATTTGCCAAGCTGTGGCTTTGGTTCAACAAGTAGCGAAAGACGGCCGTTGTGATAAAGATGCCTTCGAAGCTTCACTCAATGCCATTTTAAATACTAACCCAGCGAACACTGTGGGTGTATTTGGTCGTGAGGCGAACCTAAAGCTAGGCCTTGAATGCTTAGTAAAAGGTATCGACAGTACTCCTGCTGGTAGCGACATTACTCGCTACATCATCAGCTTGATGGCGCTTGAACGTAAACTCTCTGCTCGCAATGACTCAATGTCACAGCTTGGTGATCGTATTCAAACTGCAGAGCGTCAAACTGAGCACTTCGATCTGTTTGACGAGCAAATGATCAGCAACCTTGCGAGCAT
Organism: Vibrio sp. FE10; assembly: GCF_030297155.1. Taxonomy (NCBI): domain Bacteria; kingdom Pseudomonadati; phylum Pseudomonadota; class Gammaproteobacteria; order Vibrionales; family Vibrionaceae; genus Vibrio; species Vibrio apostichopi. The sequence goes on along the minus strand of NZ_AP028067.1, from coordinate 1,268,444 downwards.
CTACTTAGATGTAGTGAGCCCTATTGGCCCTCGTATTCAGGTTTCTGGTACGCCAGCAGTACTTCAACAGACATCGAGCCAACACAAGGTTCGTGCTCTGCTGCTATCAGGAATTCGAAGCGCTGTGTTATGGCGTCAAGTTGGCGGCAAACGTCGCCACCTTATCTTCGGTCGCAAAAAAATGATCGAGCAGGCTCAAATCCTGCTAGCTCGCATGTAATTTATTAGCTCGCGCCTCGTCGCGAGCTTGTTTTTTGTACCAACACAATTCTCACGCAAACGATTGCGCAATATGCGTGACAATTGAGATTGTTACTGGTATAAACCTCTCAAAATTTAGAAAACTCAATTCAGGAGAACACCATGGAACTGTCAGCATTGACTGCTGTTTCACCAGTAGACGGCCGTTACGGAAGCAAGACTGTTGCATTACGCAGCATCTTTAGTGAGTTTGGCCTACTAAAGTACCGCTCTATCGTTGAAGTTCGTTGGTTACAAAAGCTTGCAGCTACAGATGCAATCAAAGAAGTACCAGCGTTCAGTGCAGAAGCTAACCAGTTTCTTGATGAACTAGCTGCTAACTTCAGTGAAGAAGATGCTCTACGTATCAAAGAGATCGAGCGCACGACTAACCACGACGTTAAAGCGGTTGAGTACTTCTTGAAAGAGAAAGTTGCTGGCGTTCCTGAACTTCACGCTGTAAACGAATTTATTCACTTTGCATGTACTTCTGAAGACATCAACAACACCTCTCACGCGCTTATGCTTAAAGAAGCTCGTGATACTGTGATTCTTCCTGAAATCCGCAACGTAATTGATGCTATCAAAGCACTTGCGAACGAGTACCGTGATATCCCATTACTGTCTCGTACACATGGTCAGCCAGCTTCTCCTTCTACTATGGGTAAAGAGATGGCTAACGTTGCGTACCGTATGGAACGTCAATACAAGCAAATCGAAAACGTTGAGATCCTAGCGAAAATCAACGGTGCTGTAGGTAACTACAACGCACACCTTTCTGCATACCCAGAAGTTGAATGGCACCAGTTCAGCGAAGAGTTCATCACTGAATCTCTTGGCGTAACTTGGAACCCGTACACAACTCAAATCGAACCTCACGATTACATCGCTGAGCTATTCGATGCTGTTGCTCGTTTCAACACTATCCTTCTAGACTTCGACCGTGACGTTTGGGGCTACATCGCTCTTGGTCACTTCAAACAGAAGACTATTGCTGGCGAAATCGGTTCTTCTACAATGCCGCATAAAGTTAACCCAATTGACTTCGAAAACTCTGAAGGCAACCTTGGTCTAGCTAACGCAGTATTTAGCCACCTAGCACAAAAACTTCCAGTTTCTCGCTGGCAGCGTGACCTTACTGACTCTACGGTTCTTCGTAACCTCGGTGTGGGTGTTGGCTACGCAATCATTGCATACACTTCGACTCTGAAAGGTATTAGCAAGCTTGAAGTTAACCGCGCTGCGCTACTTGCTGAACTAGACAAGAACTGGGAAGTATTGGCTGAACCAGTACAAACAGTAATGCGTCGTTACGGCATCGAAAAGCCATACGAGAAGCTAAAAGAGCTAACTCGTGGTAAACGTGTAGATGGCGAAGGCATGCGTGCATTCATCGATGGTCTTGAGATCCCTGAAGAGGAGAAAGTTCGCCTGAAAGAGATGACTCCAGCGAACTACATCGGTCAAGCAATCGAGCTAACTGACAAGCTGTAAGATTCGAATTTCGAATCACAGAATAGACTAAGGCTTCCCATGTGGAAGCCTTTTTGTTGAGCGGAACCAAGTGTCTTGATCATAAGAACCGTCAGCAAAATAATACAAAGCACTCCCTCCTTATTACCCTACACATATCAGTCCGTGCGATATAATCCATTCCATATCGTAACGCTTTGTCACCAGTAACCCTCTATCACCAGACACCTATCCCTCAGTACTTACTGTATTGGATACCAAGATCAAAAAAGGCCTCCCGAAGGAAGCCTTTAGAATACATATTGCCGCTTAACGAAAGTAGCTTGTGTTAGAAATTACATGTTACGTAGAGACGCAATACGCTTATCTAGCGGTGGGTGGCTCATTAGAAGCTCTGTAAGAGACTTCTTACCGTTGATACCAAACGCCATCATAGAACCTTCTAGTTGTGGCTCATGGCTCACCTTCAGACGCTCAAGCGCTGCAATCATCTTCTCTTTACCTACTAGGTGCGCTGCACCTGCATCAGCATGGAATTCACGATGACGGCTGTACCACATCGTAATGAAGCTTGCTAAGAAACCAAATACCAACTCCAGCACCATAGACACACCGAAGTAAACCATCATGTTGCTGCCGCCCTCTTCTTCATTGTCATTCGACGCAACAATGTTGGCGATGAAACGAGATAGGAAGATAACGAACGTGTTTACCACACCTTGCATTAGCGTCATTGTCACCATATCACCGTTCGCAATGTGGCTCACTTCATGCGCTAATACCGCTTCAGCTTCATCACGTGTCATGTTGTGTAGCAGGCCTGTTGATACCGCTACCAATGAATCGTCACGCTTAGCACCCGTCGCGAATGCGTTGATGTCTGGCGAGTCGTAGATCGCCACTGTTGGCATACCAATACCAACTTGTTGAGATTGACGGCTTACCGTCTCCATCAACCAATGTTCTGTCTCGTTACGTGGGCTTTCAATGACCATGCCGCCTACTGAGCGTAGCGCCATTTTCTTTGACATCATTAATGAAATGAATGAGCCGCCAAAACCAAACACCGCAGCCATTAACAGCAAGCCTGAGAGGCTTCCTGGTTGCATACCTGTGACTGCGTATACAATATTAAGAACAACACTTAGTACCAATACAACCGCAAGGTTGGTTGCAAGGAACAACATTACTCGCTTCATTACTTATCTCCGCATGAAAGCTGTTTTTATAAAACTTATTGTTATAGACAAGGCAGACAGCAATTTATTCCAACCTTGAAGACTTATACTTACTTATACATATAGTCTTAGATTAAGAAAACAAGGTTAAGCATTAAATTGCAACATTTGATTACGAGACCATGTCCGAATTAATCTTAGTCTATTAGACCTAAGTCGTATGGTGTCGATATAACAATCCGTTTACAGTGACTCCAGATGATTTATTGGCTAGTCCATGTACAAAAAGGGAACGATCATGGTTGAAGGTACTAACACTCAAATGGCTATCGATTTACTGTGCTGTCACCTAGGGATTACTGAAGAAGAAGCGAAAAAGCAGATTGGAATCCTAACTCCACAAACGGCACAGACAAAAATCACAGAAACACAACAGGCACTAATGGGACTGGCAAAAGAACATTAATCCCAAGCTTGTTTAAAAGACCCGTTTTTACAAACGTATGGTCAAAAGGCTTAAAATAGCAAAAGGGCTGCAATCGCAGCCCTTTTCTTGTTTAACGCGTATAACTTGAAACTTACAGATCAAGCAATGGCTGTACATTAATGTACTTACCAATGTTCTTAGACTTCGCTTTTGGTACGTAAGGGATTTCACCTAATTTCGGCGCACCGAGCTTATCTTCAAGCATCGCAATAATATCAGCATAATGTTCAGTGCCTGGATTAATGCGGTTCGCTACCCAACCGACTAGGTTTAGACCATCTGCACGAATCGCTTCTGCCGTTAATAGAGCGTGGCTCAAACAACCAAGCTTAATACCCACAGTCAGTACCACTGGAAGCTGCTCTTTCTTAACCCAGCTAGACAAGTATTCGTCATCTGAAACCGGTACACGCCAACCACCAGCACCTTCAACTAAAACGATGTCAGAGTTTTGCTTATGCTGTTCTAGCTTCGCTGATAATACCGCTTCATCAACCACGACACCGTCATGCTTTGCAGCAATATGAGGTGATGATGGTAGTAACAATGCGTACGGGTTAACGTCTTCGTAAGCAACATCTTGCGTCGCCGCTTCTTGAAGATGCAATGCATCACTGTTGCGTAACCCTTCAGAGTATTCTTCACACCCTGCAGCAACTGGCTTATAACCAATTGTTGATAAATCTTGTGCAGCCAAAGCTTGAAGAATCGCTTTTGAAACTACAGTTTTTCCCACTTCGGTATCCGTACCTGCAATGAATAATGCATCAATCATAATTGAATAACCCCTAAACAAACTTGATATGTTGCTGGTAAGAAACCTTGATGGTTTTTAAACTCTCGATATTCCCGTTCAACAAGCTGCAACATGCGGCGACTTGTTAAACCTTGTGAGCGACCACTTACGTGATTAGCGCCGATACCTTTAAGGTCGCGCATCAGTTCAAACGCAGTGTCGTACCAAACGGTGATGGTGGGCAAGTCTAGTTGATGAGCAGTACAGCTAGATTGCGCTAACGCAATTTTTACCTGATTGATTGTAATAAAATGGTTAACGTGTTGATGTGCGTCAATTTTGGACCATGATTTTTCCAGTTCAAACAGTGACCCATCAAGCAAAGTTGAGAAAATCACACGTCCACCAGCCGCTACAACGCGCTTCATCTCCTTTAAAGGTGACGATAAATCATCACACCATTGTAACGCTAAGCTTGAAAAAACGATGTCAAAACACCCATCTTCAAACGGTAATTGCTCGGCGTCGGCTTGTTGATATAAAGAGACCGATACACCACAACGTTGCTCTGCCCTTTCTAACATTCCAACAGAAAGATCAGCACACACCACTTCAGCACCACGCTTCACCATCTGCTCAGAGAAATAGCCAGTGCCACAACCTAAATCAAGCACCTTTAAACCTGAGAGGTCTCTCGGTAGCTTATCCAATAATCGGTGGCCGACATCGCGCTGAAACTCAGCGTGTTTATCATAGGTTGTTGCTGCTTTACCGAAGGCTTCGGCAATCGCACTCTTATCTTGGCCTACGTAATTATGCACTACTGCTTCTTGTGACATTTACTGAGCCTCTTTCTTTAATTCAACGCTTGATTCTATGCTTGGTTTGCCTTCAGAGTCGTTGCTTCGCTCTATTGCTTGAAGCAACGAGTCAGTTAACTGAAGAACCTGCGTCTGACTGTGGTTGGCCGTTAACGTAATTCGCAGACGAGCAGTCCCTGTCGGAACGGTTGGTGGCCTTATCGCCGTTACCCAAACTTGGTTACGCTTTAATTCTTCCGCTATAGATAAGGCAGCTTGAGCTTCACCAATCACAAACGGCTTAATCGGAGTCTGAGTATCAATGAAACCTTTCACGCGGCTCATCTGCTCTTTATAGAGAGCACCTAACTCAGTTAACTTCTCTCGGCGCCACTCTTGCGTCTGAATCATCTGACACGCATGAGACAAAGCCACCGCTTGTGAAGGTGGCATCGCGGTCGAGTACACATGATGCCGAGCAAACTGAGTTAAATAATCACCCACTTCTGACGAACAAAGAATCGCAGCACCTGAAAGACCAAACGCTTTACCAAAGGTCACCACCAAAATATCGGGGGAGATTTGTGCCGCACTGCAGCTCCCTGCCCCTTTATCACCTAATACGCCGATACCGTGGGCATCATCAACCGCCAACCAACTGTCGTATTGATTTGTCAGGTTAGATATCTGACTCAGAGGCGCTTGATCGCCATCCATGCTGAACACCCCCTCAGTCACGACCAAGGATTGTGGAGATCGGCTTAATAGCGACTCTAAATGCTGCGTGTCGTTGTGCTTAAAGCGTTTCATGGTTGCAGGTGAAAGCATCCCCGCTTCCATCAAGGAGGCGTGGTTAAGTTTGTCTTGCAACAGAGAGTCGTCTTTTTCGAGCAGAGAAAACAACAAGGCTTGATTAGCACTGAAACCAGAACTAAAGAGAATGGCACGTTCGAAGCCAAGCCATTCACACAGCTGAGCCTCTAAGTTTCGATGAGCAGGACTAAAGCCTGTAACCAATGGCGATGCCGCACTGCCAGCACCATATTGGGAAAGTCCGGTTTGCCATGCATCGACCAGTTCAGGATCGTTTGCCAAGCCTAGGTAATCATTACTCGAAAAGTTAATAAAGCGAGAACCTTCACTATTAAGCAAAGGGCTATTGCTGTTTTCGAGTACCTTGAGTTGACGAGTTAACCCTTGCTCACGGCGATGAGCAAGGGCACTTTTGATGCGAGATTTAAACAGTGGCATCGTAGAACATGTCATCTTTCGTTGGACGAGCAGCAACGCGCTCCACCACTTGATCTAACAGTTCATTTTCTTGAATTTCGTCAGGTTTTTGAGCGACCTGTTGGCTGTTGATACCCAGCTTCTTAAACAGCTGCATATCCGTGTCTTCGTCTGGGTTTGGCGTAGTCAGTAGCTTACAACCGTAGAAGATAGAATTCGCACCCGCCATGAAACACATCGCTTGCATCTGTTCGTTCATATTCTCGCGACCTGCAGATAAACGAACCGCAGACATTGGCATCATGATACGAGCAATCGCAATCAACTTAATGAAGTCGAAAGACTCAACATCATCGACGTTTTCCATCGGTGTGCCTTTCACTTTTACCAGCATGTTGATTGGCACACTTTCAGGGTGTACTGGAAGGTTCGCTAGCTCTACGAGAAGGCCTGCTCGGTCATTGGTGCTTTCGCCCATACCAATGATACCGCCAGAACAGATCTTCATACCCGCATCACGCACGTGAGATAGGGTATCTAAACGATCTTGGTAAGTACGAGTAGTAATAATGCTGCCGTAGAATTCAGGAGACGTATCAAGGTTGTGGTTGTAGTAATCCAAACCTGCGTCCGCTAACTCACCCGCTTGATCTGGCGTTAGCATACCCAGTGTCATACACGTTTCTAGACCCATGCCTTTCACACCTTTGATCATGTCAGTTAGGTGAGGCATATCGCGCTCTTTCGGATTTTTCCATGCCGCGCCCATACAGAAACGAGTCGAACCCGCGTTCTTAGCTTTTAGCGCCGCATCCAAAACACGCTCGACTTCCATTAAGCGTTCTTTGTCGACATCTGTTCGGTAGTGAGCACTTTGAGGGCAGTACTTACAATCTTCAGGGCAAGCACCCGTCTTAATTGATAAAAGCGTACTCACCTGCACGTGGTTGTGCTCTTGGTACTGTCTATGAACAACTTGAGCTTCAAACATTAAATCCATAAACGGTTTTTCAAGCAGCGCTGTTACTTCAGCAACTGTCCAGTCATGACGAACTTCCACGTGTCGATCCTTTTTTATTTTTTTGATATTGCACCTCCATCAATAGAGATTGCATTTATGCTTGGCTAGTCTACCGACAAGCTTTAGACTGTCAACACATTGATAATATCAAAAGTTTACACCTGGTTATTTTTTAACCACACTAAGAATGGAAGTTACTATGGATCTCGCCTTTGATCGCCAGCATATCTGGCATCCTTACACATCAACGTTAACACCTCTGACCTGCTACCCAGTCACAAATGCAGACGGTGTTTACCTAGAATTAGAAGGCGGAAAACGAATTATTGATGGTATGTCCTCTTGGTGGTCAACCATTCACGGCTACAATCACCCAGAGCTCAATGCTGCAGCTCACAGCCAAATCGATAAGGTGTCACACGTTATGTTTGGTGGTATTACCCATCAGCCAGCAATCGATTTATGTAAGAAGCTTTTGAATCTAGCACCCAGTAATCTTGAACATGTATTCTTGGCTGACTCTGGCTCGGTAGCCGTAGAAGTGAGCCTCAAAATGGCGCTGCAATACTGGCACGCTAAAGGCCAACCTCGTTCAAAGTTCTTAACACTGAGAGATGGCTACCACGGCGATACCTTTGCTGCGATGTCGGTGACCGATCCAGATAACTCGATGCACAGCCTCTACAAAGGCTTTTTGCCGGAGCACATTTTTGCCGATTCGCCAAAAACAGGCTTTTGGGATCAATGGGATGTTAATGACATCGACAGCTTTCGAGAAAAGCTGGCAGCACACCATCAAGAAGTCGCTGCGGTGATCTTAGAGCCAATCGTTCAAGGTGCTGGCGGTATGCGCATCTACCACCCTGAATTCTTGAAACAAGTGCGCTTGCTGTGTGATGAATTCAACGTGTTATTGATCTTGGATGAGATTGCGACCGGCTTTGGCCGCACAGGGAAACTGTTCGCTTGTGAGCATGCCGACATTCAACCGGACATTCTATGCTTAGGCAAAGCGCTGACTGGGGGCTACATGACCCTCTCAGCAACGCTGGCAAGTAAAGAGGTTGCTGACACCGTATGTGGTGGTGAAGCTGGCTGCTTTATGCACGGGCCAACCTTCATGGGTAACCCGTTGGCTTGCGCAGTCGGTGCGGCAAGTTTATCCATCATTGAGCAAGGCAATTGGCAAAATCAGACTCAGCAGATCGAACAGCTTTTCTCTGAGTTGCTCCCACCGTTGCGAGAACATGCACTGGTTAAAGACGTGCGTTGGTTGGGCGCTATTGGCGTCGTTGAAACCCACACGCCTGTCGATATGGAAACCATCCAAGCTCACTTTGTTGAACAAGGTGTTTGGATACGCCCGTTTGGCAAATTGATATATATGATGCCTCCCTTCATTAGCCAACCGGAACATATCGAACAGCTTGTTTCATCCATAGATAAAGCACTTAATCGCCCTGATTGTTTTAAATAGATCTTATTGCTTTCGATATAAAGAACATCGATTCAGCCTGTGAAGAACGGGCTGAATTATTAAAATTAACCCTCTGTTAAAAAAGGAAATAATTAAATATACCATCACAATTCTTATTTATCCTTTCGACAAAAATAAGTTCAAAAATTGTATTAGTGGCTAAATAAATGTCGTCATAGAATGCGGGACTTTTCATCGCTCGCTAACTTTATGAAGACTTTGTTTCTCTTATTACTCGCTCTAACTTCACTCTCTTTTTCCAGTACAGCTGAAGAACTCACATTAAGTGCAGCTCAGCATAGCTATATCCTAAATAAACAGAAGATAGTCATTGCTAAGCCAATGTACCTGTTTAATCACGTCTGGGAAGATTTTGTCGTGGCACGAAATCAAGACACGTGCGATAGCATCCAAGGTCTGCTTAAAGAGTACTTAAATGTAGAGGTGGAGGTAAAAGAATACTTTTCTTCAAGAGCATTGTTATCTGCCATTGCGAGTGGCGAAGCTGATTTAACTATCGGCTTTGCAGAAACACGTAAAAGAGCGGAACAGTTTGAGTTTTCAGACAACTTATATGACATCCAAAATGTGTATTGGTACAGAGATGACGTCGCCAAAAACACACCGCACGAACAATTAAAATGGGTATGCATTAAAAGCTCGTTATTTTGTCAGCTGCTCAATCAGCAGGGCATATCAGATCCTATGGTTGTGAATAGCACCTCTGAGCTGTTACCTGCCATCGCCAATGGTTTTGCCGATGCGACGATCCTAGATCTGATATCAGTACAAAGCTACTACTCGGTAATGACTCCGGGTGAATGGCAGGGTGCACTCTCTTTCAGCCAAGATCTGCCAAGGTTCCCAGTTCAGATCATGATGAACCAGAATGACAGCGTGATGTACGGCATCATAGAAAAATTCATTCGTGATAAAGAGAATGAAATCGCCAAGTTGTCTTCAGAACAGTTCTATCATTTTTACGATGATCTCGTGAACCAGATAATCCAGAGTCAATATGGAAAGCGCCCTATCCGCTTTACGGTGACAGAGGGGATCTACCCATATTCATATTTTGATCCCACCACCCAAGAAGCGGTGGGGTTCATTCATGACGCGATAAAGCTGATATCAAGAAAGCTTGGACTGAAATTTGAGTACGTGCCACCAGAAGGCAGAGACATCATCGATATGCTTAAGAATGGTGATGTCGAGTTTTTACCTGGCTTCGATGTAGAGAATGTGGATTCCACGGAGTTTATTGCCAGCAAGCCCTTCATGACATTCCAATGGGCACTGATTAAGGTTAATGGCGACTCTGCGGTTAAGAAGACTGCGATCTTGGATCGAACTGGCTACTTCATTCCAAAGTCGAGTTTAGAAGATCATTTGGCTGACGCTGTGATTTACAACGACATGGACGCCATTATTAACGGTATGAGTAATGGAGCAATCACGCACGCCTATATCCCTAAAAGTATCGCCAACCTTTATATTTTTAATGGTTACGATGCGCTGTTTAACATCATTCCGCAAGCAGCAGAAGTTTCGTTGCAACGTGAGATGGGCGTCATTTTTCATCCAAGTTCATCGTTCTTACAGAGCGTCATCGACTCAGCGATTTCTCTAACGACACAAAATGAAATTGACCTCCTGACGTTGAAGCACCACAACATCATTGCTCAATATGGGTTCAGTGAAGAACGAATTGTGGCGTATACCTTGGCAATATCTGGCGTAATTTTCGCGTTGATTACCTTCGGTTTGATGAAAACTCGTCGATTGTCGCTATCGCTGTCGCGTGCTCAACAGTCTGAGCAGCGCAGCTATGACCAGATCCAATGGCTAACAACCTTGTTAGATAACTTACCGAGCCTTATCGCCATTCACGATAAAAATGGTCAACTGGTTCTTTCCAATAGTGCCTTTGATAAACAGATGGCTGCTTGTTTTACCCATCAACACCAAGAGAACCCAGAGTTTTGTTGGCTAAAAGAGAACGATGAACGAACCGGGAATCTATTAGGTGTTTGGAGCACCATCAAATGTGATTGCAACGGTGACGAACAGCACTTTCGAGTGATTCGTCAGTGTTTGGCAAACGCATCTGAGACAGATCCTTACGTCATCACTGTACTCGACGATCTTACAAGGTGGGAGAAGCAACAGCGTGAGCTCGAGATCTCAAACAAAAAAGCGCAAGAGGCGATAAAAGCTCGCGACCTGTTCTTAGCGATCGTCAGCCATGAATTACGCACGCCTATCGCTGCGATGATTGGCCTTATGGAACTGCTCAGTACCAAGATAGAAAACCGAGATGATATGGAGCTTCTTAGCAACGCTCAATTATCTGCCGAGCGATTAAAACTGCTGGTCAGTGACATTCTCGACATCTCCAAAATGGAAGCGAATCAACTTCACTTAGAGTCGAAGATGAGCAGCATCTATGACGAGTTGTGCCCGATATTCCGAACGTTTGAGACCAATGCGCGACTCAACAATCTTAACTTCAAATTGGATTGGAAGGTCAACTCAATATCCAGCGCAAGCTTGGACTGGCTGAGAGTCACTCAGATCCTCAATAACCTATTGAACAACGCGATTAAGTTTACTGAAAACGGCTTTGTACTCGTCACTATTAAGGTGACCACCGAACAACTACAGATCTCTATTACCGATACGGGCTGTGGTATGTCTGACCAACAGATAACGCGAGCGTTTCAGCCTTTCGCACAAGGTGACCACAGTATTAGCCGACGTTATGGAGGCACAGGCCTAGGTATCACGGTAGTCCAACGTCTAGTAACCATGATGGACGGTGCACTTAATATTGAAAGCAAGGTGGGCCTGGGGACGAAGGTAACGGTTAGCTTGCCAATCAAAGGCACAGTTTCGCCAGTCAAAGTGGTGAACCCAATACACTCTGAAGACAGAGAGATATTGGCGTGGCTAAGAGCTTGGAAAGTCGATAATCAAATGAATGATTACAGCCATGCAATTGAACGTTCCACACAATGGCAGAACCTGTATCCAGATCTATTGATGAGCGATATCACTTCTCAAGGCACAAGCGTTACTCATGCCCCAGCGTCTGAGTACCACTTTACCGGAACGGTACTTATCGCCGACGACGACCCAATTAACCGCTTGTTGTTTGCCAAACAGCTCAAGCGCTTTGGTTTAAAGACGGTCATCGTAAAAGACGGCCAAGAAGCGATGGAAGAGTTGGAGAACAGCGAAACGCTCGTGGATATCATCATCACTGACTGCCATATGCCTAACATGGATGGCTATCAGCTAACTGAGATAATTCGCTCACTCGACAAGTTTAAGCACTTACCCATTATTGGTTGTACAGCGGAAGACTCGAAACTGGTAATAGAAAAAGCAGAACGTGCTGGTATGGATCAGGTGATCTATAAGCCCTACTCGTTTGAAGAACTTGCATGTGCGATTGAGGAATTGTTACCTCAACAGAAAACAGAAATGGCTCAAGCCGACCAATCTTGGGCACAGAATTACAGTCCAGAGGAACAGCTTCAAATGGCGACCGTCATTTTGGACTCGTTCAGTTCAGACAAAGCCATGTTGCTAGAGCCAAACCCAAACATCAAAGCAATAGCACACAGAATTAAAGGATCGGCGAGCTTACTCGGCTTAGATTCTTTAAATCATGCCGCAAAGGAATGTGAGAAAAATGCGGAAGATCCCATGTATTGTCACAAGATAATTGAAGAGCTGAATTTAGCCATCGCCTCAGCTCAAGCGGTTATAAACAGGTTAGATTCACTATGAAAATTCTCATCGTTGAGGATTCGCTGTTACAAGCGACACAGATTCAGATCTTACTCAAACGCTACAGCGTTGATGACGTCTATACCGCTTACAACGGCGAGGACGCGATCGATCTATGTAAGCAACATCGTTTTGATATTGCATTCTGCGACCTTCAGTTGCCACAGATTGATGGCGTGTCGTTATTGGCTTCCCCTGAAGCTCAGGGCTCAATACAAACTGTCGTCATTTTGAGTGCGATGGCGGATGCTGCGTTGGATTCAACTAAGAGTATGTGCAAACTGATTGGTTATAACGAAGTCGAAGCGATACCGAAACCGGTCGCTGAAGCGCATATCCAGCGTTTGCTGTCATCATACAAGCGTATCCAAACCGCTAAATCTATTCTGCCAGCCGAAGTTAAACTGAATGAGCAACAGACGCTAGAAGCCTTTGAGAATGAATGGTTCACCAACGCTTATCAAACGCAACATGACGTCGAACAAGCGACACTGGTTGGTGTTGAGGTACTTGCGCGCATTATGCACCCTGAATTGGGGTTACTCACCCCTTTCCATTTTATGGATACGTTGCGCCAACTCGGACTGATGGATCGACTTTTCTTTACACTGCTTGAGCTGGCTCTGAAAGATATCTCATCAATGCGTAAACCGATCCACTTCGCGATCAATATTGAGCAATCAACATTGAAACTTGAGATTGCCGATCAAGTCGCGAGCTTATGTGCCAAATACAACATTGACCCTTCATTGCTGACTCTGGAGATCACGGAGCATGAGACGATCTTGCTCGATGCGTATTGCTATAAAAACATCGCAAAACTGAGCATGTTAGGGGTTGGATTATCGGTTGACGATTTCGGTACGGGTTATGCGTCACTGTCCCAACTGTCGAGCTTGCCATTCACCGAGCTGAAAGTGGATCGCAGTTTTGTAAACAATATCAGCGAAAACAAAAAGAATCAGATTCTAACCAAAGCTTGCATCAATTTAGCAGAAAACCTAGGCCTTTCTTGTATTGTCGAAGGTGTCGAGCAGCAACAAGATCTTGAATACTTGAAGACTATTGGCATGACCAAGTTGCATATTTCGGAGCTAGCCGACCGCCTATTTCGGTTTTAATCGACCACCAAATCCGTTTTTAACCGACCACTCATTTCGGTTTTAATCATCCACTTTTCGGTGTGTTTCCGAAATCGATGGTCGATTTACCGAAATAAACCTCTTTTCTCTTTTAAATCAATAGGTTTAACCTGAGTCTTTCATGTTGAGAGCACTAAGGATAAATCATGCCGAAAAAGAGAATGCCAATGAATAAAATTAAGGAAATCTTACGCCTCCGATACGAGTGCAATCTTTCTAATCGACAGATCGCCGCTTGCCTCAATATTGCTCATTCCACTGTATCCCAGCATCTATCCCGATTTAAATCCAGTGGCCTCACGTGGCCACTGGAAGAGACTCATCATGAAAATCAAGTCACCCAAGCTTTGTTTGATGGTCGCTCATCTTCTCAGCATAAAGTGATGCCTGATTTCACTCTCTGCTACTTAGAATTGAAGCGTAAAGGGATGACTAAAGCTTTGCTTTGGGAAGAGTATTGTCATCAGCATCAAGACAAAGCCTATGGCTATACACAGTTCTGCGAACTGTATAGACGTTGGCTAAAGACACAAAAACGCAGTATGCGCCAACTTCACCATGCTGGTGACAAGCTCTTCATTGACTACTGTGGCCCAACGATCCCTGTTGTGAATCCAGATACAGGAGAATGCCGACATGCTCAGGTATTTGTCGCCACTTTAGGAGCGTCAAATTACACCTATGTCGAGGCGAGTGAGAGCCAAGGGCTTGAACACTTCCTCATGGCTCATGTGAATACCTTTAATCACTTTGGTGGTGCTCCGAATCTACTTGTACCTGATAATCTGAAATCTGCTGTAACGAAAGCAGACTGTCATAGCCCTATCCTCAATGAGAGCTACCGAAAACTGGCACAACATTACGGCGTTGCTGTGATGCCAGCCAGGCCCTACAAGCCTAAAGATAAAGCCAAAGCTGAGAACGCAGTTCTCATCGTAGAGCGCTGGATAATGATGCGCCTTCGCCACCAAGTGTTCTATACAATGGCTGAGCTGAACCTGGCTATCCGAAAGCTGATGCATGACTTAAACCAACGAGAGATGAAACAGCTTGGTGTCAATCGACATGACTTGTTCAACAAAGTTGACCGTCCAGCGTTAAAACCACTGCCATCGCAACCATATGTGTATATCGAAACTAAACGAGCAACCGTCTCCCCTGATTATCACATTCAATATAAAAAGCACTTCTACTCTGTGCCGCACCAACTTGTTGGGCAACAAGTTGAGCTTGAAGCAACGCATCAAATAATACGTATCTACCACAAAGGGAGCATTGTTGCTCACCACTGCACAAGCCAAAAAGAATATGGTCTCTCTACCGTTTACGAGCATATGCCAAGCAACCATCAATACCAATCATGGACACCCGAGCGTTTTATCCGTTGGGGAAAATCTATTGGGCCAGCCACAGGTGAACTGACTCAGATGTTGCTCAAACGCCCAGAGCATGAAGCATTGGCCTTTAGAAGTTGCTTTGGGTTACTAAGTCTTGCCAAAAAGCACTCAGACGCACGGTTAGAACAAGCTTGCCGAGATGCCTTAGTGACAGAGAAGCCATACCTTGGCTTCGTCAAAAACTTATTGAAGAACCATCGAGAAGGCACTCTCTCTCAGCCTTCCACTGATACCCCAAACCTTAAACACACTAATGTTCGTGGTTCCAACTACTACCACTAGGAGAAACAATATGGACGCAATAATCCAACAGTTAAAATCACTACGCCTAAGTCATGCTTCTGATGCACTGGAACAGCAAAGGATACACCCCGCGACCTATGCTGAACTTGGCTTTGAAGAAAGGTTAGGACTCATCCTTGATCATGAGATAGTGAACCGAGATCAAACCAAAATCCAACGACTTAAACGGCAAGCCAAGCTGCGCCTAAGCGCTAGCGGTAATCAACTGGACTACCGCCCAGAACGAGGCTTAAAAAGAGCAATGATGGGAGAGTTATTATCAGGCACTTATTTACAAAAGCGACAGAATGTCCTGATTACAGGTGCAACAGGTGCAGGTAAAACCTATGTTGCTTGTGCGCTCGCCGAGCAGGCGTGTGAGCAACACTGCCCAAGTCGTTATTATCGCCTAAATCGTTTACTTGATGACCTGAGTAGTAGCCGCCTTGATGGCAGCTATCAAAAGCTGCTACTGAGCTTGTCTAAGAAAAAACTGTTGGTTATCGATGACTGGGGAATGGAAAAACTCAGCCAAGAGCATGCAAGTAATCTTCTCGAAGTGCTAGAAGATAGATACCAAGAGTGCAGTACAATCATTATCAGCCAACTACCTGTAAAAGAATGGCACGAGATGATCGACAACTCGACGATCGCTGATGCGATCTTAGATAGGTTGGTTCATCAAAGTCATAGAATCGAGTTACGAGGGGAATCAATGAGAAAACTGGCTTAAATCGACCACTTGGAGTAAAACTAAGGAAGAGAAAAGAGAGGCTTAAAAAGGTGGTCGATTAAAAACGAAACTAGGGGTCACATCAGCCGAAATACGCAACCAAGTACCAAGGTTTTATTGCTTCAAAGCCTGCGAGCTTTTCAGAATTCACGTCAGTAAATAATTTAAAATAAACATGAAATTAACTCAATTAAATGCCCTTATCGTTGATGACTCAGCGATAGTACTTTCAACTATTCGTAATATGCTGATCCATATTGGCTTCTCAGAACGTTTGATTTCCATTGCTAAATCTCCGCGCATAGCAATGACCATCACAAATGACACAACCTTTGATGTGATCATTTGCGATTATAACTTTGGTAATACCATTAACGGCAAACAGCTATTTGAAGAGTTGAAACAGTCGAAAAGATTAAAGGATGACGGGATATTTATACTTGTCACAGGCGAAAACTCGGCTTTGTCGATCCGCCCTATCTTAGAGCTTCGACCTGACAATTATCTATTAAAACCGTTCAACCGAGAAACATTGAAGCAACGTATTACAAGCTCTCTGAAAAAGAAGCTCGTTCTACAAAATGTCTATAAAGCCGAAAGAGAAAACAACTACCAAGCGGGTTTGGAATATTGTGAAGAATTGGTCGCATTCCATCCCGAGTATTTCGCGACAATTCAGCAATTTCGCGGAAGCTTTCTATCAAAACTTAAGCTCTACGACGAAGCCAAGAGCGTTTATGAGAAAGCACTTGATGAAGGCAGCTTCGATTGGGCACAAGCCGGGCTCGCGAACAGCCTTGCTAATCTAGGTCAGCTTAACGAAGCACAACATATGATCGAAAGCTTGATTGATTCTGCGCCCACCAGCACCTTGTATCGAGACCAAGCAGCTCAGGTCAACCTGATCAGCAACAAGGTTCCTGCGGCGATTGCACACTTTAAGTTGGCGAGTGAACTCACCCCTGGTAACTCGGAAAGAGAGCTAGCGATCGCGAATCTATGCTTATCAGTGAATGATTCAAAAGCAGCGCTGCTTCACTATCAAAATTATGTGCAGATCAATCGAGACACCTTTCGTGACAACCTGTATATGAAGTTAAATCATATTCGATTTTTGCTTTATTGCGCGTCTGACGGCATCGATAAACAAGCGAATTTGGATCAAGTCAATTACCTGATTTCGAAGATCCCGACCGAGGCACGATCAGGCTTGCAAACTGACTTGGCGCTTATCGCTGCTCACATCGCGATGGAGTCCAAGCAGTACCAAAAATCGGTAACAATATTAACGGCACTGCACGACAAAAATGACTTCGACGCATTCCCAGTGATTTATCACCATGCTTGGTTGTTGGACAGAATGAGTTGTGAGAACGAATTTAAAGTCGCAGAAAATCGTTGTGGTCTATTGATTATCAAAACAGCAAACGAGACTGTTGTTTCCAGTCAAATAACGATGTGTGCTGAGATGAAAAATCGTAACTCAGAAAAGATGGAATGGCTTAAAGAGAAGAACATCAGTATTAAGCAGGGGCAATCAGATTATAAATTAGTGCTCGTGGCTTACTTAGATATTCACAGGCGTTGCCCGATGATCAAGAACGTATGTATGAACATCGTAAAACTGCTTTCTGTTATTTGGCCAGATTCAATGGGCGCTAAGCAAGTGATTACTATCATCAAGCAATGTGATGAAGTGATCACCCAGCTTTATACGATGGATGAGCTGACAAAAAACAACTATCAAAACTATTACCGAAAAGCGCTATTAGCCTGTAAACAAGCCGATCTAGCATGTAAGCAAGCCGATGAAGTAAATAACCCAAGTTTTGCTTATATGTAGCTTCTGTTTTACAACGGCCACATACAAAAAAGGCTTTGCCATTACAGCAAAGCCTTTTAAATATTTTGGCAAATCAGATTAATCTAAATTTGATTAACCTAAATTGGCATTAACCGATGTGCGTTACGCCGCCCATGTATGGCTGAAGTACTGCTGGGATAGCAATACGGCCATCTGCTTCTTGGTTGTTCTCAAGAATAGCAACCATAGTACGACCAACAGCAAGACCAGAACCGTTTAGCGTGTGTACAAGTTCAGGTTTCTTCTCGCCTTTACGACGGAAACGAGCTTGCATACGACGTGCTTGGAAATCCCACATGTTTGAACAAGAAGAGATTTCACGGTATGTCTCTTGTGCTGGAACCCAGACTTCTAAGTCGTAAGTTTTCGCAGAACCGAAGCCCATATCACCAGTACATAGAATCACTTTACGGTAAGGAAGCTCTAGAAGTTGAAGTACTTTCTCAGCGTGACCTGTTAGCTCTTCAAGCGCTGCCATTGAGTCTTCTGGCTTAGTGATTTGTACTAATTCAACTTTGTCGAATTGGTGCATACGGATAAGACCACGAGTGTCACGACCGTAAGAACCCGCTTCAGAACGGAAACATGGAGTGTGAGCTGTCATCTTAAGTGGCAGTTCAGCTTCATCAGTAATCGTGTCACGAACCATGTTCGTTACCGGTACTTCCGCAGTAGGGATAAGCGATAGCGTCTTAAGCGGTACATCACTTACTTGCTCAGTTAGCGGGCTTGTGTGGAACAAGTCTTCGCCGAACTTAGGAAGTTGACCAGTACCGTAGAGGCTATCGTGGTTCACTAAGTACGGTACGTACATTTCTGTGTAGCCGTGCTCATCAGTGTGAAGGTCTAGCATGAACTGAGCAATAGCACGGTGTAGACGTGCGAATTTGCCTTTCATCACGATGAAACGAGAACCAGAGATTTTAACTGCGCTAGCAAAATCAAGACCGCCAGACATTTCGCCAAGATCTACGTGATCTTTCACTTCGAAGTCGTAAGTCTTAGGTTGACCCCAACGAGAAACTTCTACGTTGTCGTCTTCATCTTTACCATCTGGCACTTCTGCGTCAGGAAGGTTAGGAATCGACATTGTGATCGTTTCTAGCTCAGATTGAAGCTCAGCCAATGTTACTTTAGCTTGGTCTAGTTCTGCGCCTAAGTTGCCTACTTCTGCAAGGATACGCTCAGCTTCTTCATGGTCGCCTTTTGCTTTCGCTTGACCAATGGACTTCGATCGAGAGTTACGTAACGCTTGTAGCTCTTCAGTTTTCATCTGAAGGGACTTACGTTTTTCTTCAAGTTCACGAATTGTCTCTACATCAAGGGCGAAGCCTCGACGTGCTAATTTTGCCGCTGTTTCATCCAGCTCAGCTCGAAGTAATTTAGAATCCAGCATTGCTAATCCTATGCTTTAGTTATTTGAATATTCAGTAATTTGCTACTGAATCACTGCTAAACCCCTAAAACTGGTGCTATTTCGACCAATTTTTAACGATTTAATATAAATTTTATGACTAGGTAACGATATCCAAAAAAGACTACTTTTCATAGCGTTTTTGTGGGCTTTTTGCGTCCAAATCCGCCAGATAATCTAGCTTCTCGCCAATTTTGGTCTCTAAGCCTCGTTTTGTTGGGAAATAGTATTGTGTTTCGCCCATTTCAGGCGGTAAATACTTTTCTCCAGCCGCGTAGGCACCTGGTTCGTCATGAGCATAACGGTATTCTTGCCCGTAGCCCATGTCCTTCATCAAAGTTGTGGGTGCATTTCGCAAATGATGCGGCACTTCATATTCAGGGAGATTGTGTGCGTCCGTTAAGGCTTGCTTCCAAGCGGTGTAAACGGCATTACTCTTAGGTGCACACGCTAAATAGACAACCGCCTGAGCAATCGCACGCTCCCCTTCTGCTGGGCCAATACGTGTGAAGCAATCCCAAGCCGACATTGCGACCTGCATTGCTCTTGGATCAGCATTACCAATATCTTCAGAAGCAATCGCCAGCAAACGTCTCACGATATACAAAGGGTCACAACCCGCTGCAATCATTCGCGCCGACCAATACAACGCAGCATCGGGATTAGAGCCTCGAATCGACTTGTGAACGGCGGAGATTAGGTCGTACCAAATATCACCCTTGTTATCGAAACGAGCAACCTTCTCACCAGCCACTTCAGCTAACAACTGCAACGTTATCGCTTTCTCGCCCTTATCGTTGTCTTCTGCCATGTCATACAGCAACTCAAGATAGTTGAGCGACATACGAGCGTCACCGTTGACCAGTTCAGCTAGGCGATCTAGAACGTTATCAGCAAAATCAGCCGTCACATCACCCAACCCGCGCTGTTTATCTTCGATCGCTTGGCGAATGACGAGGGCGATATCATCTGTATTGAGAGAAGTCAGTTTGTAGACACGCGCACGCGACAACAAAGCGTTATTCAATTCAAAAGAAGGGTTTTCTGTAGTCGCACCGATAAACGTAACCGTGCCATCTTCGATATGAGGTAAGAACGCATCTTGCTGACTTTTGTTAAAGCGATGGACTTCGTCCACAAATAGAATCGTTCTACGCCCTGCTTGCTTGTTCTCACGCGCTTTTTCAATGGCGATACGAATGTCTTTTACACCCGACGTCACCGCTGATACGCGCTCAACTTCTGCATTGGCGTAATTTGCCGCCACTTCTGCCAGCGTGGTTTTACCGGTGCCCGGAGGCCCCCATAAAATCATGGAGTGGATATGGCCCGCTTCCAACGCTCGGCGAAGGGGTTTACCTGGACCTAATATATGCTGCTGACCGATGTACTGTTCAACAGTTTCAGGTCTCATACGAGCAGCAAGGGGACGAAAATCTTCGTCCCCTGCAAAATCTAAGCTGTAATTACTCAATTGCAATCTCTTGATTCGTTGATGGCATCAATGCCTATCGACTTACTACCAAACGATCTGCCAGTTTGGATCAGTTTCTTTGGTCGTCGACCTCGACACCTTCCGGCGCCACAAAAGTAAAGCGGTCTGCAGCAGGTTTACCTAAATCAACATTGTTAAAGGTAAACTCACCTTTTTGGCCGTCTTGTTCAATCACATTAAAGCCCTGAACAATGCCTTTCTCGGTGATGTTAATCTGGAAATCGCCTTGATTAGAATCCACTGCCGTTGGCGTTAGCGTAAATTGGTTACCCGTTTGCGCGACGTTGTAGTTGTCCCAATCACTTTCTTGGTTACGAGTCAGCAATACAAAAGGCGTTTGTGATGTGGCTTGTTCTTGCCAGTAAATGCTCACTTGCTCAATGAACGGGCTGTAGTACCACAAGCTTTGGCCATCAGATACCAATAGGTTTTCATCAGGGAAAGTGGTTTCCCAACGGAATAAGCTAGGGCGTGCAATCTCTACCGTACCCTCACCTTCCATCACAACATCACCGTCAGGGCTGGTTACGACTTGCTTGAAGTCAGCGCTGAAGCCTGCATTCAGCGACAAGCGGCTACTCAACTCTTCTTTCGGAGAAGCAAATACTGAGAAGCTCATAAATAAAAGTGCGAATACTTTTTTCATCAATAGTCCTGTTAAATCATAATACCAATCACAGTAAGTAAGTGATCAGAAATATCGTCGGGAAAAGGCTTGAGAACAAGGCGTAATTTTTTGATAAGTAGTTATTCTACAATCAAAAATTATAACGCAGTTATCGAGCGTTTTAACCAGCTAGGGTGACCAGTTATTTACTACGATTGGTATAAGTCGGTCATGTTTTGGTTTTGACCGACTGAATAGTTATGAGTTCCTATTGGAACTAATCTTTTGGAGGCGCTGGCGCCAATACTTCTCGATTACCGTTATGTCCTGGAGCACTTACAATACCTTGAGCCTCTAATTGCTCGACAATTCGTGCGGCACGGTTGTAGCCAATCTTGAATCGACGTTGCACGCCAGAAACTGAACCACGACGTGAATGAACCACGTGTTCGACAACTTGATCAAACAGAGGATCGACTTCTTCATCGCCTTCCATCTTCTCACCCGGCAATAGTGTTTCTGGGGTTTGGTCGCCGTTAGTAATCTCTTCAATATAGTTTGGCTTACCGCGTGCTTTCCAGTTATTCACGACCGCGTGAACATCATCATCAGATGCAAATGCGCCATGTACACGAGTTGTGTGGCTTGAACCCGGTGGTAAGTACAACATATCACCCATACCAAGCAGTGACTCTGCACCACCTTGGTCAAGAATGGTTCGAGAGTCCGTTTTGGTCGATACGGTAAAGGCAACACGTGTCGGGATGTTTGCTTTAATCAGACCCGTAATAACATCCACCGAAGGACGTTGAGTGGCTAAGATCAAGTGGACACCAGCAGCACGCGCTTTCTGCGCTAAACGAGCAATCAATTCTTCAACTTTCTTGCCCACTACCATGATTAAATCAGCGAATTCATCGACGACAACCACGATGTAAGGCAGTTTTTCCAACAATGGCGCTTCAGGGGCCATGCTGTCGCCCGGCTTCCACAATGGGTCATGAATTGGGTGACCAGCTTCCGCGGCCATCTTCAATTTGTCGTTGTAGCCTTTGATGTTACGAACACCAAGCGCCGACATCAGCTTATAACGACGCTCCATTTCGCCTACACACCAACGAAGGGCGTTAGACGCATCTTTCATGTCGGTAACGACTTCAGACAATAGATGTGGAATACCCTCATAGATAGACAATTCCAACATTTTCGGGTCAATCATGATGAAACGAACGTCTTCAGGTGATGCCTTGTAAAGCATACTCAAGATCATCACGTTCACACCCACCGACTTACCAGAACCGGTCGTACCTGCGACAAGAACGTGTGGCATTTTCGATAGGTCAGCAATAACCGCTTCACCTGCAATGTCTTGTCCTAGAACAACCGTTGTTGGTGATTTCGCTTCTTGGAACTGAGGGCTAGCAACCACATCAGAGAAGAACACCGTTTGACGGCTCATGTTAGGTAGTTCTAAACCAACATAAGGTTTGCCCGGTATTACCTCTACGACACGCACTGCCAATGCAGAAAGTGAGCGTGCTAAGTCCATTGAAAGACCAGAAATTCGACTTACTTTCACACCCGGAGCAAGGTCTAACTCGAATCGAGTGATAACTGGACCAGGGAAAATATCAACCACATCAGCTTTGATTTTGTAATCGGCTAATTTAGATTCAACCAAACGAGCGATTGCTTCGAGCGCATCACGATCAATGAAGGTTTCACGCTTTTCAGGATGGAACAACAGCTCAAGTGTTGGCAATGGTTCTGCAGGTTTAGGCAAGTTAACATCTTGCTGAACGAGGAACGGGTTTTGCGCTGCAGCCATGTTTGCTTGTGCTTCAGAAACAATGTTTTGGAATGCAGCTACGTCTTGGTCTGGATGTACAGGTTCTTCTTCTGTTACCTCTTCCCAAGGAAGATCAACAACTGGTTCTTGGTTTTGCTCAGTCGTTTGCGTCGGCTCTTGTTCGTAAGATGACGGAGCAAGTGGCTCTTCGTCATTATAAATAGGTTCAGCATCTAGCTCTGAATTAGGGTCAAAGCTTTGCTCTTCCGTTGTCTCGAAAGGCGTTGAGAATTCTTGTGGTGTTTCTTCTATTTCACCCATTGGCGAAGCGTATAGAGATTCTGGTTGAACATCTTCCGCATCGAACTCGTTATTTATTTCTGGTGAGCTATCCATGACTGGCTCAGCGCTTTCAACAACCGTTTCGGTCGGATTAACTGCTGGTTGCTCATTCTGCATGTATTGCTGGTACGCGATCTGAGATTCATGCGCATCAACCTGCTCCTGCTCAGCAAGATCATCTTCATACATAGCGGCATTTTCTAACTGCTCAATAGTCGCGTTCAACTGCTTAGAACGTTCGACACCTTCTTCTAAAGGCTCTTCTGGCGCTTGGTAAGCGGGTGCAGCAGGAATAGGCTCTTGCTCAACGTGTTGAGGCTGTTCTTGGATGGGAGCTTCTTGCTTAGTCGGCGCATCGACTGGCATATGAATATTGTAATGACGCTTCGGCGATGCAGTATTGTCTAATGCATTCGCAGCATCAGAAGAGTCATTGGTCGCAGAGAAGCTCAGTGCAGGATCAAGCTGATCTTGCTCTGTTGATTCTTTATTGTCTTCTATAGCAGGGACATCGCGGTAAGTCGGTTCTTGATGCTGCTGACGTTCTTCGATTAAATCTCGGTCTGCCGATTCTCTTAATTGTGGTTCAAGCAACTCTTGGTCTTCACCACGTGCTTTATTAACAGCAGAGGTAAACAGCTTAATCGCACATTCACCCAACCATTCAACGATACTTAGCCAAGAAATACCCGTTAATAGAGTAAAGCCAGCGCCCCATAAAAAAAGAAGAACCAGTGTACTACCTAGGACGTTAAGCGTTGGCAATGCAAGACTTGTTAATACGTCACCAACCACGCCGCCTGATGAAAAGTACCAGATATCATCAAAGTTAATATCCGCTAGACCACAGCTGGTAAGAATAAGAACGGTTAAGCCAAGTAAGCGAGTACCCCACAACATGAAGTCGATTTGTTCGTCTTCATTACGTTTGCGGAACAATACCCATGCTGCCACAGTCACTAATATAGGTAGCGGGTAAGCCAGTGAACCAAACACAAAGAACAGCGTATCCGCCAACCATGCACCTAGGTAGCCACCCGCATTCTGAATGTCACCACCCCACGCCGTTTGCGACCATGATGGATCTGCAGGACTAAAAGTTAATAACGCAACGGCAAGTAGAATAGAGAAGAGAACACCCAAAATCAGGCTGCACTCTTTGAGACGTTGAGAACCATTCAAACGAGGAGACTGAGGCTCTTCACTCGTTTTAATGATTGTTTCTACTTTATTACTGCTCTGCTTGAACATAAACCAACTTAATAATTAAACGGGATAAAAACATAGCGAACGGCACGAGCCATTCGTTTTCATGAAACTACTGTTGATTTAACCATATCAAACAGAAAAACCCAATTCCAGAAAGCAAGAAAGCGGAACAAATGTCCGCTTTCTTTCATTTCACCAATTGTGATTAACGAGTTTTAATCACAAGTTGATTAGTTTGTTTCACTTCTTCCATTACAACGTAAGTACGAGTGTCGTTTACGCCTGGTAGACGCAGTAACGTATCACCCAGCAACTTACGGTAAGCACCCATGTCCGATACACGAGTTTTAAGAAGATAGTCAAAATCACCCGACACTAAATGACACTCTTGGATGTCATCCAGTTTCTGCACAGCGGTGTTGAATTGTTCGAACACATCTGGCGCACCACGGTTCAAAGTAATTTCAACAAACACTAAAAGTGAAGCATCAAGGTACTGTGGGTTCAGCAATGCTGTGTACCCAGTAATGTAACCTTGACGTTCTAAACGACGAACACGCTCAAGACATGGAGTGGGAGAAAGTCCTACTCGTTTTGAGAGTTCAACGTTTGAGATACGACCGTCTTTTTGCAACTCATTAAGAATGTTGCGGTCAATACGATCTAGTTCCTTGGACGGCTTCTTATAATTGTCTGCCATTTTTTATTCCACCTTATTACTTCCTTGCAAAAAAATATACTACAACTTTTTAATATTCGGTATCAAATTCTACCTGAACCTATCTATACTAGATATTAATTCGACAGAATTACCCTACACATAGATAAAACAACCATAATATAATAAGGAGTCAGGATGATCATTGGCGTACCTAAGGAAATCAAGAACCACGAATACCGCGTTGGTATGACCCCAGCTAGCGTGAGAGAACTAATCTCACATAGTCACCAAGTTTTTGTTGAAACCAATGCCGGTACTGGTATCGGTTTTTCAGACGATGATTACATCGCTGTAGGCGCATCCATTCTTCCTACTGCTGCTGACGTTTTCGCGAAAGCAGAGATGATTGTAAAGGTTAAAGAACCTCAAGCTGTCGAGCGAGCTATGCTTCGTGAAGGGCAAATATTATTTACCTATTTACACCTTGCACCAGATTTTCCACAAACGGAAGAGCTAATCAAGAGCAAAGCTGTCTGCGTAGCCTATGAGACTGTAACAGATAATATGGGTCGCTTGCCACTATTAGCACCAATGTCTGAAGTCGCTGGTCGCATGTCTATTCAAGCAGGTGCACAAACATTAGAAAAATCTAACGGCGGTTGTGGTCTTCTTCTTGGCGGCGTTCCTGGTGTTGAGCCAGCGAAAGTTGTTGTAGTTGGCGGCGGCGTTGTTGGTGCTAACGCAGCACGTATGGCTGTCGGCCTTCGCGCAGACGTAACCATTCTTGATCGCAACGTAGATACGCTTCGTCGTCTTGATGAAGAATTCCAAGGTCGCGCAAAAGTGGTTTATTCTACTGAAGACGCTATTGAGAAGCATGTTCTAGAAGCAGACCTAGTGATTGGTGCAGTACTAATCCCAGGCGCAGCCGCTCCTAAACTTGTTACAAAAGATCACATCGCTAAGATGAAGCCAGGTTCAGCTGTTGTTGATGTTGCAATCGACCAAGGTGGTTGTTTCGAAACTTCACACGCGACCACTCACGCTGATCCAACTTACATCGTTGATGACGTAGTTCACTACTGTGTTGCTAACATGCCAGGTGCCGTTGCTCGTACTTCTACTTACGCACTAAACAATGCAACACTTCCTTACATTGTTAAGCTAGCGAACAAAGGCTACCGCGAAGCACTTCTATCTGATGAAGGTTTCCTAGAAGGTCTAAACGTAATCCACGGTAAAGTGACTTGCAAAGAAGTTGCAGAGAGCTTTGACCTAGAATACGTAGCACCCGCTGAAGCAATCGCAATGTTTAACTAGTGATGTAGTGACTAACTGAGCGTAAAATTTTCTCGTTGAAGCGTTCAGTTACAACACACATTAAAAAGCCAGTCCGACATCGTCGAACTGGCTTTTTTGTATCTATTGTCCCGTCCTGAAATGTGTTTACACATTGAGGACTAATGATGACCATTCCAAATAAACACCACGTTAAGCGCACTCAGCGTGATTACACACTAGGCTTTAAATTACAGGTTGTAGACGCCATCGAAAAGGGCGACATGACCTATAAACAAGCCCAATCAATTTACGGCATACAAGGTCGTTCGACTGTTCTTACTTGGTTAAGAAAGCATGGCAAAATGGATTGGACTACCAACCCAAGGAAGAACACGATGCCTAAATCACCGAGAGCGAATGAAACGCCTGCCCAAAAAATAAAACGACTTGAACAAGAACTCGAAGATGAACGTCTCAGATGCCTTCTTCTCAATAGGGTTGTTGATATTCTTGATGCTGAGCACGGGATGTCGCTAAGAAAAAAGTATATAGCGAAGGAGCAAGAAGCCTTCAAAAAGAGAAGAAAGTAAGCTTAAGTAAAGCTTGTTCATTGCTCAATATATCTCGTCAGTGTGTCTATCAGAGAGAAAAGCGTGAGACCACTCGTCAGGCTGTGCTTGCTCCTGTGAAAGGGATGGTGCTTGAGATAAGACGATTCATGCCTCGGCTGGGAGCTCGTAAGCTCTATTTCTTACTGAAGCCGAAGTTGATAGCTAAGGGAATAAAACTTGGCCGTGATGCTTTGTTTAATTACCTCAGAGAAGAGCGCTTACTCGTTAAGCCGAAACGAAGTTACACCAAAACAACGAACAGCAGACACTGGATGAAAAAACATCCGAACTTGCTAAAAGAAGTCGTTCCGTCAAAACCAGAAGAAGTTCTGGTGAGCGACATCACTTATGTTCAGTCAAACGAGGGCGTTCACTACTTGTCATTGGTTACCGATGCCTTCAGCCGTAAAATCATGGGGTATGAAGTTAGCAATGAAATGAAAGCGAGCGATGTTGTGAAGGCTTTAGATATGACGGTAAAAACTCGATGTTATTGTCATGCGACAATCCATCACTCAGATAGAGGGCTTCAGTATTGCTCAAACCTCTATCAAGAGAAACTTAAAAAGCATGGTATAACTCCATCAATGACTGATGGTTATGACTGCTACCAAAACGCGTTAGCTGAGCGGGTCAATGGTATCCTCAAGCAAGAGTTCTTGCTTACTCAGTGCAAAGATCTTCGCGAGTTGAAAACACTTGTTGAAGAGTCAATATATACGTACAACGAAATGAGGCCACATCTCAGCCTAGGTATGAATACGCCAAATAAGATGCATGAAAAAAGCCAGCAACTTGCGTTACTGGCTTACTAAAATCGTCAACGTATTTTAGGACGAGACATATACCTATTGTTCAATAGAGGTAGGTAACGAGCTTTCTTATACGCTCGTCAACGTTGATCTAACGTTTGCTCTTAACACCATGAATCAGCAGGTTTCGAGGGGTAGCACTGCGCTCACAAAACTCTTCTATCGAAGCTTCATAACCTTGTTCTTGCAGATAGATAGCACGATCTAAGGCCAACCATATCTCTAATGGTCGTCTAAATACTTGTTGGACTAAACTCAACTTCTCCATTTCCCAGAAGAGCGTCTCGCCTTGAGCAAAATAGGATTCAAAGTCGATATCCGCACTAAGTGGTAACTCTTTCGCTTCAGATGCCCACAGGCAGAAGGATCTAAAACCCTCAGATAATTCTGATTTTTTGATGCTCGGTACTGGGATGTATTCATCGATATTAAGTTCGGCTTTCAGCAATTGGCTGAAGCCCAAGCGATAACTCATCTCTGATTGACGATGTCTCTTGACTCTTTCACCGCCAGTGACCGTTTCTTGAAGTGGAATTCTTAAATCACTCTTGCTCAATACTAATGCCGAGCTTCTCGCGACAGATGACATCGCTTGGTAGGTTTCATCGCGAATAAGATGGTAGCAACATGGAGAAATGGTCACTGCTGGAAGCCCATGTGAAACAGACTTTTTCACTAACTCGACATGAAGGTCGCCACAAGCATGGAGAGCGACAGCGTGTTGAGTTGAATTGAACACGGCCTCTGCGCTTGCTGAAAAAGCATCGCCTTGAACAAAGCTCATTTCTAGTTTTTGAGCATCTGCAATCTGTTGACCGCTATCACATAGTGACTGTTGCCACTCAAAGCTGGTGACTTTTTGATGCGATTGTTGAGCCAAGATTCGACCGAGAAAACCTTTGCCTGAACACCACTCCAGCCACTCTTGCCCTTGGTGATGCTCAAGAGAAGCCTCTCCCATCGCAACAATTTGTTGTAGCTTTCTACCGGGAATACCATCGGCAGTTCCGCGCGGAAGATCGAGCCCAACAAGCGCAGTATGGTTGAACTGGATATTTTGGTTGGCTTTCTCTAGTTGAGGAAGGAAACGCGTAAGCTCAGCTAGCAAGTCTTGCGGTTGTTCTTTGAGAGTCTGAATTCTCTCGATACTCAAACTATCCAACCAATCAACAAGAGGACGATTCACATCAGCCCATGGCTGTTGCTGAGTTTGACATAGGTGAAAAGGCTCTGAACGCCAATAGACTTGGTGCTCTAACAAAAATGAGTCGAGAATTGTAAATCGTGAATGCATGCTTCCCCCTATGATGCGTGGATTGTAGGGCCAAGAGACATAAATAGAAAGGAAGCATAGAAAGAAGCTGTATAAAAAGGTGTTATATAAAAGGAGCACTAAAAAACAGCGGACTCTCAAGGAGCGTTATCATCAGGCCAAGCTAAAACGAAAAACGGCCTGTTAATTGATAACAGACCGAATAGAAATCTAGGTAAACAAGGTTGGGACTTATCGAACGGGTAGCTCAATATCCTTAAACATCTCTTCAATCTCATCATTTGATTTAAGCGAAATAGCTTGTTCAACAACAGGACGAGTTAGATGTGGTGCAAAACGCTCCATAAAGTCGAACATGTAAGAACGTAAGAAGGTGCCCTTTCTAAAGCCTATGCTTGTGGTGCTCGCACCAAATAGGTGGCTTGCATCAATGGCTACTAAGTCGGTGTCTTGCTCATGATCAATCGCCATGCTTGCAATTACGCCCACACCAATCCCCATTCGAACGTAAGTTTTGATCACATCGGCATCTGTCGCGGTAAACACAACACGCGGTGTTAGACCAACTTTGTTGAACGCGGTATCGAGTTCTGAGCGCCCAGTAAAGCCGAAAACATAAGTCACGAGAGAATAGGCGGCGAGATCTTCAATTGACACTAATTGCTTTTGCGCCAAAGGGTGATCTTTGGTGACAACAATCGAGCGATTCCAGTGATAACAAGGCAACATAATCGCATCTTGATATAAGTGAAGTGCTTCGGTCGCAATGGCAAAGTTTGCTGTGCCTTTGGCTACCGCTTCTGACATTTGGCTTGGCGTGCCTTGGTGCATGTGAAGCGACACTTTAGGGTAACGCGCCGTGAAACCTTTGATCACATCCGGTAGAGCATAACGAGCTTGGGTGTGCGTCGTTGAAATGTTCAATGTACCCATTTCAGGATGAGTGTGTTCACCGGCAACGGCTTTAATGCTTTCAACACGAGCGAGAATCTCTTGAGAGATACGAATAATATCTTCGCCAGCTTGAGTCACCTGCGTTAAGTGTTTACCACTACGCTCGAAAATCTGAATGCCCAACTCATCTTCTAGCAACCTAACTTGCTTACTAATACCAGGCTGTGATGTGTATAGACTCTCTGCGGTCGCAGACACATTTAGGTTATGGTTTAGAACCTCAACAATGTACTTCAGTTGCTGTAACTTCATATCTAACCTCGTAATCCTTTACTCATTTATGTGCTAACTTATTTGCAAAGAGAGCGTCATAGTCTCGTGTAATATAATTAATAGTTATAACGCTTCATGCACTAAATTGATAGAAAAATTGAGTTTTTATAGGTTAACAAACAAAAATATCAGTATCGCTTTGCAACCGACTCCTCATTCTCATACATTAGTTGGTAAATTTTGATTGCCGATTGCGCTCAACAAGAGATAATCAGAAATTGCAATTTACGAGTGCCGATACACAATGGAATCGTGTATCCTCTCCAGTTAGCTATAGAAAACAACAAGCAGACACAAATATATGAATATTGGTTTAATAATCGCCTTAGTCGCCGTTCTTTTGGTGTTGGTTTTAGGCTACAACATCATGCTTCAATACAAAGTTAAGGTAGAAACAGCGAAGAAACAGGAAGCTTCTCGTTATCTGACCATTATTGACGGAACTGAAGAGTTGATTGGTAATGCTCATCACATGCCTTTTAGCCAAGACCTTCTTATATGCTTAAATAACCGAATCCTTGATGCACTTGAAAACATGTATCAACTTGACCCTAAAAATAAGCAGCTTCTGCAACGAATCGAAAGCGTAAAACAGCAGATCACACAGCTAAAAGAGAACTACCAAGGTGGTGAAAGTACTACTTTCCGTGTTCCTAGCAGTGATAAACAAGCAATCATGATGCTTAAACTGGTTAAACGCCTTCGCGATACGGTTCGTAACGAACACAATAAAGGCCGCTTTGATACTCAAGCTTACGTGGTTGAAAATGCTCGCCTAGAAACGATCCAGATTCGTATCAATATTGAAAACGTGATCAAACGTGCTAACGATTCGATTTCTCGCGGACAACCAGGTACGGCGATTCAGCTATTACGCAAAGGCATTGATGCTTTAGCGACTAAGAACGATGCGTACTCTAATCAAGCAAAAGAAAAACTTCAGCAGATGTTGAACGATCTTGATCAGAAACGCCAAGACAAAAATGCTCAAGACTTACAGCAAATGGAATCTAAAGAGCGTGACGACGATATGGATGCCCTCTTCGGTCAGAAGAAGAAATGGTAACCGTCTAACTCAAACACGAAAAGGCCGCCTCATTTACATTAAATAGGCGGCCTTTTTTGTGCCTAGTGAATTTCCTTTCTCCGTATAGGGAGATCTCACGAGCTGTGATAAAATCGCGCATTATCAACAAACTTGCCCCGACCATGTATCAAGAATTATTAGCCCCAATACACTCTTTTCTTAAAGCTGAAACGCCGGATTCATGGATAGATGAAGCCAAGAAGCCTGAAAACCTTCATATTATTTTACGCGATCACATGCTTTGTGAGCTCAAGGCTGCTCAAAGTGCTTTGTTCCTTATCCGTAAGTATGCGGTAGATAAAGAAAGCGCGAAGCAACTGAATGAGTGGATTTTGCCATACGAGCAATTTGCTTATCGTCGTATCGGAGACTTGGAGTCTCTACGTGGTAAAAGTAACGTATCTAAGCAAATCACAGCAAAAGAAGGCTGTAATTACGGTGCTGACCTGATTGATAAAATGGTACTGCTAATTAAAGAAGAACTGCATCACTTTTATCAAGTTATGGAGTTGATGGTAAAGAAAGGCGTGACGTATCAACCGATTGAAGCGGGTCGCTATGCTAAAGGTTTAATCAAGCAAGTGAAAACTTACGAGCCAGACGCTCTGGTTGATAAGCTGATCATCGGCGCCTTTATTGAAGCTCGCTCTTGTGAACGCTTTGCTAAGCTTGCTCCTTTCTTGGAAGAAGACATGGAGAAATTTTACGTCTCTCTACTTCGCTCAGAAGCGCGTCACTATCAAGATTACCTTGAGCTAGCAGAGCAAATCGCAGGGAAAGATATTTCTGAGCGTATTGCTCACTTTGCGCAGGTAGAAGCTGACCTAATCACGTCAGAAGACAGTGACTTCAAATTCCATAGCGGCGCTCCGGTTTAAGCTCAGCATTGGAAGCCAAACTGCTCCGAACCAATTTATATCCCGTCAATAAATAAGAAGGCCAGCAAATTGCTGGCCTTCTTCATTCGTGTCGCAGTATCGCTATCTACAGATAAACTTATACTAGTGTGCCGTTGATTTCAGCAAGTACTGCTGCAGGGTCTGCAGCTTGAGTAATTGGACGACCGATAACTAGGTAATCTGAGCCTGCTTGAATCGCTTGAACTGGCGTCATAATACGCTTCTGGTCGCCAACATCAGCGCCTAAAGGGCGAATACCAGGAGTCACAAGCTTGAACTCTTTGCCCAACTCACCTTTCAACAATGAAGCTTCTTGAGCAGAACATACAACGCCATCTAGGCCTGAGTTTTTAGTCAAAGACGCTAAGCGCATTACTTGCTCTTGTGGTTGAATGTTCAAACCAATGCCTGCCAAATCAGATTGTTCCATGCTGGTTAACACGGTCACGCCGATAAGTAATGGACGGTCTTTACCGTAAGGTTCTAGAATTTCGCGAGAAGCCGTCATCATGCGTTCGCCACCGCTCGCATGTACGTTCACCATCCACACGCCCATCTCAGCAGCAGCACGTACCGCTTTTGAACATGTGTTTGGAATGTCGTGGAACTTAAGGTCTAAGAATACTGAAAAACCACGTTTATGTAATTCACGGACAAATTCAGGGCCAAACAGGGTAAACATCTCTTTACCGACTTTTAAGCGGCAAGATGCTGGATCAATACGATCAACAAAGGCTAATGCATCCGCTTGGTTGTCATAATCCAATGCTACAATGATTTTTTGGTCGTTCATTTCATCTCCTAACGCAGTTAACTTTCTTTAAATAATCACTACAAGTAATAGCGACAAATAACAGTCATAAAAATGCAGCCCGAAAGCTGCAATTATTAATTTGGTCTAACAATGACCACAAATCTATTCACCATCTAGCCCACGAATAGGCTTGATCGTCCCCCACCCTTTACATGAAGGGCAGTGCCAATACATCGAGTGTGTCGAGAAACCACACTGACGACAGCGGTAATGAGGCTTAACTTTAAGTTGTTCACCAACCATAGATTGAAGAGTGGTCAGACTGTCTTTCGCACGACCTTCTTCTGCTTCAGCAAGATGGTAATCGATTAATCGATAGAAGCCTTTCATGGTTGGATTTTTAACCAGTTGCTTGGTCAGCAGCTCTTGAGCTGAGCCAACATCTTCGTGATGAGCCACCAACTGAGCAAGCATCAATTCAGCCGAAACACCGGCTTTCTTCTGAATACAGGCTTTTAGGAATTCAACAAGTTCAGCCTCTTGGCCAAGCTTGTGGTAACACTCAGCAAGGGTTGGAAGCACCTCACTGATAAAATCGATATCTTGTTCAAGTACAGACTCAAGACAGGTAATCGTCTTCTGGTAATCTTCATTCGCTAGATGGAACTTACCTAGAGCAATACTAGCTCGAACACACTTAGGGTCTTCAGAGAGCGCTTTTTTAAAATGCTGAAGTGCCTTAGAGCGATTACCCTCAGCTTGCTCTTGCATTGCAAGCTCACACCAAAAGTGCGCAACAGTTGCACGCATCTTTCTTTTTTTCTTACCAAGCTTAACGAGAATATTGCCGTAATGGATCGCCTTGTTCCACTCTCGAGTTTGCTGATAAATAGCGACCAGCTGTTGCAAAGCACCCTCTTTATGGTCAGGTTCTTCTACAAGCTGTTCAAAGATTTTTTCAGCGCGATCGAGGAAACCAGAGACCATATAGTCTTTTGCGAGTTGTTGCAGTGCGAGGTTTTTTTGATCGAGGGTTAGCCCCGAACGAGAGATAAGGTTTTGGTGAATTCGAATAGCTCGATCTACCTCGCCTCTTGAGCGAAATAGGTTACCCAAGGCCAAGTGAGTATCAATGGTTTCATTGTCTACTTGAAGCAGTTCGATAAAGTGATCGACCGCTTTGTCAGATTGGTCCGACAACAATAGGTTCAAACCCGTCACATACTGGCGGGAGATCTGGTGTGATTGCTTTTGTTTTTCTTGCTGAGCATTACGATTACCCATATACCAGCCGTAAGCGGCTGCAATAGGTAAAAGTAAGAACAGTAACTCTAACATCAAATATAGCCTTTAAGCTTTAGTAGCAGCAGCTACCTGCTTTGATTGCTTATTGAGTTGTTTTTTCAAGCGATGAATTTTCAGCTGAGATCGCATGTGCATATTACCGAAGACCAACCAAGCAAGGCCAAAGCCTGAAACGAAGACAACACCTAATAAGCTTGATAAGTGGAAGTCACCTTGTGCTAGCAGATAATTGAAATTCACAGTGGTTTGGTTCTGAGAGCCTAAAGCCAGTGCAATTAGGAAAAGTGCGATAACGGCGACTATTTTTATAATTTTCATAGTTCATCACTCATTGGTTGGTTAGCTGTACGATTATGCAGGAAAATTACTAATCAGACCACCATATTATGGTCATAAAAAAGCGGCATACATTATAGTATGCCGCTTTTCTTAATTCCGATAAGTAGACTACAATCCTGAATTTACTCGTTCACGTAGCTCTTTACCTGGTTTAAAGTGAGGAACGTATTTACCTTCCAACTCTACCTTGTCGCCAGTCTTTGGATTACGTCCAACACGAGGCTCACGGTAGTGAAGAGAGAAGCTACCAAAACCGCGAATTTCGATTCGGTCACCACTTTCTAGTGTTGAAGCCATATGCTCTAAAATGTCTTTTACAGCGTCTTCAATTTCTTTTGCAGAAAGGTGCGTTTGCTCAGCGCACAGTCTTTCAATCAATTCAGACTTAGTCATAGTTACCCTCGTTGGTTTTCTTTTTAGAAATTATAGACCTATCGGAAAAATAAGCAAAAAAAAAGGAGCCTTACGGCTCCTTTCTTGGCTAGATAGCTATAATTCTCTTAACGAGAAGCTATTATTCGCCTTTAGCAGCTTTGAATGCGTCTGCCATTGCGTTACCGAACGCGCCTTCATCAGACTTGTTCAGTGAAGCCATTGCTTCTTGCTCATCAGCTTCATCTTTAGCTTTGATAGATAGGTTGATTACGCGGTTCTTACGGTCTACACCAGTGAACTTCGCTTCAACGCTGTCGCCAACGCTTAGGATTAGAGATGCATCTTCGATACGGTCACGAGAAACTTCAGAAGCACGTAGGTAGCCTTCAACGCCTTCGATTAGCTCGATAGTAGCGCCTTTAGCGTCAACTGCAGTTACAGTACCGTTTACAAGAACACCTTTCTTGTTGTCAGCAACGTATGCGTTGAACGGGTCGTTTTCCATTTGCTTAACGCCAAGAGAAATACGCTCACGCTCTGCATCTACTGCTAGAACAACAGCAGAGATTTCGTCGCCTTTCTTGTATTCACGTACAGCTTCTTCGCCGGCAGCGTTCCAAGAAATGTCAGATAGGTGTACAAGACCGTCGATACCGCCTTCTAGACCGATGAAGATACCAAAGTCAGTGATAGACTTGATCTTACCAGTAACTTTGTCGCCCTTAGCTTGCATTTCTGCAAATGACTGCCATGGGTTAGCTTTACACTGTTTCAGACCTAGAGAGATACGACGACGTTCTTCGTCGATATCAAGAACCATAACCTCAACTTCGTCGCCAACATTAACAACTTTAGAAGGGTGGATGTTCTTGTTAGTCCAATCCATTTCAGAAACGTGTACTAGACCTTCAACGCCTTCTTCGATTTCAACGAAGCAGCCGTAGTCAGTTAGGTTCGTAACACGACCAGAAAGCTTGTGACCTTCTGGGTAACGCTTAGCGATTGCTACCCATGGATCTTCGCCTAGTTGCTTAAGACCTAGTGAAACACGAGTGCGCTCACGATCGAACTTAAGAACTTTAACTAGGATTTCGTCACCAACGTTAACGATCTCT
The DNA here is from genome assembly GCF_030297155.1 of Vibrio sp. FE10. NCBI lineage: Bacteria > Pseudomonadati > Pseudomonadota > Gammaproteobacteria > Vibrionales > Vibrionaceae > Vibrio > Vibrio apostichopi. The sequence goes on along the minus strand of NZ_AP028067.1, from coordinate 1,231,994 downwards.
GATGGGTGCTTAACACGCTTCCAAGCCATATCTGTGATATGTAGAAGACCGTCAACACCGCCAAGATCAACGAATGCACCGTAGTCAGTAAGGTTCTTAACGATACCTTTAACTTCAGTACCTTCTTGTAGAGTTTCAAGAAGTTCGTCACGCTCAACACTGTTTTCAGATTCGATAACAGCACGACGAGAAACAACAACGTTGTTACGCTTCTGGTCTAGCTTGATTACTTTGAACTCTAGCTCTTTGTTTTCTAGGTGAGCAGTGTCACGGATAGGACGTACGTCTACTAGAGAACCTGGAAGGAAAGCACGGATACCGTTAAGTTCAACAGTGAAACCGCCTTTAACTTTACCGTTGATGATACCAACAACAGTTTCAGCTTCTTCACAAGCTTTCTCAAGTACGATCCAAGCTTCGTGACGCTTAGCTTTCTCACGAGAAAGTTGAGTCTCACCGAAACCATCTTCAACAGCGTCTAGAGCTACGTCTACTTCAGCACCAACTTCAACTTCAAGTTCGCCAGCAGCGTTCTTGAATTGTTCAGCAGGGATAGCAGATTCAGACTTAAGACCAGCATCTACAAGAACGAAACCGTTCTCGATAGCTACTACAGTACCTTTAACGATGCTGCCTTGTTGGAATTCAGTTTCAGATAGAAACTCTTCAAAGAGTTGAGCAAAAGATTCAGTCATTATTTAATCTTCAATAATTAAACGTCCATGGGTATCCTACCGCATGGGGTTGATAAATTCGCCGGTCATCATCCTTGCGACCAACGTTCGTACTAGCTCGGCGAAATTACCCAGCCAGTTTCGATTCAATATAGTGTAGTGCTTTTTCTACTACTTGTTCGATGTTCATCGAAGTAGAATCAAGCACAAGCGCATCCTCAGCTGGGCGTAATGGCGCAACTGGGCGATTACGATCTCGGTCGTCTCGCTCTTGGATCTCGCTCAAAAGGTCGTCAAATTTAACATCTAACCCCTTCTCTTGCAACTGTTTAAGGCGGCGGTTCGCACGCTCTTCAGCACTTGCATCTAAAAATATTTTCGCTTCAGCTTCAACAAATACAACGGTTCCCATGTCACGACCGTCTGCAACTAAACCAGGAGCAGCGCTAAAAGCACGCTGACGACGTAGTAGTGCTTCACGAACGCGAGGTAAAGCCGCTACTTTTGAAGCAGCCATGCCAGTTTCTTCTTTACGAAGTTCACCAGAAACATCTTCGCCTTCCAAGATAACCTTAACCAAGTCACCCTCAGCAATAAACTGTACATCGAGGTGAGTAGCAAGCGGTACCAAAGCATCCTCCGATTCAGTATCTACACCGTGGTGAATTGCCGCTAAAGCCAGTACGCGATAGATCGCACCTGAGTCTAGAAGATGAAAACCTAGCTTGTCTGCTAGTAACATACACAGGGTACCTTTACCTGCACCACTTGGTCCATCAACCGTAATCACTGGGCTTTGAGAAGGCATCTTTTACTCCACGTTTTGTCGTAAGTTGTATTCTGTACTAGCAGATCGCCACTACTTTATAGGCGGCATATTATAAAGAAAAATTGAAAGTCGAGCGAGGTAATTCTCAGATAATTCAGAGTTGATGATGCATAGGGGAATGCAACCGACTCAATATCCCCTCGCTTAGTTCAATAAAACACACATATACGTTCTGTAGACGTAAAAAAGCCCCGCAATAAGCGAGGCTCTGTAATTTTGTATTTTTGTAGGGCAAAGAAGTCGTCGCTCAAAAAAGCTTAACCAATAATGGCGCGAACGGCTTCTAGGTCTTCTGGCGTGTCAACTCCAGCAGCAGGTGCTTCAGCTGCAACGTCTACATGGATTTTCTCTCCGTACCACAGCACTCGTAGTTGCTCTAGGCACTCAATACGCTCAAGGGTACTTGGTTCCCAATTGATGTAAGTATTGATAAAACCCGCACGGTAAGCATAGATACCAATATGACGCAGCAAAGGCGATTCCGCGGCTGTACCATTGTTCGCGTAAGCATCTCGATCCCAGGGAATCGTTGCTCGGCTAAAATACAGTGCGTAACCTTCTTTATCCGTTACTACTTTCACAGCGTTAGGATTAAACACTTCATCAGCGTGAGTAATTTCTACACCTAGCGTTGCCATTGGTGCTGTGCTATTCGCCAGGTTATTTGCAACCTGATTAATGATCGCAGGTGGGATAAGAGGCTCATCACCCTGAACATTCACGATAATATGGTCATCGGGAATGTTCATCACTTCAATCACTTCAGCTAAACGCTCTGTACCTGATTCGTGATTCGGAGATGTCATACAAACGGTTGCACCAAATGCTTTAGCCGCTTTCTCAACTCTAGCATCATCGGTAGCGATAATAACTTTATCAGCGCCCGCCTTCATTGACTGTTCGTAAACCCATTGGATCATCGGCTTTCCACCAATATCAGCCAATGGTTTCCCTGGCAAACGACTCGATTGGTATCTTGCCGGAATGACAACCGTAAACGACATTACTTACCCTCATCCATTGAAACGGTGCGAGCTTCAGGCTCCAGAAGAACAGGAATCCCCTCTTTGATTGGGTAAGCTAGGCGGTCAATTTTACAAACAAGCTCTTGCTTATCCTTGTCAAAAGTTAGTTTACCTTTACATACAGGACAAGCAACGATCTCAAGCAGACGGTGATCCATAGTATTCCATAACCTCTTTTATTCTTTTTAAAATTTGCTGTTGCGAATCTTCATCAAACTGTGCAGAAACTGGAAGATACCACCAGTTTTCTTGCGCATAGTCTTCGCATTTAACAGCGTCTTTTTCTGTCATAATCATGTTCATACCTTTCTTTGCTAAGGCATGAAGTTCATCTTTATCAAAATCTTGATGGTCGGCGAAACCCTGTGTGAAAACCACATCACCATCAAGATCTTCTAATGTTTTAAAAAAGCGCGGTGGATGACCAATACCAGCAAAAGCCACCAGCTTCTGTAATTTTTCTACTGGCATTTTCTGACCAGTTTTAAGATTAACAGCTTGGCTTGGTAGTAGAGACATCGAGAATTCACGGCCTTGAGGTTTACCGCCATTGTTAACCAAAAAATCCACGGTATCTAAGCGTGATATAGGCTCTCTTAATGGCCCTAAAGGAATGAGACATTCACTACCAAAGCGTCTCGCACCATCGATAACCGCAAATTCAATATCGCGTTCAAGGGCATAATGCTGAAGGCCGTCATCAGTAATAATGACATTAACACCTTCGTTCAGCAAAGCCTTCACTGCATTTGCACGGATAGGGTCAACCGCTACAGGCGCACCCGTTCGCTTTCGAATCAACCGTGGTTCATCACCTGAATGTTCGGCAGGTGTGTTCTCGTCCAACACTAACGGATAACTAGGGGCTTTCGCGCCATACCCTCGAGAAACCACACCAGGTTTGAAACCATTGGCTTGGAGTATCTCAACCAACCAAATAACCACTGGAGTTTTACCATTGCCACCCGCGGTAATATTACCAACAACGATCACAGGCAAAGGTGGGCGATAGGTTTCTTTTTTCCCAGAGAGATACGCTTCGCGACGTTGACCGCTGATCATTTTGAACAACAGACTCAACGGCCACAACAGTGGCCATAGAAGGTATTTTAACGGGTGATTGTTAAACCAAATTTTTTCGATCAAAACGAAGCCTAATTTTATTCGCCAAACTGGATTCGGTGTAATTGAGCATAAGCACCGTCATGTGCGATTAACTCAGCATGCGGACCTCGTTCAACAATATGCCCATCGTCTACAACCAAAATTTCGTCAGCTTGCTCAATCGTTGATAGTCGGTGTGCAATAACCAGTACCGTTTTATCTTTTTGTAGCTCATCTAAAGCAGATTGAATAGCTCTTTCTGATTCTGTATCCAAAGCCGATGTTGCTTCATCTAGGATCAGAACTGGCGCTTCTCTTAACAACGCTCGTGCAATCGCAATGCGTTGTCTTTGACCGCCAGATAAATTACCACCGTTCTCACCAACAATCGTATCGATGCCATTTTCCATATCTTTGATAAATTCAGTGGCGTGAGCAAGTTTTGCTGCGTGTTCAATTTGTTCGCGTGAGTAAACTTCACCGGCTGCATACGCAATGTTATTGGCGACCGTATCGTTGAACAGATGGACATTTTGAGAAACAAGAGCAAAATGTTCACGAAGATTTTTCAGCTCATAATCTCGGATATCGTGCCCATCAAGTTCAATGGTTCCTGAATCCACATCATAAAAACGAGTAAATAGGTTGGCAATGGTACTCTTACCAGAACCAGAACGCCCGACCAGCGCTACCGTCTTACCTTTCGGTATATTGAAACTCACCTTATCAAGTGCTGGTTTCTCTGCGCCCTCGTAAGTAAACGTCACATCTTTTACAGCAACTTCACCGCTTACGGTTGCAGGTTTCAATGTACCCTTGTCTTGTTCTGTCTCGAGATCCATCAAACCAAATAGAGTGGTGCTCGCCGCCATACCGCGTTGGAACTGAGATGTCACACTAGTTAATGCTTTTAATGGGCGCATTAAACCGAACATCGCAGAGAAGATAACTGTAAATGTACCGGGAGTAAGCTCAGCACGAATAGAATCAAAACTAGCTAGGACCAACACTGTCACAACTGCAATAGACGCTATCATTTGAATTATCGGATTTGCAGCCGCTTGAGCTGTTACCAACTTCATACTTTGCTGACGCATCTGATTACTAACAGAATCGAAACGACCTTTTTCTAGGTCTTGACCACCATAAGTTAGTACCACCTTGTGACCTTTCAACATTTGCTCTGCTGAAGAAGCCACGTGACCCATGCTGGTTTGCATGTTTTTAGAGATCTTTCGAAATCGCTTAGAGACGACAGTAATAGCCCAAGCGACAACTGGTGCAACCGCAAACAACACCAAAGACAACTGCCAACTATTCCAGAACATCAGCGTCAACAGGCCAATGATACTGGCACCTTCACGAACAATACTGACCAAAGCCTTACTGGTTGCAGCAGAGACTTGCTCTGAATCGTAAGTAATTCGAGATAGCAGTGCGCCCGTTTGCTCTTTATCAAAGAAAGACACAGGCATGTGCATGAAATGACTGAAAATTTTACGTCGAATCTCCATCACCACGTTGCCAGAGACCCAACTCAAGCAATAGGTTGATACGAAGCCACTCACACCACGAATGAACATCATGGCAAAGATAATAATAGGGAGCGTGCGTAAAAAGTCAGATTCAGCGTTACCAAAGCCTTCATCAAGTAATGGCTTTAGTAATGAAATCATATAAGTATCAGAGACGGCATTTATAATAAGCGCAATAACCGCAACACCAAGGCCAGCCTTATACAGTCGAATATAAGTCCAAAGTCTTTTAAATGTGACCCAAGTGGTTTCATCTGTTTCTGTTGACATAGAATCGCTTAATTTTCTCACAATAATCTATCTATTCTACTCCCTTACGGAGCATCTGCCTATACCACTGCCTCCCCTGATGTTCTCTAATCGTATGATATTTCCAACCTTCCTTACTGATTGTGATGGTTATTTGTCCACTTTCGCCCGTATCTAACCATGTACTATCAGCCTCTCGATAGCGGTCGACGACAGATTGGCTAGGCATCCCCCACTGGTTTCCTTTAGACAATGAAGCGATAGCTAACTGTGAAGAAACAGCCTCGATAAATCGAGCAATGGAAGAGGTTGAACTACCATGATGGGGAACCAACATCACATCACTTTTGAGCCGCGTAGCTTCGCGTGCAAGTAACCACTCACTGACCAATTCAATATCTCCGGTAAGAAGCATAGAAAACTCCGTGCCTGGCTCATAGATGCGCACAACACATGAATGAGGGTTATATGCTCTTTCAACACTTTTGGGCGGCCACAACACCTCAAACTCAACATCTTGCCAACGCCAAGACTCTCCAATAACACAAGCTTGATAATTAAACGTAGACTGACTACTGAGCGAGACTGGAGGTTTAAGTCTTTGGCTAGCGCGTATCCATTTAGGGTTATAGTAAGAAAGTAATGCCTGATATCCACCAGCATGGTCAGAATCAAAATGACTGACAATCACCCCATCAATTTCCTTGATTCCCCTTCTTTCTACCGTAGGTATCAATAGCGACTCGACTACAGAGCCGCCCGGCCAAGCATTACCAAGATCATAAACAACAATCCGGTTATTTTTTTGAAGAACAACCGACAAGCCATGTCCAACATCTAAAACATCGACTCTCATCACTTCTGGTTTAAGCTTTCCAAATTCCCACCACAAAACAAATACAGCACTGACAAAAAACATCATTCTACGATGGAAGTAATGACGTAAAATACCCAATAGAAAAATGAAAAACACGAACAAAGCAGCAAGTTCATCATCAACCGTGAGCCAAAAACGTTCAGAAAAAGGGAGAGCGAAAACAACGGGTGTGAGCGATAAATCCACCAGAGCCCACAAATAACCAATGATATTGTTCTCAGCCCAAATTAATTCAAAGATTAAGCTGATAAACATCGCTAAGAACAGCAAAGGAATCGTCACTATCGAAACCCAAGGTAAGAGGAAAAAGTTGTATAACACCGAGACCAAACTGAACCCTTGAAAGAACAGCATTGAAAAAGGAGCCAGTAACAACGTCAGCATTAACTGGATTTTAAATAGCTTGAAGAATTTTGTGAGTAGAGGGCTTTTGTAAGAAGAAAGATGAGTATTGGAAGCAATATAAAGAACGGCTGCCAACGCTCCAAATGAGAGCCAGAAGCTACTTGAAAGTACCGAAAATGGCCAAATTAACAACACGACACAGAGACTCAAGGCCACATATCGAATCAAATTGATATTTTGACCTCGCCAAAGGAAATAGCTCCCAATGATGCACATGGTTAGCGCCCTAAGCGTTGGCAAAGTAAACCCTGCAAACCAACTATAAAAATACGCGAGCCCAAGACCAAAAACAGTCGGAAGCCAAATTAAATACGATGCCCCTAACCTAACGACTCTCCCAAGCTGGTAACCGATTCCAAAAGCAATGCCAATGTGTAACCCTGAGATCGCCATTAAGTGAACAAGCCCACTGCTCTTAAGCAAATCCCAGCGCTGTGATTGAATGAATTCTCTATAACCAAAGCTCAACGCCACAATCAGATCAGAGTTATCCAGCTGACTGATCGTTGTAAGCGTCCTTTCAAACCATCGAGCGCGTAAGTTTGTACTAGAATGAATGCTAAAGCCTGTTCCGGCTTGATAGGTAGCATTAGCAACGATTCTTTCACTGAACAGATACTTTTCTAAATCAAACCCGGCCTCGTTGAGTTTTCCAAAAACCGGCTTCATTGACACCGAGAGATGAACCTTATCTCCAAGCGTTAGCTTGAAAGGGGTAAACAGCCGCAATTTTATCAATTGTGGAAAGATTAATTTTTCGCCGCCAATTGATCTAACTACTATTACGCTTTCAAAACCATGGCTATTTTCACTAAAAAGGCTAACAACCGAAGCATTTATGGTAATATTCTGGCCAGATTGAAATAACTGACTCGTTTGTATTTCGATTGCATTTCCAAGGCAGATAACTAGTATCAATGCAGTTACTGGACCTCTTGCACACCGGAAAACGCTATACTTTATTAATGCGAAAAGTAACAACAGCATTAATGATGCCCAAACCCAATGTGGCATCACAGGCCAAAAGCTGGCAGACACAACTGTCGCAGCAAATGAAATTAAGAACCAAGTGTTAAACAAGAGAGTAGCTTCCTCCTATGCCAAGAAAGTTTATCAAAAGATTTATGCCTGACCATGAGCTCATCAAGCGTCAGAAAGCATTGAAAATTTTTGGCAATGTTTTGTACAACCCCAACTTATGGTGCCTTAATCGTCGCTCTGCGGCGGGCGCGTTCGCTGTTGGGTTATTCATGGCGTTTGTCCCTTTACCAAGTCAAATGATTATGTCTGCAGGCCTTGCGGTTGCATGTGGTGTTAACCTACCGCTGTCTGTCGCACTGGTTTGGATCAGTAATCCCGTGACTATGCCTGTGCTGTTCTACTTTGCTTATAAAGTAGGCGCATTTGTTATGCATGTGCCGCCTCAAGCTTTCCACTTTGAATTGTCTTGGGATTTCATCTTGGCGCAAATGAGCACCATCGGACCTCCATTCCTATTAGGTTGTCTGATTTGTGGTGTTATCTCTGCGATGATTGGCTACTTTGGTATTCGCGGGTTATGGCGTTATTCAGTCGTAAGAAGTTGGAAGAAACGACAAGCAAGGTACTGAAGCTATCGTTAGGCGTGGGTGAATTGAAACTCACACTATGAGAAATCAGAACAACATCGGCTCTCTGCAATATTGGTATGTAACCAAAGTCGTAAGAAATGCAGTTTGAATTCAATAAAAAAGGATCCCATCAGGGATCCTTTTTTGTTTGTGTCAGTTGTACATAGCAAATCATGCCATGACGTATTACTCAGAGCATTACTTCGAACTAAGCACCGCTGCTGGGTTGAGCTTGGCCGCTCGTGATGCTGGGTACCACGTAGCCATTAGGCTCAGAACAATAGCAGTACCAGAAACGACAACCACATCTGTCATATCGAGTTGCGAAGGCAAGAAGTCGACAAAATAAATATCACCGGACAAAAATTGGTGATCAATAAGCTTCTCAAGCCCTTTGATAATCGTGGTTAGGTTAAGCGCGACTAACACGCCTATTGCACTGCCCACCAAACTACCTAACACGCCTGAGAATACGCCCTGCCAAACAAAAATGCGTTTCACAAGGCCGTCCGATGCGCCCATGGTTCTTAATATTGCGATCTCTGATGCTCGGTCTTTTACTGCCATCATTAGAGTCGAAACAATATTGAAACAAGCCACACCAATAACCAGTACCATCACTAGATACATGATGGTGCGAACCAACTGGATATCTCGATACAAGAAACCAAACTTCTGTTGCCAGCTACGCAGGTACACGTACACATCAAGCTGGTTGCCAACTTCACGCACAATCGAGTTTGCGTTCAGAACATCGGTCACTTTTAAAGAAACCCCTGTCACTGCGTCGCCTAGGTTTGCGTAAACTTGCGCATCACCAATAGGGATAAGAGCCAAGCTGTGGTCTATTTGGCCATTAAGAGTCAGCAAACCAACTACTTTGACTCGAACACGCTTAGGTGCTTGAACCTTCACCGACCCATTCACCGTCGGGATCATCAGAGTCAGGTAATCACCGACTTTCGCGCCGAGTACATTGGCCACGCCAGAGCCCAAAATGATTTGTTGTTGCCCTGCCTTAAACTCGCTCCAAGCTTGCTTATCGATAAAACTCGATAGGCTAGATACTTGTTGCTCAAGTTGTGGGTCAACGCCTCGAACTTCAATCGCCTTTAACTCTTTGCCCTTTTCGGCAAGCGCGGTAATCTTCACATAAGGTGCCGCCGCTACAACATCATCATGTTGGGTCGCTTGTTCGATCACATGCTCCCAACGTGTCACAGGTTCATTGACTCCCTCGAATTCTCCATGCGGGATAACAGAAAGTACTCGTGACTGCAGTTCACGCTCAAAGCCATTCATCGCAGATAAACCAATGATGATCACCGCGACGCCGACAGCGATACCGATCGTAGAAGACAGAGAGATAAACGAAACCATCTTGTCTCGTTGTTTCGCCCGACTAAATCGGCCGCCTATCAATAGAGATAAAGAAGAAAACACTTAACTCTCCTCTTTTTCTACGTTAACCAGCAAACCGTCTTGCATGTGCAGTTGGCGATCCATCTTGCCCGCAAGTTCACCATCATGGGTTACAACCAAGAAAGCGGTATCGTATTCGCGGTTCAATTCACGCATTAAATCGTAAATAGACAGCGCTGTGTTGTGGTCAAGGTTACCTGTCGGTTCATCCGCCAACACCAAAGCCGGTTTATTAACTAAAGCTCGAGCAATCGCCACACGTTGTCTCTCACCACCAGAAAGCTCCGAAGGTCGGTGATCAACACGATGACTTAGCCCGACTTTATCCAACAAACGTTGTGCTTCTTCTTTTGCTTTAGCAGGCTTTTCACCACCAATTAGCAACGGCATCGCTACGTTTTCAAGCGCCGAGAAATCCGAAAGAAGATGATGGAATTGATATACAAAACCAAGGTGTTGATTACGAAGCTTCGCCTGCTTATTCGAGCTCAAAGACGCTAAGTCCTGCCCGAGAAAACTCACGCTGCCGTCGGAAGCATCATCCAATGCCCCTAAAATATGCAATAGCGTACTTTTACCAGAACCAGAGGTACCAATGATTGCAACCAGCTCACCTTTTTCGATTTCGAAGCTGACACCTTTGAGGACTTCGGTATCCAACGAACCCTCGCGGTACGTTTTACGGATATCATTACATTGAAGAAAATTACTCATAACGAAGGGCCTCAGCAGGTTTCACAGAAGATGCACGATAAGAAGGAAATACAGTCGCAACAAGGCTAAGTGCAATAGCCAAAACCACAACAACCGCAATTTGGATTGGGTTAATCAATATTGGCAGTTGTCCACCAAATGAGAACAGAGCAACACCCATCGCCTCTAAAATAGTATTGAGGTTCGAAGCTAAGATCACGCCAAGAATGCCACCAGATAACGCGCCGATCACACCGCTACTTGCACCTTGAACCATGAAGATACCCATGACTTGACCATCACGCATGCCTTGCGTTTTTAAGATGGCGACTTCTGATTGTTTCTCCATCACCACCATGATCAGCGCAGAAATGATATTAAACGCCGCAACACCGATGATCAGCCCCAGCATCAAGCCCATCATATTTTTTTCCATACGAACAGCTTGGAAAAGCTCGCCACGTTGGTCACGCCAATCACTCCACACCCAACCTTCCGGTAACGGGGTGTTCGATAAATCTGCGACTTCAAACGGGTCATCAAAAAACAGTCGCCAGCCTGAAATCGTATCAGGCTTATAACGCATCAAACGTCCTACATCTTGAATGTGTGTGACCATCAACTGAGCATCAATATCCGAACCCGTATTAAAAATACCGGCTACGGTGAAATTTCGCTGGCTAGGTATGCGACCTAGTGGTGTGTATTGGCTGGCACTGGTGACCATTAAGCGAACTTTGTCACCCATAGACACTTTCAAGTTTCTTGCCAAGGTATGACCAAGGAAAAGCTGATACTGACCAGCTTGGAGTGAAGACAGTCTGCCAGCAATTAAATGATTCTGAAGAGGGTCATCGGAATTGGGCTCAATACCGATTAACAGGCCCGCAGATAACTGAGCAGGACTTTGGATCACCGCTTCACTACGAACAATAGGTTCAACGTGGTCATTGAGCGACATTTGCTCCGCAAAGCTAGGCGCTTGAGCAGAAAGTGACGTTGTGCCTCCTTGCTCGTAAACAACGGCTTGAGGAAGTACACCAAGAATTCGGTCTTTTAACTGCGCTTCGAATCCATTCATTACCGATAAAACAGTAACCAAAGACAGCACACCAATGGTGATTCCGGCCGTCGACATATAAGAAACAAAACGGCTAAAGCGATCACCTGAACGGCCTTTCAAATAACGCAGGCCAACAAACAATGAAATAGGATGAAACATACTTTGAACCATCTAAAGGAGATGCGGGTTAATGTAACGGGTATTGCCGTTACTGTGTAGGGGTTAATTGAAAATATAGAGTGAATTAACTCAATTAGTTAGGCTTGAAAAACAGAACCTTGTCAAATAGCCAACTTTCAAACAACTATTTGAGACTTTCAATTAACTGACCTTGATTACTGCGGCCACATAGCGATAATCAATAGATCACTTCAAGGAACTAACGCATGACAGAACAAGAGTTTTTCACCGTTCACCACAGCCTTACCGCTAATATTGAGCCAATGGACAGCAACTTCGCTTTACCTTCTCAGATTCAGTTCGAATCGGAGATTCCTGCCCCTTTTGTTGTGGCAAGTGAGTTTAGCCAATTGGACCTATTAGCCGACAGTGCTCGCAACGAACTGAAAAACAGCGACTTGAAGAATGTCATCAGTTTATTGGATGCACAGAACTCTAAATTAAACCTCTTGTTGAGCTTTATGTTGTCGCAACAAGATGATGAACAATTTCGTACCCACACGTATTCATTTGGTGCGAGTCAGTTCTCTTGTTTTTCAAAAACAGATATCGAAGCGGGTCGCTTAGTTAAAGCCAAGCTCTTCATCGAGCACCCTGCCGCCGCTATCTATTGCTACGCGGAAGTCTTCGCTAGCGAACCTAAAGATTCAGGCTTCGAAATCAAATTCAAATATGCTCATCTTCGTGATACTGACCAAGACTTGCTGATCAAGGCTGCACTTCATCAACAACAAAAGCTCTTACGTCAACGCTCTCTAGAACGAGATAACAAGTAAATAGACATGACAAAACAATCCATTTTTACACTACCTAAGCTCAAAGGCGCCGGTGATAAAAAACACATCGGTAACCTAGTTGGTTCATCTCTCGCGCTTGCTATTGCTAAACTCGCGGAGCAACATAACAGCCATACTTTACTTGCGGTGCCCGATCCTCAGATCGCACTCAAGCTTCAATCAGAAATTGAGCAGTTTACGTCACATGAAGTGGCGCTCTTTCCTGATTGGGAGACACTGCCATATGACAGCTTCTCACCACACCAAGAGATAATTTCTGACCGTATAGCGCGACTTTATGCACTGCCAACGTTAAAAGATGGCATCACGATCGTTCCGATCAGCACACTACTACAACGTCAGTCGCCGCGTGACTTCTTGTTGCAGCATACCTTAATGGTAAAAACCGGCGACCTCTACTCGTTAGAGAAGCTGCGCCTTCAACTCGAAAAATCAGGCTATCGCTACGTAGACCAAGTGTTTGGCCCGGGTGAATATGCGAGCCGAGGTTCCATTCTCGACTTGTTCCCGATGGGCAGCAAAGACCCATATCGTATCGACTTTTTCGATGACGAGATCGACACGATCCGTACTTTCGATCCTGAAAATCAGCGCTCTATCGAAGACATCTCTGAGATCCGATTACTGCCAGCACACGAGTTTCCAACCTCAGAAAGCGCAATCGAAGATTTCCGAATTCGCTGGCGTCAGCAATTCGATGCGCGTCGTGAACCAGAATCTGTCTACATGCAAGTTTCTAAAGGTACCTGGCCTGCAGGTATTGAATATTGGCAACCGCTGTTTTTTGACCACACCGAAACCTTATTCGATTACGTTGCCGATGAAGCGCAACTCTTGGTTCTTGGTGACGTAGAAACAGCTGTTGATGCTTTCCTTACCGACGTTGCTCACCGATACGAACAGCGTGGCGTTGATCCATTAAGACCTTTATTGAGTCCAGAGCAATTGTGGCTAAAAAAAGATGAGCTATTCGCTCACTTTAAGCAAAAACCACAAGTGAATCTGAGCTTAGACACGATTGAAGAAAAAGCTGGCCGCATCAACCTACCGGTTGCATCACTGCCAGACTTGAGTGTTCAGCATCAAAACAAAGAGCCTCTGGCCAATCTCAGAAAATTCACGGAAGCCTTCGCAGGTAAAGTGGTTTTCTCGGTTGAGTCTGAAGGTCGTCGTGAAGCCCTGAGTGAATTACTCAGTGGCATTAAAGTACGACCAAGTGAAGTTGAAAACCTGGATGCGGCCATTAAAGCCAAAGACAAGTTCAGCCTCATATTAGGTTCGGCTGAACACGGCTTTATCCAGAAAGAGCAAAGCATCGCTCTTATCTGTGAAAGTGATTTATTAGGCGACCGCGTTGTACAGCGTCGCAAGAAAGACAAGAAAAGCGTTAACAGCGATACCGTAATCCGTCACTTAGCGGAACTTAAACCGGGTCAACCGGTTGTTCACATCGACCACGGTATTGGCCGCTATATCGGCTTGCAAACACTTGAAGCCGGTGGCATGAAAACCGAATACGTGACACTTGAGTATCAAAACGATGCCAAGTTATACGTGCCGGTTGCTTCTCTGAACTTGATTGGCCGTTATTCAGGTGGTGCTGAAGATTCTGCACCACTGCACAAACTCGGTGGCGAAGCATGGCAGAAAGCTCGTAAACGCGCCGCTGAAAAGGTCCGTGATGTTGCCGCAGAATTACTTGATGTTTACGCTAAGCGTGAGCTCAAACCTGGCTACAAATTTGTATTGGACCGCGGTCAATATGCGACCTTCAAATCGGGCTTCCCATTTGAAGAAACCGACGACCAAGCGATGGCAATCAATGCTGTAATGTCTGACATGTGCCAAGCAAAAGCCATGGACCGCTTGGTGTGTGGTGATGTGGGCTTTGGTAAAACAGAAGTCGCAATGCGTGCCGCGTTCGTGTGTACCGATAACGACAAACAAGTCGCAGTATTAGTACCGACTACCCTACTTGCTCAACAGCACTTCGAAAACTTCCGAGACCGTTTCGCCAACTTGCCGATCCGTGTTGAGGTTCTGTCTCGATTCAAATCAGCCAAAGAGCAGAAGTTAATCATGCAAGATGTCGCTGACGGTAAGGTTGATATCTTGGTGGGTACTCACAAACTGCTTTCGAGTGAAATTAAATTCCAAGACCTTGGTTTGCTGGTTGTCGATGAGGAACACCGCTTTGGTGTACGTCAGAAAGAGAAAGTGAAAGCGATGCGTGCCGATGTTGATATCCTAACGCTAACCGCAACGCCTATTCCACGAACACTGAATATGGCGATGAGTGGCATGCGCGATCTGTCGATCATAGCAACGCCACCAGCACGACGCCTAGCGATAAAAACCTTCGTTCGCGAGAGTGACGATGCGGTAGTAAGAGAAGCGGTACTGCGTGAAATCATGCGTGGTGGTCAGGTTTACTTCCTACACAACCAAGTTGATACGATTGAGAAAACCGCAGAGTCATTACAAAAGCTGATACCGGAAGCGCGTGTAACGGTCGCTCATGGTCAAATGCGAGAGCGCGAATTAGAACGCATCATGAACGACTTCTATCATCAGCGTTTTAATCTGTTGGTATGTACCACCATCATCGAAACCGGTATCGATGTTCCGACAGCCAATACCATCTTGATGGATAGAGCCGACAATCTCGGTTTAGCGCAACTGCACCAGTTACGTGGTCGTGTGGGTCGTTCGCATCACCAAGCATACGCCTACATGCTAACACCGCACCCGAAAGCGATGAGCAAAGATGCCATTAAGCGATTAGACGCGATTGCCTCTTTGGAAGATCTGGGCGCTGGCTTTACCCTAGCGACTCACGATTTAGAAATTCGTGGCGCGGGTGAACTGTTGGGTGATGAGCAGAGTGGTCAGATCCAATCGGTTGGTTTTACGCTGTATATGGAAATGCTTGAGCAGGCCGTTGAAGCATTGAAAGAAGGTCGAGAACCTTCTCTTGATGATCTGTTGCGTGAGCAAACTGAGATAGAAATGCGCCTACCTGCGTTATTGCCAGATGACTATATCCCAGACATCAATACTCGATTATCGACCTATAAACGTATTGCGAGCGTCAGTGACACTGATGAGCTGGCAGAGCTGAAAGTTGAGCTTATCGACCGCTTTGGTAGTCTTCCTGATGCAACCAAGAACTTATTATCAGTTTCCGAGCTAAAATTAGCCGCAGCGTCGATTAAGGCGAAGAAAATTGAAGCTCACGACAAGGGCGGATTCTTAGAATTCTACCCAGATGCTGACATAAACCCGGCCTACCTTGTTAAACTATTGCAATCCCAACCGCAAAAGTTTTCAATGGAAGGACCAACAAAGTTCAAGTTTACGATACCATTGGTAGACAGACGGAAACGAATTCAATTTGTTAGTGATTTATTGGGCGAATTCAGACAGAACTTGCTGCCTTCGGCATAAAACCCAATCCACTGCACATATAAATTATCCAGCCGTAACAGCGGCTGGAAGACGGAGTAAAAATGAAAAGACTGATCCCACTGCTACTATTGTTCGTCTCACTGCCAAGTTTGGCTCAGAGACAATTTGATATAGAAGTGATCATTTTCAAGCGCGCAGTTGATGCAGAAAAAGTCAACGAGTCTTGGCCGAACACTCAGCCGAAGATTTCACTTGAGCGCGTTGGTTCATTTCAAGATACCCAATACCGCTCAAAGAAAGGCGTACAAATGCTGCCTTACTCAGAGTACAAGCTAACGCCTCAGAAAGATAAACTGCGTAAGCACGCGGGCTTTGAAGTTCTGATGCATACCGCTTGGCGTCAAGGCGACCAAGGTAAGAGCTCGGCACCTGTTTTCCATATTCAAGCAGGCAAAGACTTCTCTAAAGATTTCAATGCAGATGGTTCTGAGAAAGGTGTTATCACTGCAGGCAGTGCCGATGGATTCAAAGAAGAGACCATTGATAAGCCACTCTACGAACTAGACGGCAAGCTACAGATCTACGTGCAGCATTACCTATACGCTGAAACCACACTAGATTTAAAAGCGCCAAGCGTTCGTGAAGTGACTCTGAAAGAACAGCCTATTGAGTTAGACACACCAGTAAGCGGTGCAGACAGCAATGTTCAAGTGGGCAACTTAACTGAGATCTCACCGACAGTGCAGGTAGAAGAATTCCTTAAGAGCTACCGCATGGATCAAAAGCGTCGTATGCGTAGTACAGAAACTCACTACCTTGATCACCCACTTCTGGGCATGGTGATTCAAGTTAGACGTGTAGCTCAGTAAGTTACTTGCCGATTCGGCTATAATTACACAAACAATTCAATCCGCCCTCCTAGTGAGGGCGTTTTATTAAGTGCTATCTCTCTTTATTTTGTACTGAATCTTTTATTCAGTACTTACATGTAATTCGGTATTTCTTATGAGCCCTGACTTCCAGATAAATACTCAACACCTCAGCCTCAAAATTATTGAAGCGACAGACGCTCCAGAGTTTTCTCGGTTGATCCAAACATCTCCTAGCTTATTTCCCTGGGTAGACTGGTGCCACGATGCGTTCTCTATTGTAGAAGCCGAGAAATTCATTCTGGCTACCCGCTTAAATTGGGTAAAAGCAGACGCGTTTGGGTTTGGTATTTTTGAACGCCACAGCAATCAACTGGTTGGAATGGTGGCAATCAATGAGCTTTACCATACCTTCAATATGGCCAGTTTAGGCTATTGGGTTGGCGACGAATTTCAACGGAAAGGGATCGCGAAAGAAGCAATGTTGACCTTATTTGAATTCTGCTTTGCACAACTCAAACTAACGCGTTTAGAGATTGTTTGCGATACAGAAAACCTACCAAGCCAAAGGCTGATTGAGAAGTGTGGCGCAGAACGTGAAACCATTGCCAAGAACCGCTTTATCTTTAACGGCAAGCCAAAAGACGGCGTGGTTTATTCCGTGTTACCTCCAACCTCTTAAGTTCTTTAGTTCTTTAGTTCTTTAGTTCTTTAGTAAGCCTAAAACAGCACGTCATCGACACGATCAAAAAAGAGCTCCGAAGAGCTCTTTTTTATTCGCTGAAAATCACCAATTAATTAGTGCAGCTTTAGATTTGGACGCAACACACGGTTGATTCGGCCTACCAACATCATTAATGACGTTTTGATGATGCCGTGAAGCGCGACTTGGTGCATGCGATACAAAGAGATGTAAACCACGCGAGCAATACGACCTTCGACCATCATTGAGCCTTTAGTCAGGTTACCCATCAGGCTACCTACCGTAGAGAAACGGCTTAGTGAAACAAGCGAGCCTTTGTCTTTGTAGACATAATCTTTCAAGTCACGGCCGTTCAGTTTAGCAATGATGTTGCTGAATGCGCAGCTTGCCATTTGGTGAGCCGCTTGTGCACGAGGTGGAACAAATGAACCATCCGCTTGTGTACATTGTGCCAAGTCACCGATAGCAAAGATGTTGTCATCAAGCGTGGTTTGCAGTGTGTTTTTCACAACCAATTGGTTAATACGGTTAGTCTCAAGACCACCAATATCTTTCAGGAAATCTGGTGCTTTGATACCCGCAGCCCAAACCATGATTTGCGCTGGAATTTTATCGCCATCTTTGGTTGTTAGGCCTTCAGAATCAGCCTGAGTCACCATAGTGTTAGTACGCACGTTAACACCAAGCTTAGTTAGCTCAGAATGCGCTGCGCTCGAAATACGAGGTGGTAAAGCTGGAAGAATTCGCTCACCCGCTTCAACAAGGTTAACGTTCAGCTTGCTTGAATCTAGATCACCAAAACCGTAAGTACGAAGCTCTTTCACAGCGTTGTGAAGCTCAGCAGACAGCTCTACACCTGTTGCGCCAGCACCAACAATCGCGATATCAACGGTGCCTTGACCGTTTTTAGCGTGAAGTTTTAAGAACTGGTTGTTCATTTCCGTACGGAAACGGTGAGCTTGTTCTGGGCTATCAAGGAAAATACAGTTGTCACGAACGCCAGGAGTGTTGAAGTCGTTTGACGTTGAACCAATTGCCATTACTAGAATGTCATATTCCAGTTCACGGCTTGGCATCAGCAATTCACCGTGGTCATCTTTCAGTTCGCTCAGTGCAATCACTTTACGCTCACGATCGATGTCGTTCAGGCTGCCCATTTGGAAATCGAAGTAATGGTTTTTTGCATGTGCGCGGTAGCTTAATGCATCAACACCTTCGTCCAATGAACCTGTTGCTACTTCATGAAGTAATGGTTTCCATAGGTGGCTTGCTTTACGGTCAACCAGAGTAATCTGGGCACGTTTTTTACGACCTAAAGTGCGGCCTAGCTTAGTTGCTAGTTCTAAACCACCAGCACCACCGCCTACTACGATAATTTTTGTCACAATGACAATCCTCTACAAAATGAATAAATGGGGTTCGGCTCGATTACTCCAACCGATAAATTCTATGTATCTACTCGGCCTTAAATGCGAAGGCTGTTATAAATTGGATAACCGCGAAAAAGAATAACGACAGCTCACCGAGTAGTGAGAGGGATTACAAGCAACAAACATTGGCTTGTCGCTTTGCTCACGTGGATAAAAAAGGTGACTACCTGAGAGGTAGAGCACAAATAATGGGCAAGTTTTATCACTCGCTCTCAATTTTTCTTGATATTTATCAAAATATTTTGCTTGGGAACATTATATATAGCAATAAGATGACCGCAACAAAAATCCTTACCCTCAATGAGGATTCGGGGATAATTAGTTAACGTTTGCGCAAGCTTATCGATAAATGCGTAAACTCATCGATAAAACATATACAACTGTTTTATCAATGCCAGTTTCTAGGATTCAGATGTAAAAAAGCAGCACTCAAATGAGTGCTGCTTTTATAAAATAGAAGGGTAAATTAGGCGTTTTTAAACGCTTTCATTGCTTGAAGATGTTGAGAGATCTTTTTAAATTTATGACTCTCTTTTTCATCCCAGATTACCTCGTAGTAATCCCCGAGTTCAGCTTCCGTTCGCGAATTGTCGTGAATTTCATCTTCACGAGACAACACAACCAAACAGCGTCCCTTGTTTTTCATACGATACTGAGCGACACACTTAGTCGCAATATCTTCATACTCTTCAGGACGGTCAATTCGACCCACCATATTGTTCTCTGGTTGCAGATTAGGGTTGAAAACCACCTGCTTAATCCCACATAAGAAACCAATACGCTCTGACCAAAACCCCCCTAAACCAACACCACAGATAATGGGATGTGGATCATCAGATTGTTCTATCACTTTATGCACTTCTTTAAGAAGATGCTGCATATCGTGCTTTGGATGCAAAGTACTGTAGTTGATGAAACGAACGTCATCATCAATGAATTGCAACTGCAGTATTTTTTCGTGATTGCCCGGGCTAGTTGAGTCGAAGCCATGTAGATAAATAATCATTAGTACCTCCCTGTTGAATATTGGTACGTTTTAATTAATCTAACATGAAAAATAAGGTTTTAAAGGGAACACCAACGAAATTATATTTTTCACTTCCTAAACGTGATCCTAGCGACAGAAAGTGTGACTCAATAACTCAGCTTCGCGCAGATAACTTTCATCTCCCCAGAGTTGATGTGCCAGTAAATACCACAACATGGCCATCATTCGACTTCGTGGCAACCAAGCCTCTACGCCATCAAGCCAAGGCTGAACATCATGAATACCTCTTAGCTGACAGTACTTATTGACCGCTTCGATAACTGGCACCTCAGCAACCGCAATCGTTAAGGTCAAGTCGAGCCTCGGGTCTGCTAGCGCCGCGTATTCCCAGTCAATGATCTTAATCCCATCTTGGTTCTTCACAAGGTTATAGCCACCGAGATCAAAATGACACAAAGACAGGTCAACACTTGGGATACTTGGAGCCACGCGCCACTCTTGATAAATCTTGGTGCAGGTTTCAGTCTTATGAATCGCATCAAGTTGGAGCCAGTAATGATCGACTCGCGCTGTGAAACTGAACGGTTGGAGCGGCAATCGCGCGGTATTAACCAAATGCACCGAGATCAGAGTCTTCAACAAATCATCAAGCTCTAAGCCTTCGTAAAGAGTCTCACCCGCAATCCATTCAACCAATAAGCCTTGCTCATTAACCACTATTGGACTTGGTCCAATACCTAGACGCTCAATTGCGGAAAGCACTTGATACTCTTCATGACGAGAGATAAAGAAGGCTTTGGTGATCGGTGTGATTGGACGCCAAACATACGCAGTGCCATCGGCTAACACCAACTTCCAACATCGATTGGTCAAACCGCCTGTCAGCGTCTGTGCTCTAACCGGTGGCTCAGAAAAGTAACCATCCAGCGAACTCAAACTGGTATCAAGATGCTTAGCCTCAGGCCAAGAAAAAATTGCCATTGCTCATTCCCTATAAACGTTTCCATTTCCCTACAAAAAAGACACTGACCAAAAGCCAGTGTCTTTTATTAACAGCACATCATGTACTGCATTGGCGTGTGACCAAATCAAACGCTGTCTTTACCGGCTGCGTTTGGTTGGCAAGTAAGCGAGATTAAAGACCCAGTAGGCTCTTAGATTGTTGCTTACGGATTTCAGTCTCATCAGCCCATTCAATTAAGCCAGACTCAAGATCCATTAGACGCATGGTCATTTTGTAGTATACGTCTTCATCGCTACCGTCTTTCTTCACGATGCTTGATAGGTTGCCGTACAACATGTACTGAGCGCCAACCATTTTACCAAACTGGATTGCTGAGCTTTGGTTTACTAGCTCATCATTGTTTTGGAAGTTCAGTTGGTCACGAACAGACTCTACACGGTCCATATCAACGAAACGGAACTTACCAGAGTTCAGCATTTTAGTACTGATCGTGTCAGTGATTGACTCAGTATCGATGTGCTCACTGGTTTTGTTCTTGATGCGTTCTACGAATACGATTGGACGCTGCTCACGTGTGATGTAAGAAACAGAACCAGAAGCCATCATGCTATCGACCATTTCGCCAGCAATCGTTTGAAGATCTGTTGAACCGAAATCGATTGTTGTGGTTTCTACTGCTTGTGCATCACCGTAGCTTACCTTGTTTGAACAACCGCCTAAAATAACCGCTAAACCTAGTAGCGCAATGACACTCTTTTTCATTTTGTTTCCTCAACTTATCACTGAGCGGGGTTACCCTCACTCTTAAATTCTTATGTTAGCGAATCAATAAATCCGCTTACTGCAGCCCGAATCGATATTAACTCGAGCTCACTTTAACTATATCTATTCTCGTAGAGCTTACTGCTCTCGGAACTGGACTCGGAACTGAGTTGCTTTCGGGTTTACCGACACTTCCGACAACGAAATACTTTCAAAGCCACGAACAATCGCTTGCTTCCAAGGGCCTTGCTTTAGGTTGACCTCAAGCCCAGCATCGTCGTACCAGTAGAAACGATAAAGGATATGTTGATCGCCTTTATAGTTACTGTTTAAACGAACAATACCTCTTGTGTGACCATCAATTTGATCAGTGCGGATATCATCAACTACAAGTCGACTGCCTAGCACGTTGTCACCAAAGAATACGTTTTGAGTTAGGCTATCAACCCTTACGCCTGCTGTGTTATCAGCACAACCAGCCAGAGCGATGACCGCTGCTACGCTCACTAACCACTTTTTCATTACAGCCTCCCTAGCTGTTTATGCCACATTGTTGCGTTATTGCCTTGTCGAGAAATCCAAACCAAGGTGGTCTGCCCTTCTCTAATATCAAAGTCATACGTTTTAGCACCCGCTTCTAACGTATATTGACCGCTGTTTGCTACAAACGTGCTGCTCTTGATCTCTGCAGGTAAAGATTGCCAGCTGCGCGTGTCTGGTTGCTCCGTAAAGGTATTCCAGACATTGAACAGAATGTTACCCACATCGTTGCCTTGGGTCGCTTCTTTACGAATGCGATCTTTCGCGACGACACGCAGTGCTTGGCGAATAACAATACTCGTCATGCGCTCAGATAAATCGTTTTGAGCCATCGCGTTTACATCCGTGATCAAGTGTTCTTGTAACGGCTGCCCACTGATTCGTAAGGCAGAAAAACGCTCTACGTTTTGGCTCGGGTAATATGGCAGCGCCAGAGAATATATTGCACCTTGATCGCGACTGTCATAAATAGGTAAATCTAAACGCCAACTGTCCATGGCTTGAACAGCGCTCTGCTCTTGAAGCACAATCACACGGCCTTGACCGCTGCCAATCTTAGAAGATTGTTTGTAGCGTTTTTCAAGTGTCGCTAAATCTTGTCGCATTCCTAAACGAGCGGCTGTTGCCATCGTTCTATCAATAATTTCTTGGTTCTCTGGCATCACAGCCAAAGCACGTCGATAGTCTACATAAGCGCTGTTTAAGTCGTTTGAAGCTTCATAAAGCAGACCCGATAAAAACATCAGATACGCGTTTTGTACTGACTGCAGCTTTTTACCCGCGTCTGGGTAATTCGCAAGGATACTACCCACATTGGCAGACAAACCCTGCTTCTTCGCATCGTTGGCTGCACTTTCTAATTCAGCTTCACGTTGCTTCTTCGCTTGTTCTTGAACTTGGTTGGCGCGACGCATTTCGATCACCGCACCTTCTAAGTCGTTCTTCTTGAGATAATTTAAACCGAGATAGAGATGAAGAAAGCCTAACTCGTAATCAGGCGGTACATACTCGGTAATATTATCGTTCACAGCCAACGCACCCACACTGGTTGCACTGTCTGAAATAGAAATCACGGCTTTGCTTTGTTGATCTTTTACTGCCTGATCAGCCAATTCAAACGAAGACTTACTCTCAGGGTATTTTTGATCCAGCAGATTAATTCTGCCTCTTTCAAAGTTATCAAGGATATCGCCTGCTACGTAATCTGGTAACTCTTGTTGAGCCTCTGAATAATCCCCAGATTTCACTGCTTGATAGATATCTTTGTTTTGCGCGCTGTAATGACTGAACAGGCTACCTGCAGACATACTCGCACAACCCGCGGTCAACGCCGATAATAGGGCAATGGAAGCGAATCTTAACTGTTGCTTCACTTATCGTCTCCGTGCATGTTTAAAATGCCAACTTTGTTAGGGTCTGTTGACCGTAGTCTCATTATCAAAACGAAACGTGTTGTTAAAAGGATCTCAGGCAAGTTGTTACCTGCTTAATTTAGCTCTGCCTAGGTGATGCCGATATTCAGACAACAGATAAAACTTAAAGTTGGCATACAAACAACAAATTTTCCAACTGGCTGTTTATGTTAGTTAACCCATTAACTTGTATTAACGAGCTCATTAACTTTTTCGTTAGCGCATTAGCCTTTTAATTAGCTCATTAAAAGAGGGCCAAGCGGACGGCCACCCACTAAGTGCATGTGAATATGGTAAACCTCTTGGCCACCGTGAGAATTACAGTTCACGATAAGACGGTAACCATCTTCTGCGATGCCTTCTTCTTTCGCTAACTTACGGGCAACAGTAAACATACGTCCCATCATTGCTTCATCTTCCACTTCAACATCGTTGGTTGTTGGAATCAGCTTGTTAGGGATAATTAGGATATGGCTAGGAGCGCGAGGATTAATATCACGGAATGCCGTTACTAAGTCGTCTTGGTATAGCAGATCTGCTGGGATTTCTTTATTGATGATCTTACTAAAAATGGTTTCTTCAGCCATGTTTCTCTCCGATAAAACATTGAATTTTTAATGCTTTGAGTATGCGCTATGCCGCATCAAACCACAATAAATCTGCTCTAAAGCATAATAAAAAACACCGTTCAAATCAAAGAAAACGAGTCTTAGCTCTCAAGAATGGCATATTGGTTATAACCGAGCGTTATTTTTGACGAGTGCGTCATAAAATGCGTAAGCGGAGCTCAATAGAATGCTGACAATTTTGTTAGTTTTACTTTGACCTGACATTAGGTCTGCATTTTTATTAGGGAGAAAGCCATGAAGGGATCTGTGATCAAGCGTATGTACGCTGGTTTCGCACTGATCATCATCATGTTCGCAGTCACGATAACCATCATGATGAACAGCATGAATCAGATACACAGCAATTTTGAGAGTGTCTCAGAAACCTCATTACCGCTTGTTGCGCTTTCAAATCAAACAAGTGTCCAATTGCTCTCTGCTGATAAGTCATTCAAAGACTTCTTAACCACACAAAACGCTGAACGTATGGCTGCAATGCGTTCAACATTTGCCGAATCACAAGACGCTTTCTCTGAAGTATTAGGAAGATTAGAAGCCGCGAGTGAAGACAACATCACTCTCGTTGAGCGTATTACTCAGTTAAGAGCCATGGAAGAGCGCTACTTTACTGAAGCCGCAGAAGCGATGACCAACTATGTGGCAATGTTCGAAGCACAAGAACAAGTACAAAAAGCATCGCGTGATTTCCAGCGCTTACATTCTGAATTAACAGTCGGAATGAAAGAGTACGTTGCCGACCAAAAAAGCATCTCTGTAAAAGTTATGGCGAAAAGCTACTTCATCAAACTACAAGACGCTGAAGTAATCACTTCAGATGCGCTAGCAAGCTCTGATGTGGCATTCGTGCAAAAAGCCGTAAACCAAAACAAGAAGGCCGTGACTCACCTAAACTACGCATACCGTGGTTTAGCGACACAACTGCCTGCGCTTAAAAATGTCTTCGATGAATCGGTTCAGAAATTCACCAAAGACGTTGGCCAGAAAGGCGGCGTACTAGATAAACACAACAACTACCTGCAAGCGAAACAAGCGCTGTACGTCAACATCGCAAACCTAGCCGTTGAAGTTGACCAAGCGATGGCGGTGTTGGATTCATTCAACGTGACTGCTGAAGAGCAACTCAACGCATCTTTAGCTGACGCAAGTAGCATCTACGACAAAGGCCTCTTCAACGCAATTGCGATTGGTATTGTTGTTACCGTATTTGCAGCCGCGATTGGTTACCACATTGCACACAGTGTAAGAGAGCCATTAACTCGCATTCTAGGCACATTAGAAGGCCTGACTGAAGGCGATATGACTCAGCGTATCGATATTCGTTATGACAACGAATTCAGCCGAGTGAGCCGTCACATCAACACCTTAGCCGACAATCTACGCAATATTCTGGTGAAGCTGAATGACGCTTCCGATGACTTAACTAAGACTGCCAGCGTAAACCAAAAAACCTCTACAGAAACGCAGGCTCAACTGAACAGCCAACGCGAACAAACGGCAACTGTCGCGACTGCGATGACAGAAATGTCTCATTCAGTACAAGAAGTGGCAAACAGTGCGCAAAGCTCATTAACCATGGTTCAACAAGTGGAATCAGCTTCTGAATCTGGTCGTCAAATCATGAACACCAACATCAGTACCATTAACCAACTTGAGGCCCGCTTGACCGAATCTGTAGGTGCGGTAGGCGAACTACAACAGATGAGTAGCCAGATTGGTTCTATTCTCGATGTTATCCGCGGGATTGCCGAGCAAACCAACCTACTCGCACTAAATGCAGCGATCGAAGCGGCGCGTGCCGGTGAACAAGGTCGTGGTTTTGCCGTGGTTGCCGATGAAGTTCGAGTGCTTGCACAGAAGACGACACAATCAACGTCTGAAATCGAGACGATGATCAGTAACCTGCAATCAAGTTCGAAAACGGCAAGCAACGTCATTGAAAGTTGTATGAGCGATATGGACATGTCGGTTCAACAAGCTTCAAGCGCAAACAGTGCCATGGAAGAAATCCAAGCATTGATTCTAGAAATCAGCCATATGAGTACACATATCTCTCAAGCAGCCGCTGAGCAGAGTGAAACTTCTGGCGATATAGCGCGCAACATCGAAGACATCAACCACATTGCAGATGCAAGTTATCAAGCAATGTCATCGATTGCAGAAGCGAGCCAAAACCTAACGATTCTGGCAAATCAGCAAGGTGATTTAGTTCATCAATTCAAGCTATAGGTAGCTGAGAAATTGATAGATATTTAGTGAAAATATTGGGACTTATTACCCAATAGTGGTAACTATTTGAACAAGGGCAACTTTTATCAAGGGTTGCCCTTGTTTTTTATGATCTTTGTCATTATATGATTATTAAGGCTTGCTGCTTCCCGTTTTTTTCTTTCACCTTTATGAGCGAGCCGCTATTAAGGAATTTATATGGCTGTTCATGTTGGCATTATCGATCAAGACCCCATTCGCTTGATCACTCCACTACTCGATAACCGAACGATCAGCACTCATATCGTGTTTATCGGCGACAAGAATCAAGTCAGTATGTACCAACGCTTAGACAGCGTTTTGCAGAAGCGCGACATTACCAGTGAGTTTTTCGAGATTCCAACCCTCGTAAATACATCTGCGATTAAAGCCTCTATCCAAACCCTTGCCGAAGACCTCAAAGCTCGTGGTGAAGAAGTGAAACTCAACGCGAGTTGTGGCCTTCGTCACCGCCTACTTTCTGTGTACGAAGTGTTCCGCACTTACCACTGGCCAATCTTTGTGGTTGAACCGAACAGTGACAAGCTGTGCTGGTTATACCCAAGTGGCAAAGAAGACGCACAAGTACAAGACCGTATTACCATCGACGACTACCTAACAGTGTTTGGTGCTCGTGGTGAATTCAGCGATGTACAACTGTCTCCGCAACTTGATCAGAAACTGTATGAACTGGGCGAACGTTGGGCAAGTAACGCATTAGAGTTAGGCCCAGGCCTCGCAACATTGAACTACCTTGCAACAACCTGCCGTAAAGAACAGAAGCTCGATGTTGGCTTGTCTGAAAAACAACAAGGTTACCGAGAGCTCAACATGTTATTGAGTGATTTAGTTGAAGCGAAGATTGCCACTTATGACAATGGTATTTTGACGTTTGCCAATGAAGATGCACGACGTTTCTCTAACGGCGAATGGCTAGAGACTCTGGTTCACAGCACAGTTAAACAAATCCAAGATGACATGCCGACCATTCAAGATCGCTCTTTGAATGTTCAAGTTTACCGCCAATTAGGTGAGCGTGAAGTTCGTAATGAGCTTGATGTTGCTTCTGTCGTGAACAATAAGCTCCACATCATCGAATGTAAGACCAAAGGCATGCGTGATGATGGTGATGACACCTTGTACAAGCTGGAGTCGTTGAGAGACCTATTAGGTGGCCTACAAGCACGTGCTATGCTGGTGAGCTTCCGCCCTCTTCGTCATAATGACATCACACGAGCTGAAGACCTTGGCCTTGCGTTGATTGGTCCTGACGAATTGAAGGATCTGAAAACACACCTAACGGCATGGTTTACCGCAGCCGGTGGTGATGAAGATTTAGAGTGCTAACAACCAATAGACTCTTGAGAGCTGAACGCTCTTAAGTAAATCTAAAAAGGCGAATGACGATTAAGTCACTCGCCTTTTTTGTTCTCTAGCTATTTATCGGTTTCGATCGGTTTTCATCTTTTAACTATTTATGTTTCTGATTTCTTTGCCCCATAAAAAATGGCCGCATCATTCGATGCGGCCATTTTTAAATCTTGGAAACAGACTTAATGCATTTTAAAACTTAAAGCATTTTACGAGCAGCTTCTACAACCACTTTGATTGAACGAGCTTCTGTTACTTTTAGCGTTTCGTGATCAGGCGTCTCTTTTTGAGTACGGTTGATGATTACACCAGCAACACAACCTGCTTTCAGACCAGAACTTGCACACATAGTTAGCAGTGTTGCAGATTCCATCTCGAAGTTTAGAACGCCCATGTCTTGCCATTCTTGCATAGAACCTTGGAAACGCTTAACAACGCGACCAGAGAACGTGTCGTAACGCTCTTGACCTGGGTAGAACGTATCGCTTGATGCCGTTACACCCATGTGAACTGTTGCACCTGATTCGTCAACTGCCGCTTTCATTGCTGTTGCTACTTCAAAGTCAGCAACTGCTGGGAACTCCATTGGAGCAAAGTGCAGGCTAGCGCCGTCTAGACGAACAGAACCAGTAGAAACGATCATGTCACCCACGTTTACGTGTGGTTGGATAGCACCAGTAGTACCAACACGAAGGAAAGTGCGAACACCCAGTTGAGCTAACTCTTCTACAGCGATAGACGTTGATGGACCACCGATACCTGTTGAACATACAACAACTGGCTTGCCGCCTAGTTCTGCGCGGTAAAGTGTGTATTCACGATGGCTAGCAAGAAATACTGGATTCTCCATCTCTTCTGCAATTTTTTGTACACGAGCAGGATCACCAGGGATGATCGCAAGAGTAGCACCGTTAAGATCTGCTTCAGTAACACCTAAATGGAAAACAGCTTGAGACATAGTTCGCTCCTTTTGGCTTATTGGGCTTTTTACCCTTATTTAAGCTCATAGTAAATTCGTGGGGTACGAACACACTCTAACCAAGCTCATTACAAAATGAAGTGACGCGCGTCACACCAATGATCGCAACAAGATTTCAAGTTTCACGAAAAACCGATTGGCATCACAAAAATAAGCAATCCATACGCCTACGTTGCATACTAATGAGACAAAAAACGCCTTTAGCTTATTAAGACTAAAGGCGTTTATTGGCATCAAAATAGTGGATATGAGCTAGAAGTGCTTAATCCGCTTTAGATTTGAATCGCAGCAATCGCAGTGCGTTCAATGTGACCAATGCCGTCGCACCACTATCGGCTAATACCGCAACCCACAAACCGGTAATACCCAGTAAGCTGGTCACCAAGAACACACCTTTCAAACCAAGTGCAAGTGCGACGTTTTGGCGAATGTTATTCATGGTCGCTTGCGACAGTTCAATCATCGCGGGTAGCTCAGTTAAACGGTTGTGAGTTAGTGCTGAATCTGCCGTTTCAAGCGCAACATCAGTACCACCACCCATAGCGATACCCACGTTAGCGGTTTTCATCGCTGGCGCATCGTTGATGCCGTCACCGACCATTGCAACATGCGACTGTTGAGATAACTCTTCAACATAGGTCACCTTGTCGCTTGGCAGTAGGCTCGCTTTGTATTGCATACCAATTTTGCGACTGATCGCTGCCGCACTGCGCGGGTTATCACCCGTCAGCATGATAGATTGAATGCCCAGATCGTTCAGTCGTTCAATCGCAACTTTCGCATCACTACGCAAGGTATCTTGCCAAGCAATCAGACCAATCACTGTCGCTTGCTCTTGAAGCTCTTCTTGATGTGTAACCTCTAGAGCAAGAACCACCGTCTTTCCTTCGCCTTCAAGGGCTTCAACTTTTGCCACTACTT
Source organism: Vibrio sp. FE10 (assembly GCF_030297155.1). Lineage (NCBI taxonomy): Bacteria > Pseudomonadati > Pseudomonadota > Gammaproteobacteria > Vibrionales > Vibrionaceae > Vibrio > Vibrio apostichopi. The sequence continues at coordinate 1,202,311 of NZ_AP028067.1, read as the reverse complement.
CAGAAGCGAGGTCAAACGAGACTTTAGACGGTGCGAGAACTTGGTATTTAACACCATCAACATCGCCTTCAACACCACTGCCGATCAACGCCTTCTTATTTTGAGATTCTGGAATTTCAATGTTCAACTCTTTGACCTTGGCAACCAGTGACTGCGCCAATGGATGAGTAGAACCCACTTCAATTGCACCCACTACGCGTAGCATTGCGTCTTGCTGCCAATCAGATAGAGGCTGAATATCGGTAACCTGAGGCTTACCCTCCGTCAATGTGCCCGTTTTATCAAAAGCAATAGTTTGAATTTTACCAAGCTGTTCTAGTGCCGCTCCGCCTTTGATCAGCGCACCGCGTTTTGCGGCTGCTGCCAAACCAGAAGTAATTGCTGCTGGCGTAGAGATAACCAATGCACAAGGACAAGCAATCAGTAATAAGGCTAGGCCACGATAAACCCACGTTTCCCAAGGTTGAGCAAACAACAGTGGCGGCGTGATGATCACCAACAGCGCAACAACCATCATCAATGGGGTGTACCAACGGCTGAATTTATCTAAGAAGCGCTCCAGTGGTGCCTTGCGAGATTCGGCTTCTTCTATCAGGTGTAGAATACGGTCAATCGCATTCTCGCCCTGCTTTGAAGTAATCATAATACGCACGACTTTATCAACCACCACGGCGCCAGCCATGATGTTGTTACCTTCGATGTGTTCAACTGGGATAGATTCGCCCGTTAAAGCACTTTCATCAAAGCTTGCAGCATCGGTGATTAACTGGCCATCAGCAGGCAGGCGAGAGCCAGCTGCAACTTCGATGACATCGCCAGGAACAAGATCGCTAACTTCTACTTCAACACGTTCGCCGTTAATAATCTTGGTCGCATTCTCCGGGACGAGTGCCATTAAGGCTTGAACACCACTTCTTGCTCTCGACGACGCAAAAGCTTCTAAACGTTCACCGATCAAGAACAATAATAAAACCATCGCGGCTTCTGCGGTTTCACCAAGATATAGAGCGCCAAGAGCTGCGACACTCATTAGTGTTTCGATTGCAAAAGGTGTCCCTGAACGGGCAAGTTGAACCGCTTTTTTAGCAACAGGATAAAGCCCAAGTAAACAGGTAGCGACGAATAAGCCTTCGCTCAGTTGAGGCTGTGAACTTTTAAGTAAGGCGGCGATCAGCATAGAGACTGCAATCGCTATAATCTGCCAATTAGGTTGGATATGAGCTTGCCAAAAGGTCTCTGGTTGTTGTTTTTGTTTCTTGGAACCCACTTCCGTCAATGGGAAGCCCGTTTTGATAGAGACTTGTTCGATGGTTTCAGCAAGATTTTCACTATCGAATTTAACAACAAGCTTTTCGGTAGCGAATAAAACTTTAGCTTCAATAACACCTTCGATGTTACTGACTGCTTTTTCTATTTTTCGAGCACAAGCTGGACAGTCCATTCCCGAGACCAACCAACTTTTGGAAAATTGGGCGTTAAGAGACTCAGTTAAGGGTAGCCGGTCTTCTTCTCCACTGTCTGAACCACAACAACCATCTGCTGATGCAGAAGCCGTTGTAGAACTGCAGCATGATGATGACGAGCCTGCGGCGGTAATGCTGGTAATTTTAGGACTAGAACAGGTCACCCCAGTCGCTTGCGGTTGAACGTCCACTTTTGTTGAGCGGCACGCTGCATGTTTTGCGCACATAATGTATCTCCTTAATACTCAAAAAGCCTTAAGGTGGTTGCCAGTAGAATGAGCAACCAAACCTTAAGTTCCTTAAAAGTATAAACCTTGGAGGTAACTCCAAGGTCAAGAAGAAGTTATCAATCTCTTCGATTTTTTATCGAAAGCCATTGATGTTCTTACATAGTGTTACTGCGGCTTAAGCTCAGTAGCCTCTTCTCTATTCGCTGATACATCATCAATCAGAACCGCATCATGCGAACAGAAAGGTTGAGTGTTCAAGCTGACAATCGATACATCGTCTTCGACTGGGTCGATTTGAGATCCCGCCATCAGTTCAGCAACATGATAACGCAATACCAAAATACCAAGCAGACCAAATACGATGTTACCTAACGCCTGACCATACAATACGCCCAGAGCGCCATACCACTGCGATCCTAAATAAACAAATGGCAGAGTCCCTAATGTCGCTTTGCCTAAGTTCAACGCCGTTGAATACAGCGGTTTACCTAAGTTATTAAACGACGTATTAGCGACAAAGAGTGCGCCATTGAATGTGAAGGTCAAAGCAACATAGGTACAGAAAGCCTCGACAATAATGGCCGCATCACCTTGTAGGCTGAAACCTTGAATGATGTAGTCTTGAACCAAGTACAAAAGAATACAAACAGCGATGGTATAAACCGTGGTCACCAACAAGGAGTTATTCAGCGTCTCTTTCACTCTGTCGACTCGATCAGCACCAAAGTTCTGCCCGATGATTGGGCCAACAGCGCCAGAAAGCGCAAATATCACCGCGAAACACACTGGAGTCAGACGGCCAATCACCGCGAAACCAGCAACGAAATCTTCGCCATATTGGGCAATACCCGTGGTAACAATCGCATTACCAATAGGTGTAGCGGTATTGGTAATAATTGCAGGAATAGCAATCGCAAGAATCGGACGAATATTAAGACGCCACTGCACCATCGAGGGCGGAGCCACTAGCTGATGGCTGCGTATTAACGGATACAGTGAGAAAAAGAGAACTGAGAAACGCGCAATAACAGAAGCAATCGCAGCCCCTTCGATATTCCAGCCAAAACCAAAAATGAAGAGAGGGTCTAAGATTGCGTTAACAATACCACCAGACAAGGTTGCCCACATCGAACGCTTGGCATCCCCAGCAGCTCTCAAACCTGCCCCCGCAGCCATGGCCAACGCTAACAGTGGCCCACTCGGCAACAAGATTTGCAGATAGGCCTGTGCACGTTCGGCAGCCACACCTTTGGCTCCAATCGCGGCCAATAGCTCTGGGATATGCGCAAACATGATCGCGGTAACCGTTGAACTAATCACAAATGCGGTCAGCATGATACTGGTGCTTAAGTTTCGGGCTTGGTCTCTATTTTTTGAGCCAATCGCTTTAGAAACCAAGGCTCCCATTGCAATAGAGGTACCAATCGACACTGAGGTTGAGAAGAAAGTTAAGGTACCTGCAAAACCCACTGCCGCCGCCAATTCGACTTGACCGAGCATACTGATAAACAGCATGTCGAGTAAATCGACGACAAACAACGCCATCAAACCGACAGAGCCAGCTCCCGACATCACCAATATGTGGCGCATCGTTGAACCTTCTACAAACTTTGCAGTTTGATTTGACATGAAACCTCCAAAAGCTGAAACACCACACACTAGAGCTCAATAGGCTTGGGATAGACAAATGCCGATCTACAAAAACAGGTCTATAAAAGCTTACTTACAAAACCTGACCTACCCAGAAAAGCTCTACACAGAAAAAAGGCGCTAGTGCGCCTTTTGTCAATTGTTGGTGTTGAGAAAAATAATCGTTCTTATCACTACTATACAGGATGTTTGAAACATTCATCCAGGTTCTTGCCGATTGCTCTTAAAACATCGGTTCGAGTGATGATCCCAACCAGCTTTCTATTATCGATAACCGGGTAAGCTTTTGGTTTACCTACTTGCATCATGTCAGCCAACTCAATAATGGATAGCTCAGGTGACACGGACAGTACCTCTTGGTACATGCAGTCACCTACAATGTGTGTGTCCTGACAGAAGTAACTCACCTTAACCAACTTCTCTAGTAGATCTTGCTCAGATAAAAACCCAATCACTTGTTCTGTTTCATCGATAACAGGGCCACCCATATGGTGACTCTTCATCACTCGATCTAACGCTAGGCTTAACGGCATATCAGGAGTGAATGTCACAACCTGCTGCGTCATGTAATCTTTCACTTTTATTGAATGCATTGCGTTCTCCCTAAATACTTTCCGATAGTTCTTTTCTATCTCGTTAACTTAATTGTTGTCTAAAATCTTGATTTTACTAAATGGATTTCAACAATTTTATTGATAGGTAAAACCTTACAAGCCCCTAAAACGAGACGGTAAAAGGCTCGAGCGTGTTTTTATGAGTCAAAAAAAAGAAAAAAAGAGCCCTTACAAAGCCTTACTTATTCTTTCTTAACCTTACTTAAGAGCACTAGCCTGAATGAACCAATCCTGTAACCTGCACCAAATAAATAATTTAAAAGTTACAATTGGGCCTTTTATGCAACACAACAAGAGCATGTACGCGTACATCTATTCAGGAAAAGACGGAACCGAGAACACATTGGTTGCAACCATCAATAATGAAGAGAAACCACTGATCTCTTGTTGCGCTGATGAGATAAAACGAATGTCTAGCTTGGCTATTGATCTGGCCTCAAAACACAACTTGAAAGTGAAGCTGGTCAAATACCAAAGAGAACAAGAGATCGACTTCGGATTATTCGTTAAATAGCCGACTCATCACTCATGCCACCGTCGATAAGGTTGCGGAGTATTGTCAATGACACATGAATACCGTATTTTATGAGCAGTTATTGAGTGGTAACCCAAGTAATGCCGAGTAGCCAAGGTTACCGACTTTGGTTACCCGCTTTACTCTTATCCAAACGGCCCACTATGACTTTGCTTCGTTCATCTCAAACCTATCTCGCTCACTCTTTATCTAAGCTAAAAAGCTACTTTGGCGATCTATTGGATTTCCAGTCCCGCATCTGGGTAATACACATCTTTGAAGACTCCATTACCGATCAGTCATTTGTGATTAATGAAGATGGTTTCAGTGAGCCGCTAGAATGGATGAAGAAACGCCACTATCAGCCTTCGATGTTAGAACGTGTAGAAAAGATGAAGATATCACAAGTGATTGAATTGAAATTTGAAGACAAAATGCATCGACTGATGCGAGTAAAGTAGCGTTTATTACTTGCCCACGAGTAGAAGCAGCCAGACACAAAAAAGGCCAGCAATCGCTGACCTTCTCTAAATAACTCTCAGAACCGCTATACACTTATGACCAAGTGCTAGCGAGCACAATACGCATCCCAAAGGCGGATGGCTTTTGTGTAGGCTTCGGTTTTATCGTGCGTTTCAGCGAAAAGAATCGCCGTCATGCTGTCGACAACAGTGTTTGCCATCAATTCCATCTCATCTTCCGGCGTACCTAGAACACACTCACTCGGCAATGAAATATCAGAGTTCATCATCTCTTCCCAATAGAAGGATTCAACCTTATCAGGAGAACTCATCCACACCGTTTGGCTAACCTTAGGGTTGTATTCCGACTCGCCGTTCATGCCTTTGAATGAAATCACCGAGTGGGATTTATTGCCAATCACATTCTCAACTTCTGCATGAAGTTGTGGGAAACCTGGGTGGAAACTGCCACGCAAACCTAAACGGCCACCGCCTGGATTCAATGCACGAACCACAGTATTGATTGGAGTACGTAGACCATAGCGGTGCTTCCAGCCAATCATGGTTTGAGCTTCAGGTGCGAAATTCGCCAAAGGCAAATAAGCAATACCATCCGCTTCTAGTATCTGTTTTGCATCTTGTGGGTCTTCCGCACGACGAACACCCACTAACTCCAAATGAGTCTCTGCGTGTGTGCGACCGCTTGGCTTATCCATATAGCCATGCATCAATACCTTGTAGCCATTGTCAGCTAAGATTTTTGCCGCCAGCAAATTCCAAGGCTTACCACTCGCGGTATCATTACGCTTACCGGCGTAGCAAGGCCAATCAATATCCGCACCCAAATCAGGCACGCGAGATTGGAAAGCTTTTACAAAGCCTGCGATCTCTTCATTGGTTTCATTTTGCACACGAATTAACATCAGTAGCATAGCCATTTGGTCGTCTCCGACCTCTCCGCTTAAATACTCATCCATGATGCGATAGGCTTGTTCGAACGATAAAGGCTTACGCCCTCTTTCCCCTCGTCCAACAGTACGAATACACTCTAAAATACTACTCATTGACTGTTAATTCTCTTCCGTCGATAACAATAAAAATTCAATCCTTCTTCGATTCTATGACACCCATAGCGCGTTGAAAAGCGATTCAATCACTCTCATAGCTATCCACCCTACTCTCATAGCTATCCACCCTACTCTCAAAGCTATCCATTTCCCTTATCCGAGCTAATAGTTAACGCAACCGTTAAGGTAACGGAATTCGAAAAGGAAACTCACTGGTGTTCTAAAAGTAAACTTCGTGGTGTAAAATTGGCGTAAGCAATGCTAACCGCACATATTGAGTAGTATCCAGATGACTGTAAAAAAAACACTGAGCCAAAGAAAACGCGAATCTATCGTGGCCGCTGCCATCGCAGAGTTTACCGAGCATGGCTACAAAGCCACTAGCATGGATAAGATCTCTAGCCGAGCAGAAGTTTCTAAGCGCACGGTTTACAATCATTTCGCCAGTAAGGAGCTGTTGCTAGATGAGATTCTCGACAGTATTTGGAGCAAAACGCTCGCGGCGACCCACTTCCCATATCAAGCGGAACAACCACTTGCTGAACAACTCGCTTCAATTGCCAATCAAGAACTTGAGCTTTTAGAATCAGAAGGCTTCATCGACTTATCTCGAGTGCTGTTTTCGGAATACTTCCACAACGCAGAACTGGCAAGTCAGGCAATGGAGAAATATTCCCAAGCTGAAAGTGGCCTAACTATCTGGATAAAAGCCGCATTGGCGGATGGCCGCTTAGTGGAGCTCGATCCATTGTTTGCCTCGACTCAGTTTATTGCTCTGCTCAAGTCGTTTGCCTTTTGGCCACAGATCATTGGTCATGCGCCCTCACCCGATGCACAACATAAACAAGTAATCATCAGTTCCAGTGTCGAGATGTTCCTGAAACAGTATCAAGCGTAATAAATGTTGAGCTCGGCTAAGTTTTGTTGGGTTTGATTAGAGATGCACAAACGAGTGAGGTATGATTCGCTTGCTTTACTCGTTTACCAAGACTAAGAATTCATGCCAAAGTTGATCAGTAAAATTTGGGTACACGCTTTCATGCTATTCGCTATGTTAATGGCCTCCATCAGTGTGGATAGCATCGCGAGTAACAATGTTGCGCTGGCATCTCAAAATCTATCAACGTCCATAAGCACCTCAACACCTTATTCAACAGCACAACCCAACATTGAACATCATTGTTGCGGTTCAGTCTGCTTGTTAAAAATGCCACCACTCATCGTTTCTGAGACATTCGACACTCAAATCGAGTCGTTGGCTTTAATCGAAAAAGAACCCTCACACAAAGCGATCATGTCGCCAAAAGCGCCATACCGCCCTCCTATTTCTTAATCGTTTGTCCTTTTTGGCACAACCTGCCACCACAATAAACGGCGTTATCGCTGTACACAATGACATCCGAATTTAGGAAATTACCCAATGAAAAAGCTATTTAGCCTATTCGCAGCTCTGATGATGAGCGCTTCTATTAATGCCGCTCAATTTGAAGAAGGCACTCACTATAAGATTCTTGATGTAGCAAAAGCCGACAAGCCCGTCGTGACTGAGTTTTTCTCGTTTTACTGCCCGCACTGTTACAAGTTTGAAGGGGTAATCAAATACCTTAAACAAGACCTTCCAGAATCGGCAGAATTCCAAAAAGTACACGTTGCCTTTATGGGTAACGACATGGCAGTACCTATGGCGAAAGCCTACGCCACCATGGTTGCTTTGGGTGCAGAAGAAAGCATGATTCCGGCAATGTTTGCTCAAATCCACGAGATGAGACAAACGCCAAAAGATGAATCAGAACTGCGCCAAGTGTTCATCAATAATGGCATTGATGCGAAGAAGTTCGATGCGGCTTACAACGGCTTTGCAGTGAATTCAATGCAAAAACGTTTTGATAAAGAGTTTGATGCGAGCACATTAACAGGGGTTCCTGGCGTACTGGTTAACAACAAGTACATCGTAAAACCAGAAAAAATCACCAGCTATGAAGAGTACAACCAGCTGGTGAACTATCTTCTGACGCTTTAATCAAAAGCGAAAGACTTTAAACCTCAAAAGCCAGCGACCTGTTCGCTGGCTTTCTTGTCTATATGTGTGAAGTGAGCTTGAGAACAGATGTTTGAAGATCACTCAAATCACCCTTGAATACACATCAGAATCACTGTGCACTGGCATCCGCTGTTATTTCTCATATACTGCAACCATATTTGGTCATTCACGACTCAGCAGTACTTCAACATTAGGTAACTTTATGATTACTCTTACCACTAACTTTGGCGACATCGAAATCGAACTCAACCTTGAAAAAGCGCCAGTAAGTTCAAAAAACTTCCTTAAATACTGCCAAGAAGGCTTCTATGAAGGCACCACGTTTCACCGCGTGATTGAAGGCTTTATGATTCAAGGTGGTGGACACACTATCGACATGACAGAGAAACCAACTCACGCACCTATCGTCAATGAAGCAAACCGTGGATTAAAGAACGTGATTGGCTCTGTGGCAATGGCTCGCACTGACGCACCGCACTCAGCAACAGCCCAATTCTTTATCAACCTTGACGACAATGATTTTCTTGATCATACCGCGACCAGCAACGCAGGTTGGGGTTACGCAGTGTTCGGTAAAGTATCGGCAGGCATGGACGTGGTTAACAAGATTGCTGTCGCTCCAACGACCACTCGCTGGGGACACGAAGATGTGCCGTGCGAAGATATCGTGATTTCAAAAGTCACTATTAACGACTAAAAGCTACTATTAACGACTAAATGGTATGACTGACGACTGAGCTTTATAGCTAACGGTTTAACTATAGATCTAGCGACTAAGCCGCCACAATCGGCCACCAAGAAACAACCTCAAATGGTGAGATCCCCTCTCACCATTTTTAATGTCCATGTTATCAATTGCACTTATTTTTGTACGGTATATTTCCAATACCTACCGTTCTCCTGCTATTAATCAGTATTCGTGACGTGTTATTATCGCCGCTCGCCGACTATGAAAGTTGAATGCGATTCACTATACATTGGACGTAACACCATACATGACTCGACACCCTTTTTTGACAACAGCCATTCTTTCGACTGTTGCCAGTTTCTCCAGTTCAGCTATTGAAGTTGATACGCGAGAGTCACAAGAACCTAAACTGGATGACCAATTTCGTGTCATTGCTATCCCCTTCTACGATCCAAGCGTCGATACTGGGATTTCAGTTGTTCCTATCTACAATTTTTACGCAGATGGTGAAACCAAAAACGCATCAACCTTATCGGCAACCCTGACTTATACCCAGAACGACAGCTACTACATAAAAGGTAATGCTGACCTGTTATTAAACGGTGATTCCTTGCGGTTCACTGGTGAAATAGGCTTCTCTAGCACCAACATAACACTGGTTGATCTTGTCGATACCAACCATCAAGAATACGCTTTCGATGGTGATTTTTATTTTAAGGTTTACGACAACATTTATCTGGGCACTGGGTTAAATTACTCTACCGCTCGCTATCTAGGGGAGACGCCTCGCGATGATCTTTTGCTTAAACTCACAGGGTTTAATGAAGAGTATGAAGCAGACATGGGAGCAAAACTTTCATTCTTATGGGACGAAAGAGAGCATTACTACTATCCGTATCACGGCTTCTTGTTTGAACTGACTTATGAAGATCATGGCGCTTGGTTAGGCAATGATGAAGATGCCACCTACTCTTCGCTGTTTTCTGACTACCGTTTTTTCTACAGCTTGACGCACAACGACAATCACATCATCGCAAGCCGATGGGTGACTCGATACCTACTCGATGCAGAAAATGCACCAAGCAGCGCATACAGTACTTATGGTCGACAAGGGCGAAACGTTCAACGGGGTTTTGTCGCAGGGGATCATATCGCCTCGCACATGACCAACCTTGAGATGGAATACCGCTACTCTATTTCTGGCTCATCGATTAACTTCTTGAATAACGTAGCCGTCGTTGGTTTAACTGGTGTGGGCAAGGTGTTTGGTGAAAGGCTCAACCCGAAAGACCCTTATCATAGCTTTGATGATGGCGATCTTCTGACCATGGTTGGCCTCGGATTACGTTATCGACTATTGCGCCAAGAACGTATCAACGTGCGCATGGACTTCACCTACAACAACGAAGATGAAGTTCTGGCGTATTTTAGTTTGGGTGAAAACATATAATTTAACCAAATTTCAGCTAAGCTCTAGCTTATTTACTTATTTACTTATTTACTTACAGCATCAAGCCTGTCGCGATTCGATTCGCACAGGCTTTGTTGTTTTTAAGCACCTCAAAATGACTTACCAACGTGAACGATAAGTACGATGACATGCTCGGCATGTGTTATTGGCCGCATCTAACCCACGCTCAGCCTTGCTAAGGTTCTGTTCGACACTCGCTTGCTTTAACTCTGTAAAACCTTGGTTCATCTGTAACATCAGTTGATTGAATTTCTCAGGCTTACTCCACACCGCTTCTGTTGCCTTACCGCCCGTGTCACTCAGCGCAAAACTGTTACTCAATACGATTCCGTGCTCAACCAAACTCTGGCTTAACTCCTCAACCTTCTTCCAATCTGCATTGCGGTTTCCTAATTCTGAAGACACTTGTTTATTGAGCTTTTCAATTGAGCTAAAAGCCTGCTGGCGATTGTTCACGGCTTCAGTTGCAGCAACAGCCATTACTGGCACGGCGATAAGTAAAGCGATAGTCAGTTTTTTCATAGTGTCATTCCTGTTCATTGGTCGGTTGATTTGTTGAGTTTTCAATCGTAATCGATGAGATGCATTTAATTTACACAACAACTGTTGCGTGCGCAACTGTTGTCTTGTAAATTAACCTCACTTTGAAAATGACAAGCAGGAAACTGAACAATGAAAATTTGGGATCTACCGACTCGACTCTATCACTGGCTGCAAGCCGCTCTGTTTATTGGCCTTGCTGTATCTGGCTTTAGTGGCAATGGCCCGCACATATATTTAGGGTTAGCACTGTTTAGTTTGATTCTGTGGCGCTTGATCTGGGGAATGATTGGCAGTGATACCAGCCGTTTTTCGCAATTTGTTAGTTCTCCTCGCTCTGCTTGGCAGTACTTACGAGGCCGAGTTCAACCTAAACCGGGGCACAATCCTCTAGGTGCTTGGATGGTTGTAGGCATGATCACTACGTTGTTCGTCCAATGCATGACTGGCCTCGGGATGGCGGGTTTCTTCGACACATTGCCGTATTCAGAAGTCATCATCACAGACGATGTCTTTGACCTATTCGTCACGCTTCATGCCATTGCCGCACGTATGTTAATCGCTTTTGTCGTGCTGCATTTATTGGCTATCTTGACCTACAAACTGCGCTCAAAGCCTTTGGTTCTCGCTATGATCACAGGCAAACAAAATCAATCGTTATCCACCGCTCATTTCGGAAATGGCACTCAATTGGCTTTTTCATCAAATAGAAAAGCGTTGTTGGTGCTAATTGCGTCGGTATTAGTTACGATGGCAATAGTTGTTATGTCATAAAAATTAGGGACTAACGAATGCCAGAAGAGTTTGATAGACAGAATAGTTTTGGATGGATGATCAATGTGATCGCCAACAAAGCGACCAAAGATTTCGACCTTGAGTTAAAGAAACACGGCTTAAGCATCGCATTGTGGCCAACCTTGATGTGTTTATGGGAAGAAGAAGGGGTTACCCAGCGTGATATTGCGGCGAAGTCTAAAGTAGAAAACTCAACGACAACACGAACATTAGATAAGTTGGAAAAGCTTGAACTGGTAGAACGTAGAGCTGACCCACACAGCCGACGCTCTTTTAGAATCTACCTAACAGAGAAAGGTAAAGCACTTGAAGAAGTGTTAATACCCATCCCAGTTAGGTTGAATGAAGAACTGATGGCAGCGCTTGATGCACAAGAGCAACAACAGATGATCGGCTTACTTAAGAAAATGGTCGCCGCTGTCTAGTTCAATAACTTAATAGCTCAATAGCTCATTAGCTCATTAGCTCATTAGCTCATTAGCTCACGCAGATGAAAGCACTTAGAAACTAGACATCAATAGACCCTCGCCTTAAACGAGGGTTTTATTTTCTTCGCGACCATTTGATATAGCAAAACAGTGAACCGATAATCACGGCCCCACCCAACAATTTCTGCATTTCTACCGTTTCTCCCAACATGCTGACACTGAGTAATAGTGTCCAGACTGGCTCTAGAATCATGATAAGCGCCGCCACTTCCATGTTCACTGAGTGCTGCCCTACCGTTTGCAATAAGTAACGAATAGAAGTCGCGATAACAGCAGACACAATAAACCAGAAGATGAGCGTTTTGGTGATTTCAAACTCCGGTTGAGCGGTCATAGACGCAAACGCCATCCCACTGATACCCACCACAAAAAGCTGTACGCAAATCGAAGCAATTGGCTTGATGTTAGTAATAACGCGCTTATTCATCACAAAATGGACAGAGAGCAACATTGAAGCCAATAGGAAGTAAATCTGACTTTGTTCAACGTGCCAACCGTTGGTTAGGGTAAGCAGTAACATACCCATGATCGCGATAGGAAATGATTTCCAAAATGCACGATTAGGCTTAACTCGGAACAGAATCCAAGAGACAAATGGCGCAATGATCATCGCCAAGCTCATGATGAATGCCCCTTCCGACAAGCTTTCTGTCACTGAGACCGCAAACACCCATACCTGCAATGAGGCTGACAACAATAAACCAACGCCACAAAGCGACAGGATCTGCTTGAGAGCTAGCTTGCGAATATGATGAATACAGAATGGCAGTAAAATCAGGCTCGCCACGAAAAATCGTACACCAATGAACACTGGCCCAGGCATTTCCATAACCACTAGCTTAGAGGCAATCCACCCAACACCCGCCAGCAAAGTGGCACACAAGAGGTAAAGCTCGCCACGCATTGCTTTTACGTTCATCATTTTTACTCGATCCAATAACAAAAAAAGCAACCTGACTCTGCAAGGTTGCTTTTTATAAACTCTTAACAGGATCGAGATACTATCTCAATACTCTGTTTCAGGCAGCAGTTTTTAGCCTGCGTATTCAGGGTAATCAGTTAAGCCTTTTTCAGCACCACCAAACAAGGTGTTTGGATCGTGCGGAGCCAGCGGAAAACCATTTTGAATACGAGCGGGTAAATCAGGGTTCGCAACGAACGGGCGACCAAAGCCAACCATGTCTGTTACGCCTTCAGCAACTGCTTGCTCGCCACGTTCGCTATCGTATTTGCCTGCATAAATCAGAACACCTTTGAACGCTTCACGAACGGCGGCTTTGAATGCTTTTGGCGTTTCAGGCGCGTCGTCCCAGTCTACTTCTGCGATATGCAGGTAAACGATCTTGTACAGATTTAGGAATGCTGCCGCTGCTGTGTAAGTTTCTACAGGCGTCGCATCAACCGTGCCATTTAGCGAAGTAAACGGAGCAAGACGAACACCAACACGCTCAGCGCCAATCGCTTCAACCATAGCTTCAACCACCTCACCGAGGAAACGTAGGCGGTTTTCAGTTGAACCACCGTATTCATCGGTACGGTTGTTTGCTTCAGAATCAATGAATTGGTTAATCAGGTAGCCATTTGCCGCGTGAAGTTCAATGCCATCAAAGCCAGCTTCGATTGCATTAAGCGCCGCTTGGCGATATTGCTCAACCACTTCTTTGATGTCTTCTTTGGTCATTTCACGAGGTTCAACCACATCAACAAAGCCCGGCTCATCAGTGCCGTTATCGATGAAGACTTTTACGTTTTCCGCTTTCATCGCAGAAGACGAGATTGGCTGTTCACCACCGATATTATCTGGGTGTGTTACACGGCCTACATGCCAAAGTTGAGCGAAAATAACGCCCTCTTTTTCATGTACTGCATCGGTTACTTTTTTCCAACCCGCGATTTGCTCTTCAGAGTAGATACCTGGTGTCCAAGCGTAACCTTGACCCAATGGTGAAATCTGTGTGCCTTCTGCCACAATCAAACCCGCAGAAGCGCGTTGAGCGTAGTAAGCCGCCATCATTTCGTTTGCTGAATTACCAGGTTGCGTTGCACGAGAGCGAGTCATCGGAGGCATAACAATACGGTTTTTTAGTTCGATGTTACCAAGTTGAATTGGTTGAAATAGTGCGTTTGTCATTGTCATTTCCTCGATTAACCTAGTTGAATCAGTTCGATTTGGTAGCCGTCTGGGTCAGTGATAAAAGCGATGTGTGTTGAACCGCCTTTTACTGGACCCGCTTCGCGAGTCACATTGCCACCCAGCGATTTAATCTTGTCACACGCCGCGTAAATGTCTTCCACACCCAATGCTAAATGGCCAAAAGCGTTACCCATTTCGTATTCGTTGGTATCCCAGTTATGAGTCAGTTCGATGGTTGTGCCGCCTTGCTCGTAACCAACAAAAACTAAGGTGTAGCGGTAATCGTTATTGTCATGGCGCTCAAGTTCTTTCATACCCAATACCTTGGTGTAGAACTCAATAGACTTATCTAGATCAGCAACTCGAATCATTGTGTGTAGGAATTTCATATTTCACCCTTTTTAGCCCAGCAACGTGAGCCGATATAATCGTGAGCGGAGGTTATCCACTTCTTTCTTAGGGTTAATATACGGACTGACAGCAAATAAATGAAATTATCAAAAATTCTCATTGTGATAATTTTTTGTTATGACGAACTTAATACAGATGATTTGCTATGGGTGGTATTTGACAAGCGAAAGGCAGGGGTGCAATCAGAAAGCGGAACGCCAACTGTTGAGCGCTTTAGACATGTCATTCGTGGTATTGATGACCTGCTCTCTGAACCACTTATGTGCCGGATCGTTATTCTGCTTTTTCAACCAGATGAGGTAATGAGAGATCGGTTGGTAATCGAAAGGTGGTTTGAATAACTGTAAATCAAAACGATCCTTAAACTGAATCGCCAATGACAGCGGCGCAACCGTGATGTAATCAGACTGACTGCACAGCAGTAAATTATTGAACAAAGAACTGCCGTGAATCACAATCTTACGTCGAGATAAGTCTAATGAGGTGTAGTGGCTCAAGCTTCTCACTTGGCGACGCGTCCTAGCCAAGACTGCATGTTGCTCACTCAAATACTGCGCTTCGGTGATCTCGCCTTTGATTCTCGGGTGTCCATTTCGACAAACAATCACAAACTCACTGTCATAGAGCTTTTCGCTAACCGTGCTGGGATGCTCAGGCAACACAATGTCGATCATCACATCAAACTTTTGAGTCAGGAGATCTTCGTGAACTTGATCATCAGTATCCGGTTGATCATAGACCTCTAGGGAGAGTCCTTGGTTAGGCAACTGAGAAAACCGGTTGAGCAACAGCCACTGCAAATGCTCTGGAACCGAAGCCACAAACCTGCGCTCTGTAGAGGCTTCATCAAACAATGTCATGCCTTGAAACACGCCGTTAAGCTCTTGGATCGGTGTTTTAACTTGTTCATACAAACTTTGAGAATAGGCGGTAGGCACCACTCCTCTTCCCTTACGAACAAATAACTCTTGTCCTATTTCTGCCTTCAAACGTGCCAATGCCGTACTAATGGTCGACTGATTGGTGCCAAGATGATCAGCGGCTTTACTCAAACTGCCTTGCTCCATCACCGCACAAAATACAGCTAATAAGTTAAAGTTCGGAATGTCATTACTCATGATTCTGTACTCATTAGGCGATAGATTTAATTATCTTATCGTAAAACCGATAGAATGAAACAACCGACGCCCATCGAGAAACAAAACTGAGAAGGAAACAGCATGCGGTACAGTAGAGCGCTTCCATTTGATGAGTAAAATACCACTTAAACACCTCGCGGCTATCGTGGCCAACCGTATGAACAGGACTCATGACGAACGCCAATATCGTATCTTGAGACAATTCTTAAATCGCTTTTACTCTCCGTCAGATTTTCACGACATTTAACGACCGATTCAACACAACATCGCTCAAATTGTCTCACTTATCGTGACACTGTGTCCCCGTACGGTTTATATACATTCCCATTTTGAACTCTACAATAGCGGGACATTAAAACGACCCACGGTATAGAAAATGAAAAACAATAAAATACTCCCGTTACTTCTTAGTTGCGCGGCAGTGGCTTACTCAGGTTCGGCTCTTGCTGAAGCCGAAAATCTATCTGTTACAGAAAAGCTATCTATTACAGAAAAACGGCCCGTTAAAGAAAAACTATCCGTTGAAGAAGCCGCAAAGAAATCGGCAAATCCAGTATCGGATGTGTGGATGCTGATCACTCAAAATGACTACACCTTCCTAGAGAAAGAAGATGGCCACCATGAGATGCAGAACCGCTTCAGCTTTCAACCGGTAATGCCTGTCCCTATTATGGATGGTGAATGGAACTTGGTGAACAGAATCGTCGCTAACCATTACAGTGCACCAGGTGATCGCGAAGACGGTGACTTCTTTGAAGGTCGTACAAACGGTATGGGCGATACAGTATTCCTATCTCTTGCAGCTCCAAACCGTGACGATGGCTTTATCTGGGGTGTGGGTCCGACCATGATTGCACCAACCGGCACTGATGGCTTAACTCAAGATAAATGGCAAGTAGGCCCTGCTGCTCTAGTGGCAAGGTTAGGTAAAGAAACTGGACAACCAATGAACATTGATAGTTGGAACGTCGGTATTCTTGCTCAGCAATGGTGGGATGTGGGTGGCAGCGACAGCGTAACCGAATCAACCAACCAAGCGGATATCCAATACTTCTTAAACTATCGAGTGAGCAACACAGCATTGATCGGCATGACACCCAACATTCAAATCGATTGGGAAAAGGACGGCTCAGACCGATTCACTGTGCCAGTCGGCCTTGGTTACATCGACATGTTTAAAGTTGGCCCAATGCCTGTGCGTTGGGGGATTGAACTTCAATACTACGTCATGAAGCCAGATGCGAATGTTGGCGCAACGAACCCATCAGAATACGTTCCCTACTCGCCAGATTGGAATCTAAAGTTCTTCGTTGCTCCAGTTACGCTGAACCCATTCAAATAACACCCCTGACGCTGGTCAAATTTTTTCATATTTTTTGGCCAGTCTTCCTGACGATTTTTTTACTCACTTCTATGATCCAAGCCAATTTAATCAACGAAATTTACCTCCCTAGTTTGAGCCTATTCAAATAAACGTGTCTATTCATCCAATCCCCCACCCATCTATCGTAATTACGATAATTCAAAATCGGATTCTCCGGTAGATACCACCTATAACACTTTCTATCATTCGGCCAACAAATCAATTCTTAACCTAAACAGCACACCTATAAATGTGTAGATAAATCGCGTTGCGCGCATCACGGAGGATGTTCCAAAAACCAATGCAAACCTATTCTCACAATGGTTAACGTTACTTTAAGAATGATTTCTTCAGGTCTAATTAGCCCTGTATTTTTGAGAATTCGTGGCCAGTTGTGGCGAATCGATTTTTAATTGTTATCTATTACTTTTGTTTATCACAACGTCATCGCTTTGACCGATATTCAACACCCTTTCAGATGCCATCTAAAAGTCTTGCCTCTCGGCTGCACGTTCTCTCTCCTTACTTTTTAGGTTGAGATATGAAATTCCTTAAAATTGTTCTGCAGAAAGTCTGGGCTGTGGTGATGGTTCTCATCAAGTTCTGTCTATTTATGGCACTCATGTTTGCAGGCGCTTGGGTGCTCGCTCCGATGGGTAAAATCCACTCTAAAGACATCGATCTTTCTCAGTTCAATAACCATCCGAACGAAATGATGATGACGTTCTTCCAAACTGAGTTCTTCTCCGGTTATCTATTTTCCGTAACGATGGCTGTAGTTCTTGCTGCGATATACGGCATGTGGCAGGTACACGAAGTCGGTGTCCATAAAGCGAAAGAACACAAAAGTGCTCACGTACAAATTGTCTTCGCACTCTCTCTTTGTGGCTTGTTCATTAGCAAAACCTTCTGGGTAATCGCACTGGTTATTGCACTCGCTAACTGGAAACACATCGGTCAATCGATCAGTGATGTGATTCGTCGCGGTGTTCAACCTAAATCAGTTAGGAGCGAGTCTGTTGAGAATGAGTCTGCTGGAAATGAGTCTGCTAAAACAGATACAGCTCCAACCAAAGACGAGAACAAGACAAGCGACGACAGCAAAGTAACCGCCGAACAAGCAACAGAAAAAGCAGAGTCTGAACAGACACCCACTGGAAAAGAGGCCGCATAATGAAAGAGATGATGATCCCATACATTCTGATTGTATGGTCCCTGTTCGCGACTGGCGCATTAAAAAAGAGCATTAAGAACTACACGTGGGCTGCGATTGGCGGTGCCGTGATTCTAGGTTTATTGGCTATCGTGTCTCGCCTATGGGCTCCGGTCGATATGACCAATTCGACAACGGTTAAAGCGCCACACGCTGTGATGTCTCCAATCTTTGGCCAGCAAATTGATGAAGTGTTTGTTGATCACAACCAAATCGTTAAGAAAGGCGATGTCATTTACACCTTAGTCGATATCGACTCAGCCGCAGACAAAGCGAAGATTGAGTCTGAGATCGTGCAAAAAGAAGAAGAGATCAAACAGATGTCTCGCGATTTAGATCGTGCAGAAACATCGCCTGAGATCTTCAACATGCGTGACGTGGAAAAATACAACTCAGACCTTCGCGTGATGCATGCTGAACTGACATCATTAAAAGCCGATCTACAGAAAGTAAACTGGGCGCAAGAGAAGAAAACCATCAAAGCAGAATTTGACGGTCAAGTATCGATAGTTAACATTGCTGAAGGCTCTGTGATGGGTAACATGCACCTTTACAACACCAGCAAAAAGTTCCTAGAAATGCGTATCTCAGATCAAACTTACGGCTATGTTCAAGTAGGTGATTTTGCAGAGTTCTTTGTGGATGCTTACCCTGGTCACGTATTCAGAGCCAAAGTTCATAGCTTTACCACAGGTACAGGTGAGTCGAGTATTTCTCCACTTCAAGGACCACAAAGCGTTGGCCAACACGTTGTGCAAAATGGTAATGGCCTAGGCCGTACTATCGTACTCGAAATCTTCGAGCCAGAAGGTTACAACATCCCAATTGGCGCAGCAGGATCAGCTTGGATTTCAGCTGAGAAGCCGCATCCATTCTGGGGCTTCATTGACGTAATTGGCGCAGCAACCGTTCGCCTACAATCGTACAAGTCTTACCTGGGCGCTTGGTAAACAAGTTACTCACTAACAGTTAAATAAAAGACAAACAAAAATACCCCGCTGGTCGGGGTATTTTTCTTGTGCGCACATATCCTCATAAAGCCCTACACTCCGGATAAAAGTCCTCAAAAGAAACAGCCCACCGGTTCCTTCCTCAGTATAAAAAGACAGTATTAACTAAACCCTATTTGCATCTAGCTTAAAACACCTAAACATAAATCACAGACAAACAATTATAACAACCAAAATGGCGAGGTATTTATGGGAGCAATGTTTTAATTCTAACAATAAGACATCTGTTTTCGTTCAAAAAACACACTAATTACAAATGGTTACAAAATTCGCTATAAAATTGATTTAAAAACAACCTGTTTAATCTAATCACACACGAAAAGTGTGATTCTCTGCCATTCTTCGAAAAAAATTTATGCTTAAATACGATAAATATCAATTAGAGATGGAGGGATAACGTGTCTGCAAAAGCATTCGGTGACTTTTATTGTTACTTACACTGCCTCAATTTACTTTCAATCAAAGAACAGGGATTAACCCCCAAAGAGTATCTTAATGATGTTCGAAAAGAGCCTTTTTACTATCGTGGCGGTTCTTCTAAAGAAGCACAACAAAAGTGGGCAGAGCGCATCTTGGATTCAGTCTACAAATATCACGGCATTCAAGGAGACGGGCCAAATGGACATAATGATCTCTTGATACGAGAAGGGATCGCATCAAAAGCTCGCTATAAAGTAAAGGCGGATGCAGATTTCAACGTGAATCCCGGATTGAATGAATCTATCTCAATCCTAAACACCATAGGGAACCAAGTACTTGAACGTGTTCTTCCGTCGGCAGGCGCCAAGTTAAGCGAAGCGTTAACTCTGCTCTCTAGAGCCAAAAACGTGTCAAATACCGCACCTTTTAAAATGCAAGTCAGCGGTTATGATGTCGTTGCGCCTATAGCCGATTACACAGTGTTATGTGAGCTCGAAAGTGCGTTAGAAAGCCGTCAAGTGATCTCTTTTGAATATGAAGGAAGCCGATGTGAAGTCGACCCTTATGCATCATTTGTGTACCAAAAAGCCTTCTATCTTGTCGGCCGAGAGCGCTATAGAAAAAATGCTGAGAGCAGTTCGATGCTCAGCGAATATCGGACGTACACAGTTCATAATATTGATCATGTTGAAATTCATCCAGGTCAGAGTTTTTCAATGGGTAACCAAGAAAGCTTTTGCCTTACAACTTACCTTTCGACAAGTAATGGAAAAATGGTCAATGGTGGTGAAACCTATGAAGTGCTGTTAAAAATGACAAGAGACACAGATGGGAACAACCGGTTTGTCGACGAGTACAAACTCAGTGAATGTCAGAGTATAGAAGAGACCGCTCATAGTCATTACATTGTAAAGGCTCAAGCTCGTGATAGCGTAGATTTCAAAAGATGGCTCATTAACAACGCCGATTGCGTTGAAATTTTAAAGCCGCTCAAACTACGTACGGATGTAATACACGACATTAAACACGCAATGAACGTTTATGCCCATTAGATTTAAACATCACCACATATGAAGTTCAATATTGGCTCATCCAATATTAATTCAATAAAAAATAACTATTGTTAGTTATGTTAAAACGAAAAACATAATCAAGATAAATAATACTTTTACATTATTACAAATATATTAAATTTAGTGATTTCTTTGATTTAGACAGAAAATGTCAGGTTTTGTTGCCACAATACCATTCTAAATAAAAAACAATTAGGCTTAACTGTGATAGACAATATAAAAAGATCATTTATTGATGAGCTTTATCACCTAAATTATAAATCAAACAGCTTAGTACATCGTCTTCCTTTTTATTGGTATCGACCTTTAAAAATATTTAGCCGACTGCTTGCTTTACCTGTAATTTTATTTTTCTTGGTGTAAAAGTAATGAACCGTAATTTATCAAAGGTAGAATGGATTCTGCTGGCAATAGCTGCGACTTTTCTAGGCTTCAGCTTGTTTCTCTACTACTCACTCTGTAAAAATCTATTCTCTGGTGGATTCAATGACATCATTGAAATCATTGTAGTTTTAGGGCTATTTTATTGCTCATTTGTTATAGCAAACTACAGTATCACCATGCTTGCTGAAAGATATTGCAGTCGGAGAAACCGTTATGAAGAGCTTTAAGGTCCTTCTTTCGGTATCGACTTCGCTTGCGTTCTGGATATTCGTGCTATTTTATTTTTTTTCTAGCTCGATCAATACCAATACTGGATTAAGTATGGCGCCTACCTTTGAGGGAAAATACTGGACAACAGTAAGTGGCGTTCGACCTGGTCGATATACACCAGAGTATGGCGATGTCATTAGATTTCAACACCCACCTAAACACCGAAGTGAAAGTATAACCTTTAGAAAAAGAGTTATTGGAATACCTGGAGATACCATCACATTAGACAATGGCGAACTTTATATTAATCATACTAAGGTATCACATGGAGTGACTAAAAAAGAGAATGGATACGTTTATATAAAAGAACAAATAGGTAATAGCCAATATAATGTTAGGTATCTCAAAGAAGATTCGAACATACTTGAAAACAGTATTACTTGGCATGTGCCTGAAGGAAAATTAATTGTTTTAGGCGATAACCGAGACTACTCATACGACTCAACCTATGAGAGTTTTGGTTATGTCGATATTAACAGCGTCAATGGTGTATATAACAAAGTTTTACTCAACGTCGCTAATGGCAATCGTAAGTTCAATTGTTCATTAACAATGGCAACTAGCTATACGCCTTTCCACAGGACATGTTAGAAAGCTCCCTGCTATCAATTCTCAACCAAAGCCATAATCTATAAGTTATGAGCTTTGAGCTTTGAGCTTTCAAAAATAAGCAAAAAAAACCGAGCTATTCAACATGGCTCGGTTTTTGGCTTGCGCTCGATTTACCTCACAAAAAAGGCAGTGGAATCAGTTCTAGCCCGAGGACGCCACTGATGCTCATCACCACCAGCAGAGAGACCTTGAAGACGGTCTTTGACCACTGAATGTAGTTGAGGCAATCGACTTTGCGAAATGTCACTTTGGTCCACATAAAGCAAACCGCCGCCGACACCACTAAGTATTCATAACCCGCTTCTCCGAGTAAGAACAACGCCAGAGCAACTGCGCCAAAAGCAACCACATACGCTTTCATATGCTGATGTGCTTTGTCGACACCCTCTTTGACTGGTAACACAGGAATGCCTGCATCGCGGTAGTCTTGAATGCGGAACATCGCAATTGCATACGAGTGTGGCATCTGCCATAAACAGAACATGATGAACAATAGAACGGCTTCTAAGCTCAGGTAGTTCGTGACACCAAGGTAGCCAACTAGCGGCGGAACCGCGCCAGAAATACTGCCCACTAAGGTGCCGTAAACGGAATTACGCTTGTACCACATGGTGTAGAAAAAGACGTAAAACACATAGCCAAGCAACACCACCACCGCAGACATAGGATTAACGAATTGAAACAGCAACGCCGTGCCAGCCAACAACATGACTAACGCATAGATAAATGCGACGTCTGTGTTGATATTGCCCTGAACCAATTCACGGTTCTGGGTTCGTTTCATTTTCTGGTCGATATCTCGATCAAAGATGTTGTTCACCACACAACCTGATGCAATCACAAACCCTACACCCGCTAACGTTGTCAGTAACAACATCGCACTGGCTGGTTCTGTTTTCGCGGCGAGGAAGAACCCCGCCGCAACAGAAATCAGGTTGCCGAAAATGATGCCCGGCTTGGTAATAGACAAATAACTTTTCAGCATACCCTAGCCTACAACTTCATGTTGACGTTCATGTTGTAGATGATCCATACCGAGCCAGCGATAAGAATCAATACAACAATGGCGGTAAACATCAGTGAGACCAAGTTCCAACGCCCATCGGACGATTTCGCTTCCATGTGCAAGAAGTACTTAAAGTGCACAAAGATCTGTACCAACGCACAACCGAACAAGATCACGTAAGTTTCAGTGCTTGGCAGCGCATGTGCCCACACAATGTAGAACGGAATAATGGTTAGAATCAGTGACGCAATAAAGCCTTTCACGTAATCCGTTGCACCGCTGTCTAGATGCTGTTCCATTACATCACCCCCATTAAGTACACGATGGTAAATACACAAATCCAAACGATATCAAGGAAGTGCCAAAATAAGCTCAGGCACTGGAAACGCATCGACATGTTGTCGTTCAAACCTTTAGTTGAAAGCTGGTGATATGCCACCGCCATCCAAATCAGACCGAACGTTACGTGCAAACCGTGTGTGCCGACCAAGGTAAAGAACGCCGAAAGGAATGCACTCTCTTGAGGGCCATAGCCTTCTGCAATCAAATGATGAAACTCATACACTTCCATACAGATAAAGGCTAAGCCCAATACGAACGTAACTTTTATCCATCGCTTCAGTCCAGTAACGTCTTTGCGCTTCATTGCAATCATGCCAAAGCCAAAGGTGATACTACTGAACAGCAGCATCATGGTTTCGACAAACACGAACGGCAGTTCAAAGATGTCTTTGCCTGTAGGCCCAGCAATAGAGCCACTCTCAAGCACGGCATAAGTCGCGAAAAGCGTGGCAAACAGGACACAGTCACTCATCAAGTAAACCCAGAAGCCAAACAACTTGTTGCCCGCAGCTTCGTGGTGATGATCATGCGAATGTGCAAGATCATAAGTGTGTGACGGAGTATTAGCTTGCATACGTCGTCTCCAAATCATCTTTATTTTTGTTGTTATCACCGTCAGCGCTGTTACCACGACCAGAGTTGTCGCCTTTCACTGACTGTTTCTTCGCTTCTTCAAGCTGTGCACGTCGAGCCGCTTCAATCGCTTTGATCTCTTCAACTTCCACGTAGTAGTCCACATCGTCGTTGTAGCTGTGTTGAATACACGTCACCACGATGCCCACTAGGCTTGCCGCCGCTAGCCACCAGATGTACCAAATCATTGCGAAGCCAAATGCCAACGCCCATGCAGACACATAAATGCCTGTCGGTGTATTCTTCGGCATGTGAATACGTTCGTATTCTTCTTCCTGAGTTGGATCAAACTCACCACTTTGCTTTTGATACCAGAACGAATCGATCTCATCGCCCTTAGGCAGTTTTGCAAAGTTGTAGAACGGCGGTGGTGAAGACGTTGCCCATTCGAATGTGCGTCCGCCCCACGGGTCACCGGTTAGATCTCGGTTTTGGTCACGGTCACGAACACTCACGTAAATCTGCACGAACTGACAAACAACACCCATCGCAATCACGCCCGTACCTGCAGCCGCAACCGCCAGTAGTGGGAAGAATTCAGGGTTGATGTCTTGGCTCAAACGACGCGTCATGCCCATAAAGCCCAGAGCGTAAAGCGGCAAGAACGCCATCAAGAAACCAATGATCCAACAGTAGAATGCGCGTTTACCCCAAAGCTCGTTCAGAGTGAAACCGGTCGCTTTCGGGAACCAGTAACCAATCGCAGCAAAACAACCGAAGACAACACCACCGATGATTACGTTGTGGAAGTGAGCAATCAGGAATACCGAGTTATGCAGAATGAAATCCGCACCCGGAACCGCCATCAATACGCCCGTCATACCACCAACGGTAAAGGTGATTAGGAAGCCCACCGTCCACATCATTGGCGTGGTAAAGCGGATACGTCCTTTGTACATGGTGAATAGCCAGTTGAAGATCTTAACCCCGGTTGGAATAGAGATAATCATGGTCGCGATGCCGAAGAAGGCATTCACGTTGGCGCCAGAACCCATGGTAAAGAAGTGATGTAGCCAAACCACAAACGCAAGGATGGTGATAGCAACTGTCGCCCATACCAGTGAGGTATAACCAAACAGTTTTTTACGAGAGAAGGTTGCCGTCACTTCAGAGAACACACCGAAGATAGGCAAGATTAGGATGTACACCTCAGGGTGTCCCCATGCCCAAATCAGGTTCACATACATCATCACGTTGCCACCAAGGTCGTTGGTGAAGAAGTGCGTGCCGATATATCTATCCAAAGTCAGTAACGCGATGGTTACCGTTAGGATTGGGAAAGAGATGATGATCAGGATGTTGGCACACAGAGATGCCCAAGTGAATACTGGCATCTTCATCATTGGCATGGACGGAGTACGCATGCGCAAAATGGTCGCGAAGAAGTTCACACCCGTTAATGTGGTACCCACACCGGATATTTGCAGCGCCCAGATCCAATAATCGACCCCGACTCCCGGGCTGGCCTCAATGCCAGAAAGCGGCGGATACGCCAACCAACCCGTACGGCCAAATTCACCTAAGCCCAGTGACATGTTGGTTAGGATGATACCCACCACAAACAGCCAGAAGCTCAGGTTATTCAGATAAGGGAATGCAACATCACGAGCACCAATTTGCAGCGGCACGATGATGTTCATCAGGCCGATAACCAAAGGCATCGCAACGAAGAAAATCATGATCACGCCGTGAGCCGTGAAGATCTGGTCGTAGTGATGTGGCGGTAAATAGCCTGTCTCACCGGCTGCAGAAAGCAATTGCTGACTACGCATCATGACCGCATCGGCAAAGCCACGAACTAACATCACCATTGCCACAGCAATGTACATGAAGCCCAATTTTTTGTGGTCTACAGACGTAAACCATTCATTCCAAAGGTATTGCCACTTACCTGCTTTTGTTACCGCATACACCACTAAACCGCCCACTAAAGCGATCATGGTTAAGGTGAATAAAATAATGGGTTCGTGGTAGGGAATTGAGTCTAGAGTTAATCTTCCAAACATGACGATTATCCTTGGGTTTCCGGCAAACAGTTCATTGAACCAGGGTGCTGGGTCACGACATCAGTGAATAAAAATGGTGGGATACTGGAGAAAAAAGTCACAGGTTCAGCAACACTTGGCGCAGCCAATGAACGGAACTGATCCCAATCTTCAATACGGTCTGGGCTAGCTTTCACTTTTTCCACCCAATTTAGAAACGCCACTTGGTCAGGCATAGCTGATGCAGTGAATTTCATTTGAGAGAACCCTTTACCACTGTAGTTCGATGCAAAACCTTTGAAGTCACCTTCATGGTTAGCAATCAAGTTCAGCTTGGTCACCATTCCCGGCATCGCGTAGATCTGCGAACCAAGGCGCGGGATAAAGAACGCGTTCATGATGTTGTCTGAAGTCAGCTTAAACGTCACCGGTACATCTTTCGGGAACGCCACATAGTTAACCGTCGCAATGTTTTGCTCCGGATAGATGAACAGCCATTTCCAGTCCAGAGAGACCACTTCGATCACCATAGGTTGCACATCACTTTCCAGAGGCTTGGAAGGCTCCAGTTCGTGTGTTGAACGCCAAGTGATGGTGGCAAGAATCGCGATGATGATGATTGGAATCGTCCATACCACCACTTCGATCTTGGTTGAGTGCGCCCAGTCAGGTGCATACTCTTCTGTGGTATTACTTTCGCGGTATCTATAGGCAAAGTAGATGGTCATCAGAATCACAGGGATGACGACAATCAGCATCAGCAACAGAGCCGTAATAATCAGCTCCTTTTCCTGAACGCCAACGCTACCTTTTGGGTCGAGCAATGCGGAGTTACATCCTTCGAGCATCAGGACGGTTCCCACCAAACCAATCCTCGACAGATTTGCTCTCGATAAAATGCGTTTATATCTTGAAGCTTCCATTAACTTTCTCGATGGTTATCCAGCCTCAGAACGAACGCCCGAGTACTGGTTGTCATGGTCATTAGAATATTTATGTGTTGAGCATGTGAAACGACGCATCTCAAAGCGAAACGGAATTAGCCACTATCTTGAACAGTAGACAGTTGAACAGTCGATAGTTGAACCGTTGAACTGCCAAGTTATAACGGCAGTGCTGCGCAGTCGAAACATTGCCGCACGGTTAAAACCACACAAAAAATATGACTTAATTGTTACACTTTGAAATACATTGTTACATTTGGCGCATTATGAGGAGTTGAAATTGAAAGCTCACCAAACAAACTTGGAAACTAACCTTCCAGTTATGAAAGTGAGATATGGAAAATTGACGCAATTCAGACGCACGACATAGGCGTGCCACACGAGTTGAGCCATGTGCGGAAAAGGATTAAGGGGAAACGGGAGAGAGAAAAGTAAACAAGCAATAGAAACAACAATGTTGGATTACATTAGAAAGAGCGAAATAAACAAAGTGTGACGATCATCAAATTTATGAATTCACATACGATTTCAAAGGTATTTACAAAAGATATCACTAGAGATAACAACCCATCAGGCACTCGAATGACACGTTGATTTTCATGATAATAATGTCAGCTATGTGCAGCAAAAAACGGTCAAAGATGAAGATAAAAAGCCGATTTTGGGGATATTAAGATATGTTTTAAGCGGGTATTACTCCCCTCAAGGGAGAGGAGTAATAGTCATTAAGAGAGATTAGGCTGTTGGAGTCACGACTTCCTTGCGCTGATTTTTAGTCATCAAATGATAAACCACAGGCACAAAGTAGAAAGAAATAAGCGTGGTTAATACGGTACCGCCGACAATCGCGACCGCGAACGGAGGCCAGAAGCCACCACCAGCAATGATCAGTGGCATAAAGCCGCCAACCGTCGTGATCGTTGTCGAACTGATATGACGCGTACACGACATCACAGCTTCTACCACCGCATCCACATTGCCTGATGAAGCTTGTTCATCGAGTTTCAATTCCGTCAGAATCACGATGGCAGCGTTAATCGCTAAGCCCGCAATCCCGAGCATGGCGATGATCACCGTAAAGCCAAACGGATAACCGAAGATCCACACCGACAACAGCCCTAGGCCACCAGCCAATCCTGCCACCATGAAGATGATGCTACTCATTCGGAACGAGTTGAACGACATCACCACTACCAACACCATCAATACCACCACAACGGCGACATTCGAGATAAGACTGTTGACTGAATTGTCACGCTCAGCCGATTCACCACCAAAACCAATCGTGTAACCTGATGGCATCTCATAGCTTTCTAAGCGTTTTTGGAACTCATTAAGGACAGTTTGAGGCAAGACACCCGCTTCAATGTAACCCTCAATGGTATTCACACGCTGCCCGTTACGACGAGTAATCGCACCGCGACTGGTCGTCAGTTCAAGCTCTGCCAGAGTTGAAACATTAATCCCCGTTGAGTAAACATCAGAACTGATCGGCAAGCGAATATTGCTTAAATGCGCTAGATTTTCACGCGCATCATCCGCGACACGAACACGGATTGGTACCGATTCACTGCCCTCAATCACTGAGCCACTTTCACGGCCTGTTAGCGTAGTTTGCAGCATGCCAGCAAACTGATTGAGTGAGATACCGTTAAGTTTCGCAGTGTCTTCATCGACCTTCAACCACACCTTAGGTGTACCCGGCTGCAATGTTTCTCGCGTGTGAGTGACATGAGGTACACCTGCCAGAATCAAGCGAACATCTTCACCAATCGCTTTTAATGTATCGAGGTTTTCACCATAAACACGCAGCTCAACGGGCGCAGTAAATGGAGGCCCTTGATTAAGCTTTCGTACCAAGATTTGTGCTTCCGGTACCTCGTTATCTAACACCTTTTGCAGTTCTGGAATCAACGCATTGGCTTGGTCAAAGTTCTCGGTTTTCACCATCGCTTGTGAGAAGTAAGGCGCATTATTTTGTCTTGCTTGTAAGTTGTAATAGAAAGATGGGAAGTTCGCGCCCACTAGCCAATCAATGCGCTCCACTTCTGGATAGCGATGAATGATGTCGTCTATTTTTTCAGAGGTATTTTTGGTCGCATAAATGCTCGCTTGAGGCGGCATGTACACCTGAATCTCAAACATGTCTCGGTCTGATGGCGGGAAGAACTGCTCAGTCAGTTGAGACATACTCCAGTAGCCAGTAAACGGAACCAACAACACCAAAGCAATAGTAATGATTGGATGCGTGACACCAAAGCGAACAGAAGATGAGAACCAACGTGTTAATGCAGGAATTCTTAAGCCTGTCATATACCAATGATGTTGCCCTTTCTTATCCACATCACTGAGTTGTTTCGGCAGTAACTTGGTCGCTAAGCCTGCGATTAAGGTATGCGAAATCACATAAGAACCGATCAACGAGAACGACACCGTAATCGCAATACCACCCACAAACTCACCCGATGCACCCGGCATCAGAATGATCGGCGCAAACGCCAATACCGTGGTTAATGTTGAACCCAGCAAAGGCACCCACAAGTGCTTCAACGCATTCATGGTCGCTTCTGCTCTGTGCTGCCCTTTCAAGCGATACGCCTGAATGGTATCGACCATTACCACCGCGTTATCTACCATGATCCCGAGTGCCACTATTAAACCCGTGACTGACATCTGGTTGATTGGCACACCGGTCATCTTCATGATCGACAATGTAAGCAGTGAAGTCAGTGGCAACGAAATCGCCACCAATATTGCAGCACGCACACCTAAGGTCACGAACAGCACAATCAAGATCAAGCCAAAACCGATCATCAAGCTTTTGCCTAAGTCGTTTAGGCGTGTTTCGGTATAACCTTGCTGGTTGAACAACACGGTGACATCGATATTGCTGGGCAGCTCTTGTTGAAACTCCTCAATAAGAGCATTCGCTCGTGATGTCCAATTATCGACACGAAGATCAGGATGCATTCTTGCTGCGACAATCACGCCCGGCTCACCATCAATAATGGCAATCTGATCTTGGGGAGTTTTCTCGCCACGCCTCACCGAAGCAATGTCTTCCATACGAATGATGTGACCATTGCTGTCAGTCGCGATTGGGACTTGCTTAATACGTTCAATGGAATCAAGTTCCGATTCAATCTCTAAACCAAAACGAGAATAAGCACTGACCAATTCACCCGCCGAGTTCTTAGCGTCTGCCCCTTCTAACGATTCGGCGATATTAGCACTCGAACGCCCAAGCGCTGCGGCATCAGCCGTTCGTAGACTTATCTGGATTTCTTCTTGAGGCATCCCGTATTCATCAACGAATTCAGTTCCCGACAAGGTTCGTAATCGCTTGGCAAGTTCTTTGGCATAACGCCCAAGGGTTAAACGGTCTGGCTCGCCTGCACCTGACCAAGTCAGAGATGCGATGGTGGTGAAAGCGTAAGTATGGTCGCTGTCGAGATCGGGAGAATGAGAACCCGCAGGTAAAATGGATTCGATGTCAGACAGTTTGTCACGAGCTTGAGACCAAACCGGCTCTGGCTCGGTGATGGTGTCATTCAATTCTAGCGTGACAATAGACACGCCCGGCCTTGAGGTTGAGCTCACGAGTTTAACTTCACTCAGCTCACGCAGCTTGTTCTCAATCACCTCAGTAACCAAGGTTTCAACACGCTCGGCACTGGCACCGGGGAAACTGGTGGTAATGTTGGCGTAACGGTTGATGATGACTGGGTCTTCTGCGCGAGGCAGCGTCATGAACGCAGAAATACCACTCACCATGAGCAGCGCAGTCATTAAAATAAGCAGTCGAGTATTGGAAATAGTCTCTATGATTTTCATACTATTTCCTATTCAGCCGTCACGTTGGCTGGCTTCACGGTTTGACCTGGAACCAAGCGATGTAGACCACTCGCGATCACCTGCTCGCCTTCGGTAATGGCACCGCTGACATAGGCTTGTTGGTTATTAGCAAACAGAACCTGAACACTTCGGCGCTCTACTTTATTGTCTTCACCCACCACGAAGATGTTCCACACACCACGTAATCCATCAATTAAACCCGTTAACGGCACCCAATAACCTTGATCATCGATTTGCTCGTCAAACTTAAGGTAAGCAAGCTGACCTTCTAAAACAGACGCTTGCTCAGGGAAAAGGTAACGTAAGCCGACACTGCGAGATTGCGTATCCACCATTGCACCCGGATTCAACAGAGTCACAGCGAAATCATCTCGCCCGACACGAATACTTGGCTTAGAAAGCGAGGTTACTTTTTGCATCTGATGAGCAGGAATACCGATAAAGGCTTCTTTGCCTTCTGAAGCAAGCAATGTAAGAGTAGGATTACCGACATTCACCACATCACCCAACGACACAAAACGCGTTGCGATAGTGCCCGAATAAGGCGCACGAACCGTCGACTTAACTAACTTCAATTCATTGCCTTTTACCGAGGCGTCAATACGCAGTAAGTTCGCCTGCAACACGCGCTGTTCACTGGTTAACGAATCAATTTCCGCCTCAGCACTGAAGCCCTTTGCTTTCAATGAGCGCTGACGCTTTAAGTTCGCGGCCACAAGACTCAGTTGAGCTTTCACTTCTTCGGCTTGTGCTTTCAATTGGCTAGATTCAGTCTGCAGCAGTTGGGTATCTAACCGGATTAACGGTTGACCTTCGGTTACTGTGTCACCGACATCCACTAAAATCGCATTTACTTTTCCGGCCAATTCGAAACCAAGGTTAGCCTGCTGACCCGCCTTAACCACACCCACATATTCACGCTGCACTGCATAAGAGGAAGACAGCGCCAAGGCCATCGTTTCTACAGTTAAAATGGTTTGGACGCTCGAAGCCGCTTCAGCGGTTGAATCAACCGACTCTTGGGCTTGTTCCTTTTCGCCACATCCAACAAGAAAAGCCGATAGAGACAACGCCACCGCACTTCCCTTCATCAATTTATACATACTCACTGTTCCTATGCAGTACTCAATCATGTTCTTTTTTTAGACTAACTAAACCAAACTAGACTGTCTAGTTTGATTATGTTAAAAATAAGTTTCATCGTTAATGATTGATAAAACCATCACAAAAAGCATAATGCTTAGCGCAGAACGAAATGCATTGAACTGAGCAACACCAAGTACCAAGCAAGTAACGAGAAACAGCACGTGACTAAAATCATCAAGAGTGAACAGAAGAGATCGCAGATCTTAACCGCAGCAAGCCAGCTTTTCTCTGAGTATGGCTTCAAGATCAATATGGATCAGATAGCGAAAGCAGCGAACGTTTCAAAGCAAACGGTCTACTCTCACTTTAAAAACAAAGACGAACTTTTCGAAACCTGTATGCAAACCAAATGTGCAGAGCGCGAACTGAGCCCTGCAGCCTTTGATATGAATGCCACTTTGGAAGAAGAATTGGTGAAGTTTGGTGTGAAGTTTCAAGATTTGTTACTTGATGAGCAATCTAGACAGACCTTTCAGAATGCGGTTAGCCAATCCAACACACATCCAGAGATAGC
Organism: Vibrio sp. FE10; assembly: GCF_030297155.1. Lineage (NCBI taxonomy): Bacteria > Pseudomonadati > Pseudomonadota > Gammaproteobacteria > Vibrionales > Vibrionaceae > Vibrio > Vibrio apostichopi. Next base: position 1,169,835 of record NZ_AP028067.1, on the reverse strand, counting down.
CTCTATTTATTTAGAAACAGGGCCACAGAAGACCACTAAGTTACTCGCTGATTATTTACAGTCGAAAATAGATTCGGGTGACTTAACGCTTTCAACATCAAGTTCACCAACCATTGCTGCACGCCAACTGTTGCTGATGTTTCACGGCAAATCGGCGTATTGGGGATTCTTCGGACACGATAGCGGAGAGTCACAAGAAGAAAGACTTCACTACACTCGTGAATGTGTCGCACTATTCTTGAACGGCAATCAGCCTCGTTAATCGTTCAAGGTTCATGTCGCCGTTAGCTCGCATTAGAAGCTGACTCAAGAAGTAACTCATAGAAACGTTTTGCGGCTGGACCTGTCTTCGCACCTTTCGGCAGAGTCAGATGCAGCGGCACTTGATAACCACTGCCATTTTCTACATTCAATACCGCAAGCTTGTCACTTCCTCGGCTATCGACAATATGTTTAGGTAACCTGCAATACCCAACACCCTGCTCTACCGCACCAAATGCATGGTCGAAATTATCGACCGTAATACGCTGGCTCGACTTCAACCAACCCACATCCTTTTTCTCACCCAGATTTTTACTGCCTTGACTAGCTTGAGCACCTAAATCTCTCACTACAATTTGTGGAAGAGACGACAGCTGATTGAGCGACATGGATGACATGCTAGCTAACGGATGCGAATTCGCTACAACGGGCTCCATCTTAGTGAACCCAAAAGCTTCAGCCGAGTAATTGGTAATTGGCAGGTTGATGATGGCAACATCGGCTCGTTCTTGGGTAACCATTTCAGTGGTTTTAGATAGCGATGTTTCTACCACTTGGATTGAGGTGGTGTTGTTCTCTGCCATAAACGCAGCCATCGGCTTATAAAGACGTTCAAGGCAGCATAAGTGATCAACCGCGACCACAATTTCAGACTCCACACCCTTTGCTAACTGCTCACTGATCAGCTCTAGTTCTCGCGCTTGTTCCAGCATGCTGCTCGCCCTACGCAATAAGGCTTTGCCATCTTCCGATAATACAGCCCTTCGCCCTTCAACCTGAACCAAAGACACACCCAACTGGTCTTCCAATTTTCTCAACGCATAAATCAGCGTGGTGTGGCTCTTATTCAATTGCAGTGCCGCCGCCTGAATGCTGCCAGCGCGGTCTATCTCATAGAGTGTTTGCCATTGGTCTAGGGTGGTCTTTAATCTCATCGGTCTAAAATCCTGACAGTTAATGGCAATATTATGAACTTTTCTGTCTGTTTTTTACAGGTAATATCTATTTCAACAGGCAATATAAATCTCAACAACAAACGAGAATGGCTTGTTTGTCTTAAACACCTATTTTTTATAGCGGATTTTGTTAAACGAAATTTGTTAAACGGAGAAACACCATGAAACTACTACAAGTTGATTTTGAATTTTCAGGCCCTTTCGGTGAAGAGATGTCGAACGCACTCGTTGACCTAGCCAAGTCTATCAACAACGAACCGGGCATGATCTGGAAAATCTGGACAGAAAACCAAGCCGAAAAACTGGGCGGTGGCGTCTACCTTTTTGAAGATCAACTCAGTGCGGAAACTTACCTAGCCATGCATGCCGCTCGCTTGAAAGAGATGGGCGTAGAAGAAGTACGCGGCGTGATTTTTGACGTAAACCAGCCATTAACTACCATTAACAAAGGCCCAATCAACGGCTAATGGAATGAATGAATAATTAGCGAAAGGCACGAGATAGAGAGAGAACAAATGAACAATAAAACGTTTTTAAGCCTACACGGCATCATTTACGCAGGGTTTGCCTTCGCGTTGTTTTTCCTACCAACGGTCATGTGGCCTATGTACGGCGTGGAAATTAATGACAAGTACGCTTACTTTCTATCTCAACACACCAGTATCTTCCTTGGTGGTATTGCAGCGATAACATGGTTACTGCGAGATATTGAAGCGGGAATCAGCGCCAAAAAGCTCATCCAAGGTTTGGTTATTACCAATATGCTGGGTGCGATCATCACACTGTATGCGGCTTTCACCGGTATCTTTGTTGGCTTTGGTTGGAGCGACCCCGCGTTCTTCCTTTCGCTATCAGTATTGAGCGTATTGCAGGTTCGCAAGCAAGCTTAGTGAGTATGATTTTCAGGTAGCACAAACAAAAAAACACTCGGTACATGCCGAGTGTTTTTGTATTCACCGTTCTATCAAGACCAAAGTTAGGTTCACTAAATAAGAAGTAATCTTGGTGTCTGGTTTTTGCTTTTCACTATTAAACTATGAGCGACCAAGCATGCGGCTCAGTGTGCCATCTTTGTCCACTAATTGGTGTTTCAATGCACCTAACACATGCAGAGCAAACGCCACCATAATCAAGTTCACCGCATTAACGTGAACGAAAGAAGCTGCAGACTGCAACCATTCCGTTTTCTCACCTGCAGCAATCAACTCAATGCCGAATAACTCTAATGCACGTCCACCCGCCACACTCATCACAGCACCAGAGATTGGCATCGCCAATGTCACCAGCAGTAAGAAGTGATGGATGCTTTTCGCGGCAATTTCTTGTGCTCTCGTTAACACAGCAACGCTAGCAATCGCCCCTTCTTTCATACGCCATACAAAGCGTGAAAGTGCGACAACTAAAACAATCAAACCTAAAGATTTATGCAGCCCCATTAACTCGCCTTTTTCGGGGCCTCGCGGCATGTCTTCGAATTGAAGCCCAATAACAAACACAGCAATAAACAAAATGCCGGTAAGCCAATGGAAAATAACAGTCTGTTTCGATAATGATTTATTCATAATGACCACTCTATGTCTCTGACCTAGATGTTATTTTGACTCATTATCATTACACTTAACATGGTCTTTACGTAAAGTTACGTAAAGACCAATTAACCGCTATATACCGTTATTTTGAGTGCTCCACATAAATCAATTCGTCAGTATTGAAGCCGCGCTCTTTAGACATCTTTGTAAACTTCTCCATTACCTCAGACGAAACTTCTGGGGTTCGAGAAAGTAGCCATAAGTAATCGGTGTCTGGGCCAGAAACAAACGCGTATTGGTAGTTCTCTTTGTCCAATTCAAACACCACATAAGCGCCATAGAATGGACCAAAGAATGACACCTTCAGATAACCCTGATCACTGCCTTCGACAAAATACGCTTTGCCTTCCGCCTCGTTCCATTCGCCATCTTCATCTGAATAGCCACGGTTAATCACCTTCACGCCGCCATCGTCACGCAGGCTATATTCAGCACTGATACTATTGAGGCCTCGCTCAAACGAGTGGTCCAAACGAGCCACTTCGTACCATTTGCCCAAGTATCTATCCAATTCAAACTGTTGAACGGGCTTTACTGTTTCAGGCATGCCGACACACCCACCCAATAAGATGACACTCAGCAGCAATAATATTTTCTTCATCCTAACCTCGACTTGTTTTAATAGTAATTCGAGTAAGTCATGTGAGAGCCTTAACTTACATCCTTGGTAATACGTTAAATCCGTTTATATGGTTCATATAACAGTAAATTATTCAGAAGCTTATGTGAATCGTTTCGTCAGCAAATGAATCAGTGATGCTTCATTGCTGACCGGTACTGAGTCGGTGTCACTTGCTTATACGATTTAAACTGACGATTGAAGTTGGCTTGGTTGTCGTATCCCACTTTTTCCAAAATCAAATTCACTGGCAACGAGGTGTTGAGCAATAAATCACACGCCACATTGAGCCTAATTTTCTTTAACCGTTGGCTAAAACTCTCATTATAGTGCTTTTGAAATAACCGCCTAACACTACTCTCACTGATATATAGGTGACTGGCTAAGTCGTTAACCGAGATATCACGGATAAAGTTATTCACCAAGAAGGCTTCAATCTTATCCAGCTTATCGCTGACCTCATCTTCGTCCCCCGCATTAAAGACAGGGTTAATCAACTGAACCACGTCTTGGTCATCAAGCAATAGTGCAAACAAAGAAAACAAGATTAGCAGTTGTTGATGTGGTGGCTCGTCCATCACCTTGTTCAACAATTCCGTCGCTTTCTCTGCGGTAGCGGGCGAAAACTGCAGACCTTTCTTTGAATCTTCCAACAATGCGCGCAGCGGTTCGAGCTCGCGACAGCACGCGATTAATTGCTCTATCCAATCTTTACGAAACCAAACCACATGCGTTTCACATATTCGTGAGTCGTCTGCACTCTCTTCTGAATAAATAGCATGAGGCAAATCTGGCCCCACCAAAATCATGTGGTTGTGAAACACATCGCTTTGGTGATGCCCAATGAAACTATGGCCAGCAAAGTGACGATGTATCGCTATCTCGTACTCTTCATGTCGGTGCCAACCATAGCTTTTACTGTTCTCGACAATTTTCTTATAGCGCCATGACGTGCCAATTCGTTGTGGCACTTTTTCCAAGTAACCTTTCATTGCGATGCTCAGTGACTTTTTAATATTGAAAGTATACGCATCAAACCATTCAAATGAGAACATTGACTGAAAAGTATTGAACATTGCGCTAACGATACTCATCCGGTTGTCACCGCTAAATATACTGCAAGTGAACTTAACCAGGAGAGCAACTATGGACACTTTATTATTAAAAATCCGCGCTATGATTCTTGCCACTCGTCAGCAGTGGATAGGCGAGATCACCTACAACCACAACATTAAAGGTGAGAACACTTGGAAACTTTATGGCTATAACTCTCATGAAGAATACAAAAAAGATCTGCGTAACAGCCTAATACAAGAGTCGTAAATAAAGCTCATTCAAACGACAGCTTGTTGATTAAAAGCAGTTTTTATTTGTCATTCATGTAGAGTTTCACACTGGCCACTCGCTTTCTATACTTATTAAACAGTGGAACATGGGAAATATAAGAATGAACAACAAGCTCACTTTGCCACGCACTGCATGGATTGCATTACTCGCTAGCTTAGGCACTATTTCGCCAGTACTTGCACAAGACAGCACAGCTGCTCAAAGCCAACCGACTATTCAAAATCAAGTAGAGACGAATAGCCAAACCGCAGACCAGATCTTCACTAATGCCGACATCTACGGGCATCGCGAATCGGACTCGATCGTTACCCATAAAGGCAAAATCATCTTCATTGGCGAACGCTCGCAAGCGAAAGCTTTTCAAGGGCAGAGTACCGATGTCATCGACTTGGAGAATGCCTTTGTTCTTCCAGGCTTCATTGATAATCATAACCATGTTTTCGAAGCCGCCTCAGAGCTGGGTGGTAATTGCGAACTGGATTCTGAAGCCACACTCGAAGAGCAAATCCCTTACTTAGAAGCGTGTAAAATCAATGCCGAAACCGATGGCAGAAGTTGGCTAATGGGTTATGGTTTTTCTCTGGAGTCGACACTCGACAGCGACTCTGAATACACACCACTTGAGATCATCGATAGTATTTTTCCAGACCGCCCCGTGGTAATCATGGAGCAAACCTCGCACTCGATGTGGGTCAACTCAAAAGCACTGAAAATCGCACGAATCAGCCAGCAGTCGCCAGATCCACAAGGCGGTGCCTATTTAAAAGATTCTGATAGCGGAAAGCTTAACGGCATCTTATTGGATAATGCTGGCGACCAAATCATGGAGATGGCTTGGAACAGCCAAAGCGAGCTCTTTGAACAAAGCTATCAAGGCTTAATGTTCGGACTTGAAGAAGCCGCTGCACACGGCATTACCACCATAGGTGACGGCCGAATGTACTGGAAACGCAGTTGGTATGACGTTTGGCTAGAAGCAGAGCAAAACCAAGATTTGACTGCTCGCGTGTCATTGCGCCCTTGGGTTTACCCATCAATGGCGATCCCGTCTCAGCTCGAAGTATTCGAAAAGATGTATTCCAATGATAAAAGCCGTCTGCTACTGGTCGATCAGGTCAAAATGTACAGCGATGGCATCTTCATTAATGGCACTGCAAAAACACTCGCACCCTACTTGGATACTTACCTGCCGCAGTCGCCGAATGGCTTGAACTACATTCCACCAGCACAGATGAAAGAGTGGCTCAGCGCGCTCGATGAAATTGGTTTTAGTGCGCACATTCATGCGATTGGTGATGGTGCGGTTCGTGAATCCCTTGATGCAATCGAAAGCGTGCGTAAACAAGGCTCACAAAAACCTTATACCTTAACCCATATTGAGTTAATCAATGATGAAGATGTTCCCCGCTTCAAGCAACTCAATGTCTCGGCAGATTTCCAAGTCGGGTCTGATTACATAGCCAAACATCAACACCAATGGGCCGAAGCCTTCCTTGGTGCTCGCCGCGCCAAAGCCATGATGAACCTAGACGCGATACTCAAAACCGACGCCAATATCACCTTGAGCAGTGACTGGAACGTACACGACATCAACCCTTTGGTCGGCATCGCGAACAGCTTACTCATGGGTAAAACCGGCCTAACCGATATCTACACCGCTATCGACGCTTACACGATCAATGCAGCTAAGAGCCTTGGGATTGAAGGCATCACTGGCTCTATTGAAGTGGGGAAATCGGCTGACTTCGCCATTCTCAACCGAGACATCACTACAGTATCGGCAAGACAAATAGCCAAAACACAGGTGTTGATGACAGTGTTACGTGGGGATGTAGTTTACGACGGTTCAAAATAAACGGGTGACGAAAAAGGGTTGGTATTAATACCAACCCTTTTTAATTATTAAATGTGACTTAACTTAATAAGCGCATACGATTCTAGCTTTATATTATTAACTATACGGTCATTTATTAAATTGCATAAAAATTAACAAGTCGCTCACTGTAACCTAAATTAGCAGGAGTATGATTAATTTCCACTGTAATATTACCAGAAAGCTCACCGTCAGCCTTATATACAGGGCAAGATGCTATATCTGATAAGTATGACTCTTCCGTAGGCGCACTAAAGTAATAGATTTTTTGTAGGTTGCACTCACCCACTTTCATTCCCAACGCTTCCACTTTAGAGCGTTGACGGTAATAATGCGGGCCAATATCTAGAAGATATTCAGGGCTATGAGTATAGATCTCGCTGGTATAATGCTCTGCAAATTCACTCTCAGCAATGAAGTTCTCATTCTCCATGCTGTAAAGCACATTCAGGTGCCAATAGATTAGCTCAGACTCATCACTCGTTGATTGACCCGGTTTTGAATACACACATTGGATCTGACTATGTGGGACTTCCAAGCCTTGATTTGCTTGGATGTTATTGCGAAGCGTGTTGATCCCACAACGATGCAACGTAAAGCCATCTTGCTTCATCGATTCAGTCACTTGATTCATCGATTGGTATTGAACGTAGACACCTTCAGGCGATTCACCGGTGATAACGTTACTATTATCAGCATAAGCAAACGGACTTAGGCAGGCGGTTACAGACACTAACGCTATTGTTTTTTTCATTATTATTTTTCCTTTATGATTGGCGGCAGGAAAATAACTCAAAAATAAAATATGCAACACAGCGCTTATTGATATTTGTGATCTTGATTAAAGCAATGATTGGTTTTATGAATGTTAAGGTTTGCCATCAGGTATATTTTCCTTCTAGAACTAACAACACCTCAGAAATGTAAGGGTTAATTGGGAAAGATGATTATTTAAAGAACATCTACATTTCACTAGCATTAACTAATCAATATTTAAACCAAATTGAAAATTATTAATCATTCTGTTTAATTACCAAAATAAAAAAGACGAACCTATATGACTCGTCTTTTAATTATTAATTTAGTCTAACGTATTGGCTCGATAATGACCGTTATATAGATAGAGTTATCGAGTTGTCGAGTTAAATATGATTATTGAGATTGCGACACAGAAAGAGACACACCAGAGAAACTGCGGAACGCGTTAATCATAATGTAAAGGTCTTCATCAACCTTAAGTGCATCGCAAGACTCGAAGTTACCGGAACGATACGGGCGACAGTCGTAGTCACTTTTGGTTGGCTGCAGTCCTGAACGAATGTATAGGTCGGCATCCCCAACACCAGACTTAATCGTAACGGTAACACCAGCAGTACGATTCGCCGCCTTAAGTACAAACAGTTTTTGGTCGCCTGAAGTCAGTGCGATATCAGACACTAAATTGTCTAAAGTCACTTCTGGGATCTCATTCTTCGGCTCACCAACCGAGCCATTAGGTAGCGCGTCATTGAAATGCGAAGCCACTAATGGCCAAATTTTACTGATTTTCACGCCTTGATTTTCGCAGCCTCCGAAATGATGCAAAGCAATGGCTTTGTTGTTATCGGTTCGCAGAACAGGTGACCCAGACGAACCTCCAATCGTGTCACAGAAATAACCAGTATCCGTATTTGACCCTCGGCCATTCGCTGAAGCCACATCGATCTGACACAACCCTGAACCATTTTGATCGCTCTCAATGGCAAGCTCTTTCGGATTACCCGCTCCGTGTTGAGGAATATAAATCCCATCACCGAACATCGGCTCTTGAGCGTCTAACCCTAGATAACCAAACGACGCTATCTTTGAAAAATCATCGACGGTAAACAGCGTGTAATCCAGGTCATAATCGGTGCTGAGTATTTTATTCCCCATCACTTTAACCGTTGTCGCCATAGAACCATCACATGTACGACGCTGATAGTTAAACCATACCTCGGTATTTCTCAACTCAGACTCTGATGCGACACAATGGTTATTAGTGAACATATGGTTGTCTGGCCCTACACGCCACGCGGTACACAAGCTGCGACCATTAATGAGCAGCCTTGCAACGGGCGTTGCCCAAGCCACTTTTTCTGCGTGAGAGTCTTCCCAGCAAGCAACATCTTTGCGTTCATTCACACCACAAGTAGATAGCGTCGCTAAGGCCTCTTCGTCTGCACTTTTCCCCGCCATATAGTAATCAACTTCAAACTGAATATGCTGCCCGTTTGAATTGGAGATTGATTCAATGACGACAGAATCATTGGAAATCGATTGAGCAAACCAGTCTATTTGGCTGTCACGGTACTCCACAACCTCACTACTGGTATTTGACTTAAGACGTAACACGCTGCCTTTCGGTACATTAAGAGACTTGAAGTGAAGCTTAATGAATGACGCACCAGCATGTTCAAGTTGCAGTGTGTGTGTACCACCCGATGTCTCAACCAACTCTTGGTTCGACAACTGATGTTTCACTTCATCGGCAATAACAGGAATATGTGGCTGAACGGGAGGATACGGCTGAACGGAAAGGTTTAGTTGTGCATTAACGAGCGAAGAAAAGAACCATATTATCGCAAGCCCAAGGTTAGATAAGATTACTTTCATTGGATTTCCTTTATCGGTTTGTGGTGTTCCCTTCACAAACATATGTGTAAAAAACACATATGACACAAAATGCATACTTAGTTTTGAGTAAAGAAATATCGACACTAACGACAGTTTATGGATTTCAATGAGATAGCACTCTATTTCGCCAGTTCTCGGTAAAGTACCTGTACACCATAGCGTCCTAAGTAAAACGAAAAGGAATCATGGCGTTGTTATGGTTTTTGCTAATCTGAAGATAGATTCGGCAGAGCTCTTTGCGTGATATTGTGTACTTTGATTGGCGGTTAATACAAAACTAAAAAAGGGTTGGCAACACTGCCAACCCTTTTCAATTGAGGGTTCATTCCGAACTCCCCTATGTTCAATTCTACTTATACTTAAGCTGTCTTTTCTTTCAAGTTTGATTCTTGTTTATCATCAAGTGCAAAGTAGATCTTCGATACAATCACTTCAGCAATCAGAATCGTAAATACCACGGCGAAGAACGCCACCACACCATTCCAAGGGCCAGTAAAGCTCACTTTCTCGCCAAACAGTAAGTTAATCGCTTCTAGCATCACGAACTTTGAACCCACCAAGATGATGTAAGTCGTGATTGCTCGGTAGACTTTAGGTGCTGTACCCGGTTTGCTCTTAAAGTGCTCAGCAATTTTATGTTCTAAACCAATAGACAGCTTCAACAGTAATTGCAGTAGAACCGCGGCAATCAGAGAGATAGTAAAAGACTCAATATTTACGAAATCCCAGTACTCATCAAAGAAGTTAAGGACCACTAAGTCCACCAACACAGCTAACGTGTAACCTACGAATAGACGTTGTGGTGTATTGAATCCGTAAACTTTGTCTGATTTAGTCATTCTGTTTCTCTCTAATTGGATAAGTAGTCTCGATTTGAAATACATCTTAGCGTTCGAATCGGAGCAAAACTTACCATTTGATGACACCACAACCATTCCATTCAAAATTGTTAGTTTTTATCGATTGATCATTTCTCACGCCAATAATTAGCTTTCCTCTATAAAGCAATTTTTAAAAATATAGAAAAGCACCAAAAGATAAGTCTCGTCATTGTTTGTCACCAAATGGCCATTCTTCAAATGCTGGGCCCCATATGATGACCCCATCAGCGACACACACTCATTTCCAAAAGGTGCAGACTATGAAAAAGCTAATCACTAACGCGAACGTATTTAACGGTGTTGATAACAACCTAATCGAGAACGTATCACTTCTTATTGAAGACAACTTGATTACTCAAATTGGCGAGGTTGATGCAACGTTAGCGGATGAAATCATTGATGCTCAAGGTGGCACGGTAATGCCTGGCCTGATTGATGCGCACGTTCATATCACGCTATCTGCACCTTTTAATGTCATTGACACCATGACTCGTGAAGAAGTGGCGATTCGCTCGGCGAAGATTTCAGAAGAGATGCTGATGCGCGGCTTTACCACCATTCGTGATGTGGCGGGTAACACGCTTGGCCTTAAGAAAAGTATCGATAATGGCTACGCAACTGGCCCACGTATTCTCCCTTCAATGGCAGCGATATCTCAAACCTGTGGTCACTCCGATTACCGTCAAAACCAAGCGCAAGAACGTTTGGCTAACGGACACGAAGACTCGCCAATGATGAAGCAAGGCGCAATGAAAGTGGCAGATGGACGCTCAGAAGTATTGAAAGCAGTACGTGAGCAACTGTTTATGGGCGCTTCACAAATCAAGATCATGGCAGGCGGTGGTGCATCTTCAACCTTTGATCCGCTAGACACACTCCAATTCACATCAGACGAGATGAAAGCCGCCGTTGAGGCCGCTTCTGATTACGGTACTTATGTTGCCGCGCACATCCACACTTCAGATGCAATGCGCCGAGCAGCAGAAGCAGGCGTGATGTCTTTCGAACACGCGACCATCATGGATGACGACATTGCCGAGATCATCAAAGAGAAAGGCATTTGGGTGATTCCGTCTTACTTTACCTCTTCACTGATTGTTGAGCGCAAAATTCCGCTGCCGAACGAAGAGACATACCGCAAGACAGAGCGTGTGGGGAAAGCCATGTTTAAGTCGGCAGAACTGATTAAGAAATACGACATCCAAAACATCGCCTTTGGTACCGACTGTGTTGGCGAAACCTACGTCCATGCCACTCAACTGAATGAGCTTGGTGCGATTGAGCAAGTGTTCGATACCATCACGGCGCTTCGCATGGCGACATCAAACTGCGGACGCTTGTTCGAAATGTCGACTTACCAACACCCTTACCAAGAAGGCAAGCTAGGTCAGATTGTTGAAGGTGCGTATGCCGACCTATTGATTATCGACGGTAACCCACTGGAAGGCGTGGCATGTGTGGCCAACACAGAGACACAAAAGCTGATCATGAAAGACGGCAAAGTGTATAAAAACAGCCTTTAATCAAAAGCCTAAAAATTAGAACAAACAACCTAAAGATCAGAACAAACAACGGTGCTATGGCGGATTCGTCATAGCACCGTTTTCTTATTTGAAAATTAATTGAGATTTTTTACCGTCTTTTTTTATCAAGCTTCGTCTTACAGATATTCCTTCACTGGACAACGCTTCAAACTGTGTGCTCCTTTGGTAAAACACCACCTCACACACGTTTCTCGCCTCGCTCCAGTGACTTTATTAGATGTAGATTTAGGAGCTTAAAATGAGCTTTACCTTACTGGCACTGGGTGCAATTTTTCTCGGCTTTTACGTCGTGTTATCTCGCTTTAAAAAGCAGAAGAAAAGCTTCAACTTCCGTGTGCTTAGCGCACTGGCTGGCGGCCTTCTTTTTGGTGGCATTATCCAAATAGCACTCGGAACAAACAGCGCGGTTGGCCTACAGTTCTCTGAGTTAATTTCTCTGTTCGGAAATGGCTACGTCAAGCTACTGCAGATGATAGTGATTCCACTGGTGTTTGTTGCGATGACAGCTTCCATCATGAACGTAGAAGGCACCAGCGCCCTCTCGAAAATCGCACCGAAAGTCATCGGTGTGTTGATTTTCACAGTGGCTATCTCGGCGATCATCGGTATTGCGAGTATCTACGTATTCAATATCGACGCGAACAGCTTGGTTTCTGCAATGGGGACTAACACCGCCATTGAAGCGCGCAGTGACAGCTTGCTTTCGACTCAAGAACTGATGTCTAACAACACCTTTACTAGCTTGGTGTTGTCTATCATCCCAGCCAATATTTTTGAAATGCTTACGGGTGCAGAAAGAACTTCAACACTGTCGACGGTTCTATTCGGTATGTTCCTTGGTTTTAGCATCCTACAAGTGAAAAAGCGTAAGCCAGAAAAAGTACAAAGTTTTGTTGATTTCATCAATGCAGCGAAAGAAGTCGTGCTATCAATGGTGCGAGAAATATTAAAGCTTACCCCTTATGGAGTGTTCGCTTTGATGACCAAATTCATGATGAACAACGATTTATTCGCACTCTCAGAAATGGGGCGATTCGTTATCGCAAGCTACGCAGCAATCGCAGTGATGTTTGTTGTTCACCTTGTGCTTGTAAGCTTATTTGGTTTGTCTCCGAAGATATTCGCGAAAAAATCTTGGCCTGTATTGGTCTTCGGCTTCGGTTCTCGCTCAAGCATGGCCGCCATTCCACTAAACGTAGAAACACAAACTCAACGCCTTGGTGTGGATGAAGAAACAGCCAATATGTCGGCGACATTCGGTACCAGTATTGGCCAAAACGGTTGTGCCGGTATTTACCCAGCAATGCTCGCCATCATGGCAGCGCAAGTAATGGGTATCCCAATTGACCTTAGCTTTGTTCTGCAACTTATCGCCGTGATTGCTATTGCTTCATTCGGTATTGCAGGCGTCGGTGGCGGCGCAACCTTCGCAGCGGTTGCCGTGCTAACCATCATGGGACTAGACATCACAATTGTCGCGATACTGGTCTCGATTGAAGCCTTGATTGATATGGCGCGTACCGCTCTCAACATCTCAGGTTCGATGTTATCTGGCGTGCTGACTGCCAAAACTAACGGTTCATTAAATACAGAACAGTACAAAGTACAATCCCCGTCGAATACAACCAACAACGAGATTCCGGCTTAAAACAAATCACTCAAGTTATTCAAATTCATCCAAATCAACACTGGGTGCGAATGCCGCGCCCTTATAAGAGAAGTACCACTATGAGAATCGTAATTTTAGGTGGCAGTGCCGCAGGTATGAGCTTTGCTGCCAAGTACAAAAGAAACCAACCTACAGATGACGTTATCGTGATTGAAAAACGCAGCTACCTTTCATTTGGTGCGTGTGGCTTGCCCTACTTTGTTGGCGACAAGTTCCCAAATACAGATCGCATGATCTCTCGCACGCCGCAACAAGCCATCGATTCCGGACTCGATGTTCGCATCAATACTGAGGTTGTCGCTGTGGGCGCTGCTCAGCAAATCATCACAGTCAACACGCAAGGCGAATCACAAGATATTCCATTTGATAAGTTAATCATTGCAACAGGTGCGCGCCCTTTAATTCCAGACTTCGCGACCTCTTTCCGTGTGGGTAATCATGAACGTGCTGATTCGAATAACACCGAACATGTTTACACACTCACTAGCATGGAAGATGGCGTTGCCGTGAAACAAGCCATGCTCGCAGTAGATAAACCTCGCGTTGCAATCATTGGTGCAGGTTTTATTGGATTAGAGATGTTCGATGCGGCACATGACTTAGGAAAAGACGTCACCATTATTGAGCGCGAAGCGCACATCATGAACCGCCAATTCAGCCCAGAGATGATCTCCGACGTCGAAGATGCCATTCGTGACACAGGAACCAGCCTGCTGACCAATACCCAAGTCGAACACATCGAGCGTTTTGCTTCAAAAGACAGCGGCGAAGGAAATAATGAGAAAACGAGTTATCTGCTTACGGTGAGCAAAACTCAATCCGCGACCAATTACACCAACGAAGCCACTAGCCATACGGCGGAACCTGAATACACCACGATTCAAGCCGACATCGTAATTCTGGCGCTTGGCTTCAAACCCAATACCGAATTGTTTGATCTACCAAAGCTCCCTAACGGCGCTTTGTTAGTCGATAAGTTTGGGGCGACACCCGTAGCGAATATTTACGCCGTAGGTGACTGCGCGACGGTTCATCACTTAGCGCTCGATCAGCCCGTGTATTTGCCACTTGCCACCACGGCCAATAAACAGGCTCGAATGATGGCCGACAGATTAGCAGGCAAAGAGACCTTCCTCGATGGTTTCTTAGGTTCATCGTCTTTGAAAGTACTTGATTACGAGCTTGCTAGCACGGGCATTTCTCATTGGATGGCAAACCAATATGCAGTGCCAACCAGTACCTCTGTCATTAATGACAAGAACCAAACGGATTATTATCCCGGCCAAGAAGACATCAAGATAAAACTTGCTTACGACCCTGAATCTAAACGCCTTTTAGGTGGAGAAATTGTCGGCAAGAAAGGCGCGGTAGGTCGGCTAAATGCATTAGGCGTTGCGATTACTGCAGGCATGACGACTCAACAATTGGGTTACCTTGATTTCAGCTACGCGCCTCCTTTTGCACGAACATGGGACGCGCTGAATGTGGCGGGCAATGTTGCGAAATAACCGTCATCTAACTTAATAAAATGCACTTAATTTAATCACCATCACCATCACCCAATTTAATGAGAGAGGAAACCATGGCACAAACCATTACTAAAGGCATTAAAGCCCTAAAAGAAGAAGCCTACCAAGTCGTTGAAGATATGTCGGTAGAAGAAGCAAAAGCGCTATTCAATGGTAGCGACGACAAGCAAAACACACTTGATGACTACGTGTTTGTCGATGTGAGAGAAGCCGAAGAAAGAAACAAGCTTGGCATTATTCCCGGCGCTTTTACTTGCCCAAGAGGCATGCTGGAATTCTTGATTGATCCAGAATGCCCCGCACACAATAAAGTATTCAACCAAGACAAAACCTACGTGTTCTATTGTGCCCACGGTTTGCGTTCTCTTTACGCTGCCAAGATGGCCGCGGAGATGGGGTTAAAACCCGTTAAAAACCTCGCAGGTGGCTTTGCTGCTTGGGCGGAGCAATCAGGTGACATTGAAATGCCAACTAAATAAAACATCCAACTCAATAAAATCGTACTGAGTTAAATCGAGCGTAGCGCTTAACTATCCTACGCTACTTCCTGCTACTCAGTATGTATTCTAGTGTCGATCCTGCCCGGTGATACTCGACGTTATATTCTGTGCTTGCCTCGCATTCACAGAATGTAATGCCCGTAATAACCCATACATCCCCACTGTCTCATTATTATTTTTCAAATAATTTGTCTTACTTTCATCATCTATATCTCGCCTCGCATGAAGAATTTAAGCTATTGATTTTTAGAAGTTAAAACTCTTAAAGACACAATTACCCCTGAAGAAAACCATAAGCCACAAGCACGCTTAACCTAGTCTATTTTCAATCAACTTGAATATACACACTTGCACGATTGTGCATGTGTGTATATGATTCAGCCTCTTTTCACTTGCTAGAGATTCCAATTGTGGATGCTAAATTAGTTATTGCGTTAAATGAGTTCTTTTATGTGGCCAAAGGTCTGGTCGTTATCATCGCTATTGTGTCGGTTTTGACTGGCATCATGCGAGAGTATATCCCTCAAGATAAACTCCAAGCGACGCTGACCAAACACGATAAATGGGGAACCTTGTTGGGCGCATTGTTCGGAATGTTGACCCCATTTTGTAGCGCAGCCGTGGTTCCGGTAACCATGGCAATGGCGTCGATGGGTGCATCATTAGGTACTGTGATGAGCTTCATCATCTCAGCGCCATTGTGTAACTTCATCGTATTGGCGATGGTGTACGCCGCGTTCGGATTGAAGATCACCGTGGTGTACTTCTTGGTGACCTTTACCGCTGCGGTTCTTGGTGGTTACTTGATTTCTAAATCTCCTTGGAGAAACGAGATCAAACGTGGTGCTGAGCTTGAAGACACCAAAGGCAAAGGCTGCTCAGGTTCAAGTAATAGCAAAAACACGGGCAACACTTGTGGCGCGGCTCCTTCTTCAGCATCGAGAATGCGTAATGCAATGGGCGGAGCTTGGGCTTTGTTCAAGCGAATCATCCCGTATGTACTATTGGGTGCGGCGATCAGTGGATTCTCGGCAGCTTACTTGCCAGCAGACTTAGTAGAGAAATACGTAGGTGGTGACAGCTTCCAATCTATCGTGGTCGCTTCATTGATTGGTATCCCGCTTTACCTACGTATCGAGATGGCAATTCCGCTACTTAACGTGTTAATTGCTAAAGGAATGGGCTTAGGCGCGGCATTAGCACTTATTATTGGCGGTACAGGTGCCAGTTTGCCTGAAATCGCGCTAGTATCTGCAGTTCTAAAAAGAAAAGCCGTAATCGCGTTTGTAGGAATCGTCTTAACGACAGCCATCATTGGTGGCGCTATCTTCCAATACGTTGTGTAAAATCGGTTACTCAGAACAAAATAAAACTTCGCGCCGCTCATAAAGAGTGGCGCTACTCAGTTGGAAGGGTAAAACCATGATGGATGAAAAATACATTGATTCGCTAAAAGCCTTATCAGAACCCAATCGACTGCGATTGTTCTGGTTGTTCCTGCATGTGGATGAATGCATGGCTGTGGCTGAAGCAATGGACATCATTGGTGAAACTCAATACAACGTGTCTCGTAATCTAAAAATGCTCTACAAAGCTGGCCTGCTCAACCATGAGAAGAAAGGCAAGTGGGTGTTCTACACCTTAAAAGAGCAAACCGCTCCGCACTGCAAAGCCTTGGTTGATTCAGTAAGACACTTGCCTGAAGACGATTTTAAAGAAGTGGTCAAACGCTGCCTGATTCGTTTATCAATGCGAGTTGATGGCGAATGCGTTGTCGGCCCAGACAGCGAAATATGGCACAGCAAGATTAGCTAGCTCTCTACAGAAAGAAGCTCAATAGATAGAAGCACGATAACAAAAGACGAGACAGCGAGAGACGAAACAAAGGGATACCCAATATCAGTATCCCTTTTGAAAATGGTGGTGTGAATTATGAATACCTACACTCAGCAAGAGCTTGATTCTATTCTTGAACAACACAAACTGTGGCTAGAAAACCAAGGCGGCGAACGAGCGCAATTACGTAATGCCGACCTAAGCCACCTAGCACTTCAAAACCTAGACCTGCGTTGTGCCAACCTAATCCGAGCCAACCTTAGTGGCACCGATTTATCAGGCACAAACATGAATGAGGCTGACATCACCTACGCCAATTTCAGCCACACGAATCTGAACAACGCGACGTTCCGTGATGCTGATTTACGAAACGCAGACATGAGTCATGCGCAAATGCTCAACGTCGATCTGTATCGCGCGGATCTATTTCGTACCGATTTCAGTCACGCCAATCTGAACGATAACGTCCTGAACCGTGTCGACCCAAGCAACACCATCATCAAACTGCGTAACCCTAACCAAGAATGTTTCGCGGCCTCGTTAGGTAAGCAATAACCACGCGACTCGATTAATGGAAGAAGCCGAGAAACAACTCGACGCTGACGTTATCTTCGTGATGGGCGAACCGTTCCACTACGGCAACCGCTACAACACGCCACACAACGTGCTTCCACCAGTAAGAACACTTGCACCACTTGAGTGCTGGTTCGCTAAAGCACTGACCCCTGGCGCATTAGACGGCGTAGGTGAATCTACCTCAAGCGTCACTGGCCCTTACGCAAGCGAGCTAATGTGGGGACACCCAAGCGAGCAGGTTTAAGATAAATCAGATACGAAAAATGGAACGCTCGGGCGTTCCATTTTTTTGGGTGAAGCGTAATGCTTTTCTGAATTGAGAGCGTTGATATCCCGTGCGGTCAGGCTGATTTCGAACACCCTCCCCCTCTAACTCCCCCTCATGTTAAGTTCATCAGCCCCTTTAGAGCTGCACCGAGGGGGAGAATCTTCTTTGGCGCTGAATGTGTAACTGCGTATGTAACGATCGGCATTCTGTTCCTCCCCTTCTCACGAACCACAATGGATCGAAGATGCTGATTAAGGGGAGGCTAGGAGGGGATTTAGTTATGAGCTAACACGGATTTCCCACAAAGTGAGTTAGATTAAATATTCTACAGAATCTAGGAGTGTGAGTTTTACCTACAAAATCTAATATAAGTTTATGACTGATTTACTTGCCACCTTTACGACCTTTTCCTGTGCATCTAAACAGTACATTAACAAGTCTTTATTTTTCATATCACTGGATAATTCGCATTGTTAAAGAGTGATAACACGCTAGCTCGTTTTAATGAGAGAAAAGAATGCACATCGCGATTTATTTTCCTTAACTTTTAATTATTTATGATAAGTTTGTGGGACGTCAGGCAAGCAGAAAAACAAGAATGCCTGTTATTAAGAATGTTAGTTGCCTTTACGGCTCGCTTTATCAAGGAAATAACTATGTCCAACAGTTTTTCAGAATTTATGGTTGCTTGTGATCACTTCGGTATTTACTTTAATGATACTGATGGCTCAGTCACTAAAAACTTAAATGTATGTATTTATATAAATGGCTCAAAACAAACAAAGTTTAATATCAATACTGACGTTGTTTTTTCACGTATGAGTAGTGATTCGAAAGTCACAATTGATGAACTCGAAGGAAAAGGCGTACATTGGGACGTTTCTGCCCGATGGCAGGATTTCAGCTTTAGTGAAGTGACAGAGGCACTCTCAATTAAAGGTAAGTCACCTAAAAGTATTTATAACCACAGCTACCTTATTGAAATAAGTGAATAGATAAAGTTAGCTTAAAACGAACAAAAAAACAGCTAGCTTTTGCTCGTTCATCGCTAATTTTAGCCAGCTATTTTATTGCCGCTTAGCAAAGCGTTAGCCGTCAGAGTCAAACTTGGAGATAAAGGTAATTAATGCGACAAGAAGAATGGTATTTATTTCAAGAACAGATATGCCAGCATTTTAGGTCTATCGGTGCTGAATCGGAAACCAACGTTTGTTTGAAAGGTGTAAGAACCGAACATGATGTAGACGTGTATGTAAAAACTAAATTCCTAGGCATTGATTTACAATGGATAATCGAAGCTAAACATTGGAAGCGCAATGTAAACAAGGGACATGTACTTGCACTAAGAAGCATTGCTGAAGACTTAGGGGTAGATAAAGCTTTTATAGTTTCTAGTAGCGGGTTTCAAATTGGTGCTATAGAAGCTGCAAATAATACAAATATAAAGTTGCTGACTTTCGACCAACTGAAAGAAGAAACTAAAGGCTTTGTTGAATCTGAAATTCTCAAAACTTACGAAACACGTTTGGATTTGCTAGAAAATAGATATTGGTCTCATTCCAAAAAAATTCGAATTAAATACGGCCTTCGTCATCATTTAGTTGACCATGAGTTTAGATTTACAGGTCAAATGTTACTGGGTGTAGCACGTAAAGCGTTGATGGCAGCATCAGATAAAAACTATCCAATATTTCTTGATACAGGACATAAAGAACACCAAGGAGAATTGTTTGCTGACAACTTTCAGCAACTGCAAAACTGGTTAAACCTCAATTTTAATCACTTCGAGGCAAAGCTGTTAGCATCGGAGTGGGAAATGCATAAAAATGGAGACTATAACCCAGACTGTATCTTGTATTTGAGTAGTGATGAAACTCCGTCAAAAATGATGGCCAAAGGCATGTATATTGCCGAAAATGATAGCTAATAGGGCGGTATAAGCCAGAGAGGCAACATGAAAAATTATAGTCTGGATACGATAGAAAAAGTCTTTTCGTTTGCCACACGATTTGTCCCAGAGAACCACATGGTTTTTCGAGGAGTAATGAACTCTGAATATGAATTGATTCCCTCTGTCGGTCGCCTGCCACTACTCGAAGATTCGAGCGAGGAGCTTGATAGAGAAAAGGCGTTATTAGAGCAATTCAAGATGAAGAGTGCGCTGCGAGTACAGTGTCAACCGTCAAATGACTGGGAATGGCTTAGCTTGGCTCAACACTATGGTTTACCTACAAGACTTTTAGATTGGAGTATTAATCCTCTAATTGCGTTGTACTTTGCTACAGCTCACTCTCCTGAAGAACTATATGGAGGAAAGCCCCTGAGTAACTGTGCGGTGTACGGCCTTATAAGTCATATACACATAGATTCGAGTTACCATATTGACCCACTTGATCTAACTCAAACATTGGAGTTCTATGGGCCAAGCATCTCAGAACGTGTAGTCAATCAAGCTGGCTTGTTTACTGTTCATCACGAACCCAGAAAAGCATTTGACACTGACAAGTTGCATAAATTTGTTATACCTGGTGAGTTAAAGCCTCAAATTCAGTCAAAACTTAGTTTATTAGGTATTAATGAATCAACTATCTACCCTGGTCTCGATGGTATTGCAAAATCACTTAAAACAGAATTTTACAATCATACAACTCGACCGTTAGATCTTGAAAAGGCACCTGAATATATGCAATCGCAACTGGGTGGCTTATAACAAGCTTTTAAGGTTTCAAGATACTTTTTCTAATCCAAATCTCGCACGTTAGAATCCATACTCTAACGTGCTTTTGTCCAAATCTAATTTAAACGCCCAAAAACAAAAAGGGATTGGTATCTCTACCAATCCCTCTCCCAAATTCTCTTTCTACTTACAAGCGCTCAATTGCCTTTTGAACTGCAGGGCCAATCTGGCGCTTACGAGAAGTGACGCCTTCCAAAGTCAGCATGTCGCTGGTTGGTTCAGCGTTGAAAGCAGACTTGATGACTTGATAGTCGCTTTCGTCCACCCACAATAGGTTCGCTTCTTTGTTCTTAGTGTCGGTAATTGAGAAGAACAGATGGTCTAAACCGTTCTCTTCTTTATAAGACTTCATCGCTGCCAAAAGCTCATCTTTACGGTCAATCAGTTGTTGAGCCGTTAGTGTTTCAGCAACGCCGATACCCACCTGTTTGCCACCGTACTTAAAGTTTTTGTAATCTAGCGTCAGAATGGTTTCAGAAGAAAGGTGGCTAAGGTCTGATTTAGCAATCAACATCTGTTGACCGAAGTCTTCGATATCTGAAATGCCTGCAACCTTCGCCAGCTTCTCTGCGTATTCACGATCATGCTCAGTCGTCGTTGCTGATTGGAATACCACAGTGTCAGAAAGAATCGCACCCAAGCCAGCACAAGCGAGGTGTTTAGGTAATTTCACATCGAGCTTTTCAGCATTGTCAGCCAGAATAGTTGCAGCTGAACCCCAACCTCGGATATCCATCTCGACAATCTGCGGTGTGTTAATTGGAGAGCCTCCAATCGCGTGATGGTCGACCACTGCCACAATAGATGCTTGGTCAATGGTTGGCGCTAATTGAGTCACTTGGTTGAAGTCCACCAGCCCTACTCGGTATGAAGAGTAATCTGTCTCTACTCGTGGCGATTCTGCATTACAGTAGTTCAAGATAAACGTCGATTCAGGGTTGATTGGCTCTGGTACTGTCGCCGTACCACCATAAATATGAGCCGCGAGCATTGCAGACATTACCGTGTCGCTGTCTGGGCTAAGGTGCCCCGTCCATACAAGATCTTCACTGTTTTCATTGGCAGATTGTTGCAAGCTAAAAGCAAAACTTGCTGAACTGAAAGACATGATTACGGCGGCAACGACAGGTGTTAGCTTCACGGGTATTTCCTTATTTGGATTCGTTTTAGAACCCCATAAGCTAGCCATCAAAAATTTCAGAACCGTGTCAGCGATGTTTCAGATTTACTTCAGTAAGTAACGAAATGTAATTTTCCTCTCTTTGAGTTCCGAGCTAACCTGCTTTGCCAAAAAATGTATTCACTGAAGCTCCATTCTTACAAGTTTTAAGCGAAATAGCGTTTAACTGATTTCATCAATTTCTGAAATGATAAGCAGTCTAAATGAGACGGTTGTGGACAAGTCGCTACATGTTTAAGGCTGTCACGTACTACTTTCAGGCGTTTAATTTGAATATCAACGTCTTCGGCTTTCTGCATCAATAACGCGCGGTCAATTGCCAATTCATCTGATGTATCAAACATCGTTGATATTTCATTTAGTGACAATCCAGCAATACGCCCAAGGGAAATAACATTTAATTTGTTTAATACCTTTGGTGAGTACTGCCTCCTTAACCCTTTTCTTCCATTAGAACGAATAAGACCTATTTTCTCATAATATCTTAACGTTGAAGGAGCTAGTCCAGACTCCCTAGAGACTTCTGCAATATCCATAAAATGCATCCTTGACTTAAAGTCGACTTCAAGTGGTAACGTGCCTGTGAATATAACAATGTTTAAATAAAGTACAAAATATAGGAGTAATTTCAAGTGGACACTTCAGTTTACTTACAAGCCATATTGATTGGTATTGGTGGCACTTTAGCTATGGATATGTGGGCTTGGATTCAAAAAAAGTTGTTGGGGTGCATATTTCGGAGCTAGCCGACCGCCTATTTCGGTTTTAATCGACCACCAAATCCGTTTTTAACCAACCACTCATTTCGGTTTTAATCATCCACTTTTCGGTGTGTTTCCGAAATCGATGGTCGATTTACCGAAATAAACCTCTTTTCTCTTTTAAATCAATAGGTTTAACCTGAGTCTTTCATGTTGAGAGCACTAAGGATAAATCATGCCGAAAAAGAGAATGCCAATGAATAAAATTAAGGAAATCTTACGCCTCCGATACGAGTGCAATCTTTCTAATCGACAGATCGCCGCTTGCCTCAATATTGCTCATTCCACTGTATCCCAGCATCTATCCCGATTTAAATCCAGTGGCCTCACGTGGCCACTGGAAGAGACTCATCATGAAAATCAAGTCACCCAAGCTTTGTTTGATGGTCGCTCATCTTCTCAGCATAAAGTGATGCCTGATTTCACTCTCTGCTACTTAGAATTGAAGCGTAAAGGGATGACTAAAGCTTTGCTTTGGGAAGAGTATTGTCATCAGCATCAAGACAAAGCCTATGGCTATACACAGTTCTGCGAACTGTATAGACGTTGGCTAAAGACACAAAAACGCAGTATGCGCCAACTTCACCATGCTGGTGACAAGCTCTTCATTGACTACTGTGGCCCAACGATCCCTGTTGTGAATCCAGATACAGGAGAATGCCGACATGCTCAGGTATTTGTCGCCACTTTAGGAGCGTCAAATTACACCTATGTCGAGGCGAGTGAGAGCCAAGGGCTTGAACACTTCCTCATGGCTCATGTGAATACCTTTAATCACTTTGGTGGTGCTCCGAATCTACTTGTACCTGATAATCTGAAATCTGCTGTAACGAAAGCAGACTGTCATAGCCCTATCCTCAATGAGAGCTACCGAAAACTGGCACAACATTACGGCGTTGCTGTGATGCCAGCCAGGCCCTACAAGCCTAAAGATAAAGCCAAAGCTGAGAACGCAGTTCTCATCGTAGAGCGCTGGATAATGATGCGCCTTCGCCACCAAGTGTTCTATACAATGGCTGAGCTGAACCTGGCTATCCGAAAGCTGATGCATGACTTAAACCAACGAGAGATGAAACAGCTTGGTGTCAATCGACATGACTTGTTCAACAAAGTTGACCGTCCAGCGTTAAAACCACTGCCATCGCAACCATATGTGTATATCGAAACTAAACGAGCAACCGTCTCCCCTGATTATCACATTCAATATAAAAAGCACTTCTACTCTGTGCCGCACCAACTTGTTGGGCAACAAGTTGAGCTTG
Source organism: Vibrio sp. FE10 (assembly GCF_030297155.1). Taxonomy (NCBI): domain Bacteria; kingdom Pseudomonadati; phylum Pseudomonadota; class Gammaproteobacteria; order Vibrionales; family Vibrionaceae; genus Vibrio; species Vibrio apostichopi. The sequence goes on along the minus strand of NZ_AP028067.1, from coordinate 1,145,792 downwards.
AAGCAACGCATCAAATAATACGTATCTACCACAAAGGGAGCATTGTTGCTCACCACTGCACAAGCCAAAAAGAATATGGTCTCTCTACCGTTTACGAGCATATGCCAAGCAACCATCAATACCAATCATGGACACCCGAGCGTTTTATCCGTTGGGGAAAATCTATTGGGCCAGCCACAGGTGAACTGACTCAGATGTTGCTCAAACGCCCAGAGCATGAAGCATTGGCCTTTAGAAGTTGCTTTGGGTTACTAAGTCTTGCCAAAAAGCACTCAGACGCACGGTTAGAACAAGCTTGCCGAGATGCCTTAGTGACAGAGAAGCCATACCTTGGCTTCGTCAAAAACTTATTGAAGAACCATCGAGAAGGCACTCTCTCTCAGCCTTCCACTGATACCCCAAACCTTAAACACACTAATGTTCGTGGTTCCAACTACTACCACTAGGAGAAACAATATGGACGCAATAATCCAACAGTTAAAATCACTACGCCTAAGTCATGCTTCTGATGCACTGGAACAGCAAAGGATACACCCCGCGACCTATGCTGAACTTGGCTTTGAAGAAAGGTTAGGACTCATCCTTGATCATGAGATAGTGAACCGAGATCAAACCAAAATCCAACGACTTAAACGGCAAGCCAAGCTGCGCCTAAGCGCTAGCGGTAATCAACTGGACTACCGCCCAGAACGAGGCTTAAAAAGAGCAATGATGGGAGAGTTATTATCAGGCACTTATTTACAAAAGCGACAGAATGTCCTGATTACAGGTGCAACAGGTGCAGGTAAAACCTATGTTGCTTGTGCGCTCGCCGAGCAGGCGTGTGAGCAACACTGCCCAAGTCGTTATTATCGCCTAAATCGTTTACTTGATGACCTGAGTAGTAGCCGCCTTGATGGCAGCTATCAAAAGCTGCTACTGAGCTTGTCTAAGAAAAAACTGTTGGTTATCGATGACTGGGGAATGGAAAAACTCAGCCAAGAGCATGCAAGTAATCTTCTCGAAGTGCTAGAAGATAGATACCAAGAGTGCAGTACAATCATTATCAGCCAACTACCTGTAAAAGAATGGCACGAGATGATCGACAACTCGACGATCGCTGATGCGATCTTAGATAGGTTGGTTCATCAAAGTCATAGAATCGAGTTACGAGGGGAATCAATGAGAAAACTGGCTTAAATCGACCACTTGGAGTAAAACTAAGGAAGAGAAAAGAGAGGCTTAAAAAGGTGGTCGATTAAAAACGAAACTAGGGGTCACATCAGCCGAAATACGCAGTTGGGGATTCCATCACTTGATTACGCACTGGTCGCTCGTTGGTTCGTTTTAATATCCAAAGGGCAATTTTTTCATAACCCTATAATGGCGACACCAGAAGTGAAAGGAGAGAAGGTTTTAGGATGGATATTGCATTACTTGATAGGTATCGTTTTTGCGCTGGTTCTCATCTTTATTTGGGGAGAAGAATGGCTAGCAGAACCGAGGTTAATTCCGGCTTTACTGACTGGTATTGTAACTTTGGCCTTTCCATTCTTTGTCATTCAACCTTGCCTTGGCTTCGGGATAGCGGCAAGTAAAAGCCCAAAACCTTGGAAAGCACGATCCTTAAGCTTGTTGGCACATAGCACATACGGAATCGGTTTATTCTGGAGTGCTTTGCTAGTAACGATTGTGACTAATGGCTGAAAGGTTTATTCATGACTTATGTCTTTTAATCCATGAATAAGTCATGCGTTGATTGATAAATAGTTGTCCAACTTCCAGTCACTTAGCCTCCCCAAAAAAGGGAGGCTAAGAGCAGGTTCTAGTGTTTGTACCTAAAGGTATTGCTGTCGTCAACAATCTCGATTTTGACAGGCACGGTGCCTTGTTTAACATTGCCGATTTTTGCAAATGCCTTGTGCGAAAGGTCGATCACTCGGCCATTGACGTAAGGGCCTCGGTCGTTAATTTTCACATCAACAGACTTGTTATTGTCTGTATTGGTCACTCTCACGATAGTCCCGAATGGCAAGGTTTTATGAGCAGCAGTATTCGCATTCATATTATACGTCTCACCACTTGCTGTGAGCCTTCCATGGAATTTATCGCCATACCAAGAAGCTTTACCAGCAAGAGCATGTGACTTGGCATATTCCTTTGTTTTGGAACTGCCGACAGCCGACGTTGAGGTACATCCGGCTAATATCATAAGAATAAGAGCGGTAAAGATAATATGTAATTTTTTCATATGATGTGGGTGCGCTAATCTCTGCATGTTTCTCTATTTTCGTTGTTGTTGGTGAGCAATATAATGCTGAGTATAGTCACTGCTCAGCCAAGGCTACCATTCGGTATGATGGCGCAATGTTTTCATGAACAACGCTTTATTCCGTCATATTCATGAAAGGTTTTATCGTCAAAACGTCAACTTTAACAACGCCTTAAAATTGTATATTTCTCAATCACCTCATGTAGATATAGCCACTTAGCCAAAAACACACAAACACACAAACACAAAAAAGGATTGGTATCTCTACCAATCCTTTTTCACTTGAATAATTAGAATGGCGCTCAATTTAGTCGGTGTCAAAATTGTCATCAAATACCATACGCTTAAGAAGAGGCCTCAATTCATCAATCAAAATATTGAGTTGAGTCTGATAATATTCATGAGCTTCTTTCCAATTACCACGGTCTTTTAAGTTGATCTTCATCTTGGGTAAGACGATTTTTCGCTCTGTATCTATCCAAACCGCCTTTCCCATTAATGACTCTTGAAAAAAACTCTTGGCTAATTGTATATCTTGATAAAGCTTCTCTCCTTGAGGGCTTTTAGCGAAACGGACAAATACACCAACCTCTCGATTATCAAGCTTATATACTGTAATCCAACTAACTGAAGTCGAAGGCGGTAACTGAAAGTAGAGATGACTTTGGGTTGACGTAGTAGGAAGAGGTTGAGTCTTATCATTTAGTTTGATGTTATCGAGAAATACACGCCAGAATGTTGCATTAAGTTCAGAACGATCTTTGGCTTTCTGCATTGATGGAGGGTCTTGAGCAGGGGCTTCCTCGATAAGTTCTACTACATGCTCACTCGAGTGATTTTCTATCGAGATAACATGCCTTTGAATTATATTCGTTTTATGTAAGACCTCCGGTTGCACAAGAAAATGCTTGTCATTCATATGAAACACACGCATTTCAACCATCGCAAATGCAAATTCCATTGATGCGTTTTGGTTTAAAAACTCCTTGATATCAAATGCTCCTTCTCGGATTCCATCACCGACAATTAGTAAAAGAAAACGCCCTCGTTTCAAATTACGTTGTACAGCATCAACGAAATTGGCTTCGGATATCTGAGGGTCGATTTCACAAGCGAAATCATAGAGGGAACGGCCGTTTGTGCTTTTTTTGATACTCTCATCGAGCATCATATAATCCATAGACACAAGATCTTTCGCATAATCCAGAATCTGCCCCATGACTTCTCGCCTTGATTCTGGATTTCGATATAACTTTACTTCAGTTATAACTAATCGTCCGGTACTAGTAACATGTAGACAGTCAATCCTACCGGAACGTGTAGATAACTCCATGCATACTGGGAAAGCACCTATGTAATCAGGTTCAACCTCATAAAGAGGTAGTAATCGCTCATTATTGAATATCAGTTCTTGGAGCCACCTTTCATTGTAATAGCTATTGTCCAGGATATTGACCCGCTGGAGAACAGATGTACTATTATCAGGAGCAACAACAATAGGGGAGTAGCCAGCATTCATATCTTTCCCTCAAATTTGATACCTAAACTAAGCTAAGTCGAATGTATGAAAATGTCTTAAATATTTAAATGGAGTCCTATTTATAATCATTTAGTACAAGTTGCATTTCATACTGTTTTAAAGCGACCCTATTACTCATTTTACAAGCAAGAGCTAATGACTCATCGACTTGACCACAAACAATCACTCCTTTACAGCTCCGGTCAGGAAATCTTTCTTCTAGTAACCCTAGATACATCGCGACTTGACCAAACACTTTAAAATCAGCTATTCCTGCTTTTAATTCTAGAGCTAAAAATGTCTTGTCTAATTGATGCTCTAAAAGAATATCTATTCTTTTTCCATTAATGGCAAACTCCACCCCTTCTAAAGTATCACCACCATATATTTGATATTCTGGGAAAAGAGAATCGATTTGAAGAATCATGGATGATTGTAAATCACGCTCATAAGATAAATTAAAATACTTATCGTCCGAAGTATCGCTACTCTCACAACCAGATGATGTCGAGCTATCCTCTTCCTCAATATCTTTAGGTAAAGATGAGTTTACTGCCCACTCCATTCTATATCTGTAATAAGTGGCCACAGCATTTCTAATCGTCCCATTTCCTTTCCCACCGAACTCGCTAAACTTCCCGTGCATGGAATAATCTTCTTTAATGTTCCATAAAAGCTCAGTATCTAGAATTCTATATAAATCAATATTCTGCTGAGTATGTGTCGAATAATGATTTGATACTTTCTCGATAGCCTGAGCATATTGGTAAGAAGTATTTGGCTTTTTACGCTCTTGCTTAACCATCCATCGCTCAAATTCTCTTCTCATTAGACACTACCCCCTTAACCCAATGACGTTAAGGAAGTTTAGTTCGATATTGATATTTTAGTTAGTTGCCATTGCTCTTCTACTTTCTAAGCCATTTCCTTCATCTAGAAACAAAAACTCTTAACCAGTTGAAAGAGTCAAAAAATAACTTCCCAGCCATACAATAAAAAACAACCATTTGAACGAACCCAGCCCTCAGAATACTTCTCCCTAATATTAGCCAAACACAAAAAAGAATTGGTATCTCTACCAATCCTCATTTAGAGATGTTTCGTTTTTCTGCCTATGGTAGATAGATAACGCTATTACTCATAATCAGTCACGTACGCTTCTTCGCAGCTGTATAAGTTACGCTTTACTGGTTTGTACCGAACTTGCCACAGGCTGGGCTTTGTTTTCTGGAACCAGAGACATCAGCCCAGTAATCACCAGAGCAGCAACACCCGACATCGTGACTGGCGAGCCAAATATGCTTTGCACTAGCTTGGGTGCTTCTTTTAATAAATCCGGTACTAGCATGACCCCAAGGCCTAAACCTAATGAAATGGCAATCGTCATGATTCTGCGGCGATCCAGCTTCTCACTAGCAATAATCTTGATGCCCGCTGCAGCAACTGTGCCGAACATGACTAATGTCGCCCCGCCAAATACTGGCTTTGGAATCGTCATTAATACCGCGCCTAAGATAGGAAATAGCCCTAATAGAAAAAGAATGGCCGCGATGAAGTAGCCAATGTAGCGACTCGCAATCCCCGTAAAGTGAATCACGCCATTGTTCTGGCTGAAAGTCGTGTTTGGAAAAGTGTTGAATACTGCGGCGATAAGCGAGTTCACACCGTCACCTAGCACGCCCGCCTTGAGTCGATTGATGTATTTTGGCCCCTTGACTGGTTGGCCTGAAAACATACTGTTAGCGGTAAGGTCACCGGTTGTTTCAATAACGGTAATCAAGTAGATAAAAGCAATCGGCAGGAATGCTTGCCAATCAAAAGCGAAACCATATTTAAACGGAACAGGAATACTCAATAGCGGCTGCGATGCAAAAGAAACCATTGGCGCTTTGCCCATCAGAATAGCAACGCCCCACCCGACAACCAGACCGACTAAAATCGACGACAGCCTTACCATGGTGTTGTTGCTAAGGTTAAGTGCCACTATGGTTCCGAGCACAATCGCACCCAGCATCAGGTTGCTTCCTGATCCAAAATCTTCTGCACCAACACCACCAGCGATATCAGTGACGCCAACTTTAATCAAAGAGACACCAATCGTCGTGATAACGATGCCGGTAACAACAGGCGTGATAACGACTTTGAGTCTTTCGATAAAGCGCGATAGGACGATTTCAACAAATGCACCAAAGAAGCAGACACCGAAAATGGTAGCGAGCATTTCATCCGGCCCGCCTCCATTCGCTTTCACCAGAAAACCCGCGCCTAGTACGGAACCTAAGAACGCAAAGCTGGTTCCTTGGACACAGATCATCCCTGCGCCGACTGGCCCTATTTTTCTAGCTTGGATAAAGGTACCGACCCCAGACACCATCAATGCCATGCTGATCAAATAAGGGATGTGTTCACCTAATCCTAAGACACCGCCAATAATGAGCGTGGGTGTGATAATGCCAACAAAGCTGGCTAATACATGCTGCAGCGCTGCGTAGCTGGCTGCTTTGACTGATGGTCGATCGTCTAATCCGTAGATCAATTCACTGTTCTGTTCCATGTGACTTCCTTTATGTATTTTTTATTGTATACAATTTACATAAAGGCAATAGAGCAACATATATGCCAACGGTTTAACATTATATTTATCAATCAGTTAAGCTTTCGATCAAGCCAATGCTGCACTATAGAGCGACACTGTCGGCTTGTTTTAGTGCAGCGGAGAACACACAAAGCACTCACTTGCTCTAGTTTACTCGTTACCTCTAACCAAATACCGCAGACACAAAAAAAGGACTGGTATCTCTACCAATCCTCTTTAGGGGGTGTTTCGGTTTTTCTACCTATAGAAGGCAGTAACGCTATTACTCGTAATCAGTCGCGTATGTATCTTCGTATGTGTGCGAGTAGAATTCGAATAGGTTCCCAAACGGGTCTTCTAGGTAAACCATTTGTGCTTGTTTTAGTTCGTCTTCTGGGTGGTAACGCATGATGTCCATACGAACCTTACCGCCATACTCTTCAACACGCTTGATTGCTGAATGGAACTGCTCTTTTGGAAGCTGTAGACAGAAGTGGAAGATGCCTAGGCGAGAGAAATCAACTTCGTGACGCTCTTGACGATCTTTCATTTCGAACAGCTCAACACCGATGCCATCTGAAGTTACTAGGTGTGCAATGTTGAAGCCTTTGAAGCCTTCACCAAATACTGCGATACACATACGGCCGATTGCTGATTCGCGCTCTTCCATTACTTTGGTGTTGTTCATTACGATTCTTAGACCTAAAGCTTTCGTGTAAAACTCAACCGCTTTGTCCATATCGCCAACCATTAGGCCTACGTGATTCATTTTCATAACTTGCTCCAAATTCGTTTTTAATTCTGTGTGTTTCGAAGACTAGCTTCGGTATTTCGTTTCGATGAAGAGAGTATAGGGAGATGGCTTGATTAAATGAAATTATCATAAATTATATTAATGATAATTTTTTGTTATTTACTGATTTACAGAGATCTCAGCTCCCTTAAAGAAGCCACACCTGCCCTTGCCTACATATAGATAAATAGATACATAGAGGCTTGCGTGAATAGAGATAAGCCTAAATAGAGAACAACCTAAAGAGCATAGCTACCCAAATAGAGCGCTGCCCACTTTGATCGCTTTTGTTGATAAGCTTTGTTGATAAGTTTTGTCGATAACTTCTGTTGATAGCTTTTATCGATAGCCTTCTTCTATCAAAGATAGGATTTGCCTATTGAATCTATAGAAATGTCCGATTTCACTAATTTCCGGTGCGAATGCAATATATCTCCATCGACGCGGGATAGCGTTAAACACTACAAATTAGAAAGAGAGTCGCATCATGATCAACACAGAAATCAAACCATTCAACGCAACAGCATTCAAAAACGGCGAATTCGTAGAAATCACTGAGCAAGACGTTAAAGGCAAGTGGGCTGTATTCTTCTTCTACCCAGCAGATTTCACGTTCGTATGTCCAACTGAGCTAGTTGACCTACAAGACAAATACGCAGAGCTTCAATCTCGCGGTGTAGAAGTTTACTCAGTATCAACTGACACGCACTTCTCTCACAAAGCATGGCACGATACTTCTGACAAAATCGGCACTATCGAATACTTCATGGTAGGCGACCAAACAGGCAACATCACAAATAACTTCAACGTTATGCGTGAAGGTCAGGGCCTTGCAGACCGTGCAACGTTCCTAATCGACCCAGAAGGCGTTATCCAAGCAATGGAAATTACTGCTGAAGGTATCGGCCGTGACGCTGAAGACCTACTGCGCAAGGTTAAAGCAGCACAATACGTAGCCGCTCACCCAGGTGAAGTTTGCCCAGCTAAATGGAAAGAAGGCGAAGAGACTCTAGCGCCATCTCTAGACCTAGTAGGCAAGATTTAATCAAAGCCTAGTTCAAACAAGAACTGCTAAGAAAGAACAAGTAAAACAGAACAGTTAAACGGTTCTACAGGCGCGCTTCGGCCCCCCTCCTAAAGGGCAGTTGCGCGCCACCCTTTCAAGCCATCAACATCACAATATTTGCCGACTTGCGCCCCCTTTTTATTTTTCCTTTTTCAGCAAGAAGGTATTGGTCAATACCAAGACACAGAATTTAAGAGCAGGCACGATTATGTTAGATCAAGCAATGAAGCAGCAGCTAAAAGCATACCTAGAAAACCTAAAAACCAATGTTCAGTTAGTGCTGAGCCTTGATAACAGCGATACCGCAAACAAACTTCAAGATCTGGCGAATGATATCGCCTCTCTCACTGATAAAATTGAAGTAGTTCGAGATGACAGCGCAAGCACTCGCCGCCCTATCATGCAGGTCGTGAACCAAGAGAAAGGCACTGCGATCGGTTTCGCAGGTCTACCAATGGGTCACGAGTTCACCTCACTGGTACTGGCACTGCTTCACAGTGGTGGTCACCCAATCAAGCTTGAAGCTGACGTAATCGAGCAAATTAAAGAATTAGACCAAGAGCTTAATGTAGAGATTTTCATCTCGTTATCGTGCCAAAACTGTCCAGAAGTGGTTCAGGCATTCAACATGATGTCAGCGATTAATCCGCTAATTAAGACAACCATGATTGATGGCGCTGCGTTCCAAGAAGAAGTGAAGTCTCGCGACATCATGGCGGTACCGAGCGTATTCATTAACGGTGAGCTATTTGGTCAGGGACGTATGTCATTGGCTGAAATCCTCAACAAAGTTGATTCAGGCGCTGCAGAAAAGAAAGCAGCCAACCTAAACGAACAAGCACCGTTTGATGTATTGGTTGTCGGTGGTGGCCCTGCGGGTTCTTCAGCAGCTATCTACGCAGCACGTAAAGGCATTCGCACCGGTGTGGTTGCTGACCGATTCGGTGGTCAAGTGATGGATACCATGGCGATTGAGAACTTTATCTCAGTAAAAGCAACAACGGGCCCTAAGCTAGTGGCTAGCCTAGAAGAGCACGTAAAAGAGTACGGCGTTGAGGTAATAACTGAGCAGCGCGCGGCTAACATCATCGCGGCTGAAGATACAAAAGACGGCTACATCCACGTTGAACTTGAAAGCGGCGCAACACTGCGAGCTCGCACCGTCATCACAAGTACGGGTGCACGCTGGCGTGAAATGAACGTTCCGGGTGAGCAAGAGTACCGCAACAAAGGCGTTGCTTATTGCCCACACTGTGACGGTCCACTGTTCAAGGGTAAGAAAACAGCGGTTATTGGTGGCGGTAACTCAGGCATCGAGGCAGCGATTGATTTGGCGGGTATCGTTGAACACGTAACCGTACTTGAATTCGCAGACACACTGCGTGCCGACCAAGTGCTTATCGACAAAGCAAACGCAACGCCAAACATCGAAATCATCAAGATGGCGCAAACAACGCAAGTGATTGGCGATGGCAACCGAGTAACGGCTTTGGAATACAAAGACCGCAACACCGATGAACTTAAACAGATCGAACTAGCGGGTATCTTTGTTCAAATCGGCCTGATGCCAAATAGCGAATGGTTGAAGGGTTCAAAAGTTGAGCTGTCACCACGTGGTGAGATTGAAATTAACGCTCATGGTGCAACATCAATGAAAGGTGTATTTGCAGCGGGTGATGTAACGACAGTACCTTACAAACAGATCATCATTGCGATGGGTGAAGGTGCAAAAGCAAGTTTAGGCGCATTTGACCATCTAATCCGTAACTCAGCTCCGGTTAAAGAGGCTGAAACGGCTTAACCTTTATATTTAAAAGCTTTTAGGCTTAAAAGCTTTTAACTCAAGATTCCTTAAATATTTGTTAGCTTAATACTTTATTGTTAACGACTTAGTCGATTTTTAGACACCACTCCTATGGATTTAGGAGTGGTTTTTTTATTTGTAGCGACGCTTTATGCAGGTTGATAAAGCATAAAGGCAACCACCATAGCTAAGCTTCCGCCCAAGCAACGGTTCACAAACATCATCTGCTTCGGTGATTGCAGTAGCTTTTTAAGCATGGTGCCGCAATACGCCCACACCAACATGCACGGTACGCCCGTGATCACCATACCAGCAATAATGGTCACCACTTGAATCAGGTAGTCTGCGTTTGGAGTGATGAACTGTGAAAACACGGTTAACGAAGCAATCCAACCTTTAGGGTTCAACACCTGCACCAATACGCCAGACATAAAGCCCGAGCGATTGTCGACGGTGCTTTCTTCGATTTGCATATTCGCAATCGACCACGCCATGAACAGCAAGTAAGCCGCGCCCGCGTATTTCAAAATGTTGTATAGCTCTGGATAAAGGGTGAATAGGCTCACCAAACCGACGCTAGAACCCGCCAGTACGATGATGATGCCAAAAGCGTTTCCAGATATAAAAGGTAAAGTCGCGGCAAATCCATAACGACTTGATATCCCAAGTAATGCGATATTTCCTGCCCCAGGTGTAATTGCAATAGATATTGAAAACAGCAAGAACGCCAGCATTAACTGAGAGCTCATTTCCTCTCACTCCTAATAAGTAAAGTATTTATACGGAGAGAGTTTACAGATTCGACTAGGAATTAAATTGCTATATAGGCTAATATTAATGCAAATTTGAGCACGACTTATCTAAAATAGCCATGAAACAGAAAGAATCCACTAAAGAAGTGTTAGATGACACAGATATCGCCATCTTAGGACACATCCAACAAGACGGTCGCATGAGCAACAGTAAGCTCGCTGAAAAGGTTAACCTCAGTGAAACCCCATGCTGGCGCCGCTGGAAACGTATGGAAGAGACTGGCTATATCGATGGTTACGCCGCAAAGCTAAACCGCAAGAAGTTAGGTTTGCACGTAGCAGGTTTTACCTTAGTGACTCTAGGCAACCACGAGGTTGAAAACACCGAACCGTTTGAAGAATTTGTTGAAGTAACCGATTGGATTCCGATGTGTCATTGCATTGCAGGTGGTGCTGACTACATGGTGCAAGTGTTGGCTAAAGATTTGGAAGAGTACTTTGAGCGTATTAGCTCGATCAGGCGAGTCAAAGGCGTGAGCGCGCTTCAATCCAACATATCGGTTAAAGAATTGAAAAACAGCTATCTGCTGCCTCTTGAAGACTAGTTCGCTTCTCCTGACCGAACATTTCTTTAAACAAAACAAAAGCCCAGCTCCTTAGATTTCTAAAACTTAGGGATTGGGCTTTGTTATTTTGAAACGGATGTTATTTATTTACGCTTTCTATTCACAAGGGTGAGCTAAGTGAATCAGTGCCAAACCACCTAGAGACGTTTCACGATACTTCTTATTCATGTCTTTACCCGTCTGATACATAGTGGCAATCACTTTATCTAATGAGATCAGGCTCTTGCTGTTACGTTTGAGCGCCATTCGTGAAGCATTAATCGCCTTCATGGAACCCATCGCATTTCGTTCAATACATGGCACTTGTACCAAGCCACCAATCGGGTCACATGTCATACCGAGTGAATGCTCCATCGCAATCTCTGCTGCAATACAAATCTGCTCATTGCTGCCACCACGTAATGCCGTTAAACCTGCTGCCGCCATAGAAGATGACACACCCACTTCACCTTGGCACCCTACTTCCGCGCCAGAAATGGAAGCATTGGTTTTGTACAAAATACCAATCGCGCCTGATACCGCTAAGAAATCTTTCAGTTGCTTGGTATCGAGTTCTTTAATGAAGCGATGGTAATACATCAATACCGCAGGAATCACACCCGCAGCACCATTGGTGGGTGATGTCACCACTTGACCGCCAGCTGCATTTTCTTCGCTAACCGCAAAAGCAAACAAGTTAATCCAGTCCATGATTTCCATTGGATCGTTTTCAACCGCCGCATTAGCTTCAAGCTTCTTCAACAAGTTTGGCGCTCGACGTGTGACGTTCAAACCGCCATCAAGAATACCTTCGGTTTCAAATCCGCGTTCCATGCAACGAGTCATTACTCGCCAAATTTGATCGGCTTTTTCTGAGATAACATCATCGCCTTGGAAAGCCGCTTCATTTTTCAGAATCATGCCACCCAAGCTCATGCCGCTGTCTTCTGCTTTTCGCAGCATTTCATCGGCATTTTTGAATGGGAAAGGGACTTCTACGGCTTGGGTTTGAGTGCCGTTTTGCAGCTCATCCGCGGTTGCAATAAAGCCACCACCAATGGAGTAATAGGTTTCATCAACAATCACATTACCGCTTTGATCGAACGCGGTAATCATCATGCCGTTCTCATGCAAAGGCAGATTATCTTCGTGGAATAGCATGTCGGTTTGATAATTGAAGCCAATGGTGTGATGGCCACTCAGCTGCATTTCACCACTGTCGATAGCAAGGCGCATCGCTTCATTAGCGCTGGTGATCTTAATCGTGTCTGGCTTATTGCCGAGCAAACCCAAGATGGTTGCTCTGTCGGTATGGTGCCCTATTCCGGTTAACGATAACGAACCATAAAGATCGACCTGAACACGAACCACTTCCGTGATTTTATCCGCGACCAATTGAGTGAAATGGAAACCCGCAATCATTGGGCCGTTAGTGTGTGAGCTCGATGGCCCCACACCAATTTTGTAGATATCAAAGATCGATAACATAGATATACCAGTAAAGAGTCGGTCAATTAAGAAAGAGCGGCATAGAGCCAATCAGGGATAACAGTACAAGCAGCGATTGTCACAACAGCGAACACCAACAAGCCGTAATGACTCGCAGTAGGCTTGGCGAACAAGTGCTTCTGCTTGGCTATAAATTCATTTTGTTGCTCTGTCACTTCTCCCCAGAAACGACTCACAACAACTCCTAACACGAGGAAAACTACGGTGCCAATCAAGGCAAACCAAGGCCAAGAGATACCAATGTATTTAGCAATAAACACCACAGCCACGCTGCCAACACTGCCTGCAATCACCCCTTTCTCATTTGCCTTTTTAAAGAACAAACCAAGGATGAAAGAGCCAAGGCGAATACCAACAAAAATGGAGGTCAGGCTGGCAATCGTCTTAAGCACAGATTCGTTAGACACCGCCAACAAAGCAGGTACAACAACCGAAGCCGCAGCAACTAAACTCATTTTTCTGGCGACCGATTCATAATGTGCGTCAGAGGCTTTCTTACGGAAAAAGCGCTTATAGAAATCGAACGTTGCCACAGTCGCCATTGAGTTATAAGTGGAATCCAGTGTCGACATCGCTGCTGCAGACAGCGCGGATATCACCAAACCAACAATGATGGGGTTGGTATGGTTAAACACGAAATCGAGAATCACTTCATTGCTGTTTTCAAAGCTTTGGTCTTGATAAAAGACACTCAGTAGAACGCCCATTACCGAGAAAAACAGGTAGATAAAGAACGCGCCGTAACCACAAAGCAGCATGGATTTTTGTGCTGTCTTAACGTTTTTGGTCGCCAGCGTTCTTTGAATAATCAATTGGTTAGTGCCGTACACACTTAGATGTAAGAAACTCACGGCCACCACACCCGCCCACAAAGTGGTATCAACACCCAAGTCGAAATCGAGGTTGATGATATTCAGGTGTTCAGGAGACAACACTTCGCCCGCATCAATCTTCATTAGCAATAAGGCAAAGATAGCAATACTGCCGATGATCAACACCGCTGACTGCAACATGTCTGTCCATATGACGGTCGAGATCCCCCCTGCATAGGTATACAAAGCGGTAAACAAGCTAATGTAGATGATTGCCTCGGAGATGCTCACCGGCAACACTTGCACCAAGATCAGTGCAACCGCATACAAAATCACCCCTGCCGAAATACACTGAACCACAATAAACACGATAGAGTTGATCGTGCGAGCAACAACGCCGAAGCGGTGCTCTAGGTATTCATAAATCGAGGTAAGGCCGAGTTTGTAAAACACCGGGACAAAGAAAACCACAGCGAAAAAAATCACTATTGGGTAATTCAAATGGACGCTCATTGCTTCCATGCCTGAGCTATAAACCCAGCCCGGCATGCCCACGAACGTCATCGCACTGATGTAGGTTGCAAGAATCGACACACCTGCCGTAAACCAACCAAACTGTTTTCCACCAGTCGAAAAGTCGCCACCAACGCTATAACGCTTATTCACTAAGTAGCTGATAAATAAAGTAGTTAGCACATAAAGAGCAATAACCACAAAACTTGAGTACGTAACCATTTTTAGATTCCGTTTATTGTATTTCGCAAATCATTCGCCGCCAATAGTACTTAAAATTGGATATATTCCCTCAAAAACCCACAGTAAGTGTGAGTATTGTCACTAATATAGATGAATAAACGCTCAAAACGTCCTGATCAGCGCAAATTCACGATCTAATGAGATCCAGATCACCAAAATACACAAAATGGGTACGCACTCATTTTAAAATTGACCTTGATCACGGATCTAATAACCACAAAAATTCTATTATCTCTCTCGAAACGAAGACGGTGTAGTGAACATCAATAACCACTGCACAATAATCAAAACTAAAAACACCCTATAAAAAATAAAGGTTTATCGGTCATGACTACTAAAAAACACATGAGCGAAGTTCCTATGATTCAAAGGGTAGCTGCTTATCTAGCAATTCTAGTTGGCTACTTTTTCTATTGTTATAACTTTGTAATTATTGACTACGTACGCCCCTACATCGTTGATGCGTACGATGGTATTAACTTAGCGGATACCGCTCAGTTCTATACATGGCAGTCGGTTGGCGCACTGATTGGTGCCCTAAGCTGTGCATGGGTGGCATCAAACTTTGGTAAGAAATCGACTCTTATTGTCATCACCGCACTGAATGGTGGCGCAACCATCATCAACATGATGTTTACTGACTACGCGATGTGGGCAGCAATGCGTTTCATCATCGGTATTTCTTTAGGTGGCTACTTCACAGTAGCAGTAAGCCTGATGATTGGCCTATTTACACCAAGCGTTCGCGGTAAGTTAACGGCATTCGCTTCTTCTATGTTCTCGGTTGCTCTAATGGCAATGGGTGCGTATGCAGCATTCATTTCTAGCATCGACGCTCCTTGGCAAAGCCTAATGTGGGTAGGTGGTATTCCTCCTCTGGTTGCTGCTGCATTGATGATCTTCATCCTGCCTAGCGACAAGAAAGTGATCGCCTACGGTGAAGAAGAGCAAGCCGCTGCTGAAGCGTCAAACGCACCAGCGAAGAAAGGTTCTTGGGGTGAAATGTTAAGCGCGCCTTACCGCAAGCTAACGATTACCTGTTTGTTACTGGCTGGCCTTAACTTCTACGGCTACCAATTCTTCTCTGGCTTCGTGACAACGTACCTAAAAGACGTTCGTCAATTCGACGGTGCAACGATCGGAATCATCTTCTCTATCTCTGCATTCGGTTCTCTATTCGGTGCTTGGGTATGGGGTGCAATCGCCGATAAATACGGCCGTAAAGTGAACGCGTTTGGTTTCATCCTTGCGGGTGTCATGGCTTCAGTATTCTTCGTCGCACCAAGCGACGTGATGATCGGCAGCCTAAACATGCTGGCTATCCTAGGTCTTATCTACAACTTCGGTCTGTCTGCTTCTGCAGTATGGGGTGGTTACTTCTCTGAATTGTTCCCAGCTCACCTACGTAGCTTCGGTGCAGCTCTGTTCCACGGTGGTCGTATTATCGGCATGTGGGCTCCAATGGTATTGGTATTCATCCAAGAGCGCAGCGACCTTGCGACAGCAATGTGGGGTTCACCAATCGTATGGATTCTGGCCGGTCTACTGTGGCTATCTCTGCCAGAAACATTGAAAGGCGGCATTTTCGACAAGAGCAAAAAAGCGGAAGCAGCAAAAGCTTAATCCCCTTTAGTTGAAACCTCTAAAAGTTGAAAACCTCTAAAGATACGAAATAAACATCAATCCGGCTGAGCAGTCAGCCGGTAACCAAATCCAAATCGAGTCCTGTTCCGAATGTTGGCTCGACAACACAAAAGAGAATTTACTATGTCTAAATATCAAGAAGCTAAACGCATTGTTCGTGACTACTTTGACGCAATGGAAAACGCTACTCACGAAAACGTTGCTGAAGTTTTAAAAGCACACACTTCTGAAGATTACTTGTGGCGTGGTGTTTACCCATTCCGTGAGCAAGAAGGCGCTCAAGCTGCGGCAGACGTATTCTGGGCTCCAATGATGAAGTCAATGACACGCATGCAGCGTCGTCAAGACATCTTCATCGGCGGTAACAACGAAGTTAACCCAGATGAAATTTGGGTAATGAGCATGGGTCACTTCATGGGTCTGTTCGACGCTGAATACCTAGGCATGCGCCCTACTGGCAAGATCATGAACGTTCGCTACGCAGAGTTTAACTGTGTGGTTGATGGCAAAATCACTAAGACTGGCCTGTTCCTAGACCTACTAGGCATGATGGATCAAGCGGGTTGCTACCCACTTCCACCATCAACTGGTAAGCACTTCGTTTACCCTGGTCCACGTAACCACGATGGTCTGTTGTTTGAAGATGCGGCTCCGGAAGAAGGCGTTGCAACGCTTGCTCTAGTGAACAAGATGGTTGATGACCTTTCTGCACTTAACGACAGCGGCGCGATGGGTTGCCCACCAGAAGTACTCGCGAAGAGCTGGTCAAAAGACATGATTTGGTACGGCCCATGTGGTATCGGCGCGTCTTACACGATTCCTCGTTACCAGCAACAGCACCAACTTCCTTTCCGTAATAACCTGAAAGACAAGAAGTTCAACGGCCACGTTTGTCGTTTCGCTGAAGGTAACTTCTCTTGTTTCTTCGGTTGGCCAAACCTATCAAACACACCAACGGGCGGTTTCCTAGGTATGACTGGCGGCGAAGTTCGCGCAAACATGCAAGTGGTTGACGTGTACTACCGTGACGGCGACAAACTGTCTGAGAACTGGGTTCTTATCGACCTTCCTTACTGGCTACAACAGCAAGGTCTGGACGTGTTCGAACGTACTTCATCTATCATGAATCCAACGCTGTAACCATGTCCTATTGTCTACCTAGTCCTTACCTACGCTAGGCAGGCATGACTGCCGAGGGCTCCTTCTCGCCCTCGGCAACTTGCTCCACCCAAGATAACCAACTTGTGCCTCACGGATGGGCACACCCTGCCAAACCATTACCTATATAACGGGCTTGAAAGCACGGCGGCTTTCTACGGCTCGAATAAAGAGAATAACAATGAAAAAGTCGATTCTTTCAGCAGTGATCCTGACAGCACTTACTTCGGGTTCTGCTTTTGCTGCACATACTTTTACCAATGACGCGGGCGATAGCCTTACTCTAGATGGCCGTTTTGACGTTCGTTACCAAGACAAAGGCGGCGATCACAATGGCGAATGGAACAGCGGTAGTTCTCGTTTCGGCCTTAAAGGCCAAATGGGCTTAGACAACGACTGGACTGGCTTTGGCCATGCCGAATGGGGTTACAACTCAGGAGCTAACGGCGACAATATTTACGACCGACTTCTATACGCTGGCGTAGAGCACGACAAATACGGCAAGATTGCTGCGGGTACTAAGCAGTGGTCTACCTTCTACGATGTGGCTTGGTTCACCGATATGGGGCGTGTATTTGGTTCACGTGGTTCAGGCTACTACAACCTGTCTGACTGGGGTATTGCTTCAGGTACAGGTCGAGCTGAGAACTCAATCACTTACCGTAACAACATCAGCGACAACTGGAAATACGGCTTCACTTACCAGACAACTCGTGAAGATGTTGGCCTTGCAGATGGTTTAACAGCAACCCTGAAAAACGGTATGGGCGCGTCAACGCTATACACAGTTATGGATGGCCTAACGATTGGTTTGGCTTACCATCAGAACGAATTTGATGATGTCGATGCCGGTGTGAAAAACATCAAAGATGGCGACACACAGCGCATCGGTTTATTAGGTGTGAACTACACCAATAATGGCCTATTTGTCGGTTTCACCTACAGCCAAGGCTCAAACTGGGAAACCACCAGCCAAGCGGAATTCTACGACCACCGTGGTGCTGAATTCTTCACGTACTACCACTTTGAAAACGGCCTGCGTCCAACCTTTAACGTTAACTACTTAACGGACACAGACGACAACGCTAATGGCTACGAGCGTCAGCTAATCATCCCTGGCCTTGAGTACCACTTTAAGAAGAACAAGTTCTTGGTGTGGACGGAATACCAGTTCGATAATGGTAACGACAAGTCAGTGGGTAACCGTTACGAAAACAGCGACGACCAATTCGCTGCGGGTATTCGTTACTACTTCTAATAGCTTACCGCTTGTGGCTTATGACTTAAGTAGCCAGCGGCTTTGCGGTATGTTACTCATTTAATGAGTCAATTCGTAATCTAAAGCTCTGCTGTTACGCAGAGCTTTTTTATAAGTGCACGTTTTATTCAACACAAGCAATGGGTTATACCCAACATTTAATTCAGAATGATCAATATTCCTTATTTTTCATATCATTCCTTATTATTGCTTTATGAGTACGTACCTAAATATGGTACTCTGTGGACTGTTAATTTGGCTCACAAGCATGGTCTATGAACTCACCAAAACACTCCTCGGCGTCAAAACCAACCGTTACTTCAAAAGATGTCGCTAAACTGGCTGGCGTTTCTCAATCTACCGTTTCTCGTGTATTTGTTCCGGGCAGTTCGGTGTCTGAAAAGACCAAGCAGAAAGTATTCGAAGCCGCAAAAGCACTCAACTATCGCCCGAATGCCTTTGCTCGAAGCCTAACCACCAACGAATCTAAGTTGATTGGTTTGGTCTTCCCTGATGCTGATTACCCAATTCACATGAAAACCCTACAACTCATCTCTACTGAGTTACAAAAACAGGGCTATTCTGCGGTGCTTATTCCGTGGCAGGTTGATGGTAATGACAACCACTCGATTCCTAACATCTTTCAATATCGTGTTGATGGCGTGATTGCAGCCTCTGCAACGTTCAACAAGTCGCTTTATGAAGAGTGTGAAGAGTTCGATATCCCTATCGTTCAGTATGCTCGTGTGGTTGAAGGTACCAAAAGTAGCCATGTAGTGAGTGATAACTACGCAGCAGGCCAAGTCGCTGCTCAGCATTTACATAGCGTAGGAACCAAGTCCGCTATTTATCTAACGGGTAACGTACCTACTTACACCAACGGCGAACGTGAAGCGGGCTTTTGCTCAGAATTCGAAGACCTGACGGGCAAGCAAGCCCGAGTGATTGAAGCTGACTATGACTACCTTGATGCACTCGATACCATTCGAACTCTGTTTTCAGAACCCACACATCCTCAAGCGATTTTCTGCGCGACAGATAACCTAGCGATGGCAGTAATGGATGTGGCACGCTTAGAGTTCAACTTGCGCATTCCAGAAGATCTACAAGTGATCGGCTTTGATGATATTCCTCAAACTCAGTGGTTGAACTACCAGCTCACCACCTTCAAGCAAGATTTCAGACGCCTTGCCCGTGAGTCTGTGAAAATTGTCGTTAGCCAGATTCAAGAGCAAGACACTAGCTTGGTTAAGCTGATGGTGCCAGTGAAGTTCATCGAACGAAAAACGACGCTAAAATAGAAACAACGTTAATACGCATTCAAATAAAAATCCCGCTCAGTGTGAGCGGGATTTTTTTATGATATTTAACTAATTACCAACACCACCGGTTTTCTCTGCCGGAGACTCTGGAGTTACTGGAGGCCACTCTTCGAAGGTCGCTAAGTGTTGCTGAATCGCAGCTTGAGCTGGGCCAAATGCCCACATTTTCTGACCCATCCACTTCAAGTACATACCTGATTCTTCAGCGGCTCGCTCGTAAGGATCGCGACGCAGATTGAACAGTAACGGTGCGTTGAGTTCTTCTTTCGGACCACTCCAACCGTGGTTCTGTACTACGAAGTGCGCTTTCCAATCACCCACTCGAACCGCTTGCAACTTGTCTCGCTCGTAGTAGTAAATCTCTTTACGATTCGAGTCGCCTTTTTCCGTCAACATATCGACTTGGTTATAACCATCAAGGTGTGCTTTAAAACCATCGTGACCTTTCAGCATTTTCTCTTTCAGATCTGTTGGGCCACCCGCCGCTGCAATCAGTGTTGGTAACCAATCCATGCCGTCAAAGATGCCATTGCCGACACTGCCCGCTGGGATTTTACCCGGCCAACTAACCAGTGCAGGAGCACGAACGCCCCCTTCCCATGTTGTACCTTTTTCGCCATGGAATGGTGTCATACCACCATCTGGCCATGTCATTATTTCAGGGCCATTATCGGCCGTGAAAATGATGATGGTGTTATCTGCAATGCCGAGCTCTTCCATTTTGGCAAGCATCTCGCCAACGTGATCATCAAGGTCTTTCATCACCACTTCTTGCAGTCCCCACCCGTTCTGACCAAGCATGGCTTCATACTCTTCAGAAAGGTGCGTCCATACGTGACCGCGTGATGGGCAATACCAAGTAAAGAATGGCTTCTCGGCTTCAACCGCTCTTTCGATGAAGTTGATCGTGTGTTTGTTAACTTCATCATCCAATGTACGCATACGATCAATCGACAGTGCACCATCATCTTCAATGGTTTGTCCGCCTTTTCCATCCGCTCTGGAATAAATCACGTTACGAGGCGCAAAGGCATCTAACGATCCATCTTTTGGCCAATCTGGATCTTCGGTGTATTCCATCGCATTCAAGTGATACAACCAACCCCAATACTCATCAAAGCCATGCATTGTCGGTAAGAATTCATCTCGGTCGCCTAGGTGGTTTTTACCAAACTGCCCCGTCATGTAACCCATGCTCTTAAGCATCTCTGGAAGTGTTGGAGTATCGGCACTTAAACCCACAGGGCCACCCGGTAACCCAACCGAGTGCATGCCTGTTCGCACAGGTAATTGCCCCGTTAAGAAAGCAGAACGCCCCGCGGTACACGATGGTTGGGCGTAGTAATCGGTAAGTAGCATGCCCTTCTCAGCAATGCTGTCGATGTTCGGTGTTTCACTGCTCATCACGCCGTTGTGATACGCACTTAGGTTTGAAATACCCACATCATCGGTGAAGATAACAAAGATATTTGGCTGCTCTTGAGCTGACCATGCGGATAGCGAAAAGCTACTCAACACACTCAAGATGACAAGATGGAAAATCCTTTTCATAAAATGTCCTTATACCGTTTCAGATTGCTCTTTATGAATCATTTTTAAACCGACTAAACCAAAGCCCAGCTCCAAGATCAGATAGACGAAAAGTAGCCAATGCGGCATGCCATCCAATACCAAGCTGATGACTCGGCCCGCAGCTAAACCCAACATGAAGACCACCAAGCTGTACAACGCAGGCAGTCGATATTTTTTGATCAATGCGCCACCGATCCAAAACAGAGCCAACGCCAAATAAAGCCCCATCACTGCGCGAAATATGTGTGTCACGTTAATCGGACTCGCATCGATCCCGAAAAGGTAATTCATAGAAATAGCCGGTGCAAAGCCGTAAGACAATGCAATGGGTGTTAAGCCCAGAACCGCGACTAACAAGAAAATACTTTGTGGCTTCATATCCTTACTCTCAAAATTTGGCTCTTTAGAAAAAACATAGTCTACAATCAGAGATATACAAGTTGCATATGTGGAAAATGGATAGCTAATACATACATTTATAATGCGTGTTCTTTAAACCGGATAGGGATATCAATATGGCTAAATGGCGCTACTTAATCGCATCAATGTTGGTTGCCAGTTCAACCGTTAACGCTCAAGAAGCAGGCTCAGAAACGAATACAAAAAAATGGCAACACAGCATTGAGATTTATGCTCAAGCTCTGAATATTCGTGGTGACACCACCATTGGAAGCCTCTCTAGCGATGTCGATGTTGACCCAGCATTCATCATGGATAATTTAGATATGGGCGCGATGCTCCGCCTTGAAGGGATTTATGACAATCAATGGGGTTACTACCTTGATTACAGCTTCATGGAGCTCAGTGCTAAGTCCAATTCGGTTATCGGTAATGCTGGTATTCTCAATGGCAAACTTGAGATTAGGCAAGGTGTGTTAGAAGCAAAAGGTTTCAAGCGTTACCAATACGATATTGGCAATATTGACTATATGATCGGGATACGTTGGTGGGATAACGATATTGATTCGAAACTCTATACAAGTAACGGCACACCCCTCAATTCAAGGTCTTTGGATGAAGATTGGGTAGATTATCTTGTCGGTATTCGATGGACCAAAGGACTCAATAAAAATTGGACAGTACATACCAGTTTAGACATGGGGCTTGGCAGTGACACCAACTTCACCAGTTCATTGTTAACTGGCGCTCGTTACCAGATTAACGATTGGTCAGATTTAAACCTCGCCTACAAATCCACTTGGGTTGATTACGAAAACAAAGGCACTTTTGAATACGATACGGCCACACAAGGTTTCTTAGTCGGCTGGGCTGCTCACTTCTAGGGCTATGTATTTCTAAATCGATTCACTATTGAGAATAAAAAAGGTAAGCCACTTCCAACTAGAGATATATGGAGGCTTACCTTTAACGACTTGCAGAGCGTTCAGTTTACAGTGCTATTTATCTACGGTGTTCGGAACGACACACTCTTTCTTCATGATCGTTAGGCCAGCTTCGAGAGTCTGTGCCCACGCTTGCTCTACGCTCTCATCATAATGAGGATCGTATTGTTTGACCGTATTAAGCAATGAATTAAACCACTCGTTGAGCTCTTGTTCAGAGATATCCATGCCGAGATCTTTATGCTGTTTGCCGAGTCTTTTTACGGAGCTCCGCACGCTTGGCAAACCAGAAGAGTTATAAATCAAAATGATCGAGGCTTTGAGCATCTTAGTTTGTTGCTCTAAGCCTATGTTTTCAAAACGCTCTGAAAACCTAGGGTTATGCTCACAGAAGTCAGCCAAGAATGTTTCCAGGAATTCTTGGTCGATCCTGCAACGTTCGAAACTCTCATAAAACAGTTCGTTTGGTTTCATCTGGCAAGTCCTTTGCAATATTTGCGAGTCTTCAGGAAAACTGACAAGTTCAGAGCCGTGACTCACCAACTCTGAACAATCAACACAACCTAATTATACGCCACTATGGCATAAGTTAAACTGTGGCATCAGGCAAACTACGGCATAAAGTGAGTTGCACAGATCTTGTTTCCGTCAGGATCGCGCAAATAAGCCATGTAAAGGCGACGTTCGTCAGAACCTCTCGCTCCGGGACCGTTTTCAATGCTTGTACCACCATTTTCTACGCCAACACGATGCCATTCGTCCACTAGCTCAGGAGAAGATGCTAGGAAGCCGATCGTCATACCATTGCCGTGCGTTGCAGGCTGACCATCAATCGGTTTGGTTAAACCTAATACGCCCGTTTGGCTCACGTAAATGCAACGACCTTTAGGGTCAACAGAACCTTCGCTGTAACCGAGCACCTTCATGATTGGGTCATAGAAAGACTTCGCGCGTTCAATATCTTCGGTTCCAAGAAAAACATGGCTGAACATAACTAACCTCTTCTTTTATTGAAAGAACCACCTAAACTAGACCTATAATTCGTGTTTGTCTAGGCACGCTATTCGGTCATAATTGCAGCCTAACCCAATCGTCGATTCAGGATCGCACATCGATGAAGCTTTACTAGAAACGATTCGTGAGAACTTAGACTTCATGCCTGCGTTTGCTCATCGACTCGCTTAGTGTGGCATTTTATTAGCAGCTAATGAGATCGATGACAGTTGAGCTCATTCAAGATATTTAATCCAAAATTTTTAATAAGAGGTCATGATGAAATTGATACTCAACGCCGATGATTTCGGCCTCACTGAAAGCGTGAACCATGGCATCGTCGACTGCTTTAAAGCGGGCATAGTCAAATCGACCACCATCATGATGAACCAACCGGGAACACAACACGCCATCGAACTTTATCATCAAGGCTTGGTTCCGGAACTAGGCTTGCACTTTACGGTAACAGCGGGCAAGCCGATCACCTCGCCAGAACGAGTGCCAAGTTTGGTGGATAACCAAGGTTACTTTTTAGATAAAGCGATCTTGTTCAACAAAATGGATGTCGTCGAAGAAGAAGTGATACTTGAACTCAACGCGCAATATCAGGCCGCCATTACGGCAGGCTTGACGATCAACCACATCGATAGCCATCACTTCGGGGGTGTGTTTAAGCCACTCAAGGCGGCATTTACTCGAACCGTCAATCAAATTGGCTTACCAGTAAGACGTATCGACAACATTTTGAGCGGGCAAGAGTCGCTTTCGGTAGCAACACCTGACGCTTTCGACATGCGATTTTTTGACGAGGGAGTTTCGCTAGCAGGCTTACAAGACTTGCTAATGAGCTACCAAACCGCAATGCCCAACGGCACCATCGAGTTGATGTGTCATCCAGCGCTTTCTGCGAGCAAAGAGCTAAAGTCACTGTCTAGCTACAGCGACAAACGAGTGGAAGAGCATCAACTTCTCACTAGCCCAGAACTCAAGCAGTGGCTTAACGACAACCAAATAGAATGTATTGGATTCAACGCTCTCAGATAGGGAATCTTAATTCAGGGCTAATCAACGATGCGTTGAGCACCCTGCCCTTGGTCATGCAGAATGTCTTCAGGGTTTAATAAGTGGCACTTCTGCATACTCAAACAACCGCAGCCGATACAGCCGGTTAAGTTTTCTTGTAGCGAGCGGATTTGTGCCATCTTGCTGTCGAGTTGTCCTTGCCATTTCTTCGCGACTCGCTCCCAATCACGCTTAGTCGCGGTCTGGTTCATTGGCAAAGTAGACAACTCTTCAGTGATCTCTTCAAGCGTAAAACCAATCGACTGCGCGACTTGAATCAGGGCAATTCGTCGTAACATCGCAGATTGATAGCGACGTTGATTGCCATTAGTGCGAATCGAAGCAATCAGCCCTTTGGTTTCATAAAAGCGCAGCGCTGAAGGAGCGACACCGCTTCGCTCCGAAAGTTGACCAATCGTTAAATACACGACGTTTTTCATCTTCGTTCACTTCCCTTGTTCGGTTATCTAGCCATTCCAATCCATGAAATTAAGTATAGCTAAAGTTAATCTTAAGTTTAAGTTCAGCCCTTGTGACCTCACTTAGATTTTGGCTAAGGTATTGCCGTACATGGACTCAAACCCTGGAATGTTCTGTTCCCAAATAGGCACATCTTCTCCTACTATCGACTTCAATGTGTCGAGGAACAGCTTGGTTTTAATCGGGGCATCTCGATGTGGATACACCGCATAGAAAGTACCGAAATCATCCAGTTGAAGGTGAGTCATGATCGGGACTAACTGCCCACTGGTGATTTCATCGGTCAGCATTTGCGCGGTCACCACAGCAAGTGTACTTCCTGCCACTGCGCTTTTAGGAATCATCTCAACATCATTCACTTTGTAAGTCGCATTGAGTTGAAAGAGCTGTGCCTTGCCCTGTTGGTCGACATACGAAAACTGATCAATCAGTAAACCTGGCGCCGCATAGATCGTTGCAGGTAATGATTCTAACTTCTCAATCGTATTGATCTCTCCATGCTGAGCAATGAACTCAGGTGAAGCCACGATCAAGAGTCTGCTTCGAGCAACCTTACGACTGATCAAGCTTGAGTTCTTTGGCTTGCCAATTCGGAAACCAATATCAAACCCTTCTTTGACCATATCGACAACTCGATCTTCGAGTCGTAATTCGAAGTCTACGTCCGGATATTGCTTCTGAAAAACAGATATCGCCTGTTGCACATATTGTCTGCCAAACATGGCTGAGCTAGTGATTCTTAACAAACCACGTGGCTCTGAGTGATAGTTCTGTGCCAAGCGTTGTGTGTCATTCAACAACGCTCGTAGCTGATGCGCTTGATTGACCATTTCATTGCCAGCCGCCGTCAAAGATAGAGAGCGTGTTGTGCGATTCAACAAGCGAACATCGAGTTCTTCTTCAAGACGACTGATCTGCTTTGAGATAACAGAACGGTCGACATTTCTTTGCTCAGCGACTTTGACAAACGAACCCAGCTCAACCACTTCAAGTAACAATAATAAACGACTCGAGATATCCATAACGACCTTTGTTGCATTTAGAGCACCAATTAAGTGCCAATATGACTATTTTTCTCATCTTATTACAGATTTATAGTAGCTGCACATAACGGAGACAACATTCAGTCCCAAATTATTAGAGGAAAACCCCATGACATTACTATCTGTGACTAACTCAAATGGCATTGCAACGGTATCAATCAACAACCCACCAGTGAACGTGCTGACTTTCGACTTGATCAATGAGATCAACGCATTTGTTCTTTCATTAAAAGATGATCGTGATACCAAGGTGGTTGTATTTAAATCATTGAACGAGAGCTTCTTCTTGGCTCACTTAGATCTCAATGTGATCAACGGTACACAAGGTGGACAAGCAGGTTCAATTGAATTCAACCACATGATCGAGAACATTAAAGCGATGAAACAAGTGTCTGTTGCTGCGGTTGACGGTGTCGCTCGCGGGGGCGGTAATGAATTTGTAATGGCGTGTGACCTTGCTTATGGCACTGAAAACTCAGCGTTCGCACAACCAGAAATTCATGTAAACATCCCAACCGGTGGCCAAGGCGCAGTGCAATTTGCAAGACGCATGGGCAAAAACAAAGCGCTACAAGCATTACTACTCGGCAACGATTTTACAGCTCAACAAGCAGAGATCCGTAACATCATTACGCAGTTTGTCCCAAGAGCGGAACTAGACGGTTTCTTAGCGGCCACACTAGGCGTGATCAGCCAATTAGAAATACGTGACATCGTGATGTACAAAGAGATCATCGCCACCTCAATCAAAGATGAGCAAGCGGGCGCAGAGCTAGAACTAAGATACTTCCTAGAGCGTGCAAAAGAGCAAAAAACCGCGGCTATCATTGGTGCATTTCTAAAACATGGCGGTCAAACAGAGCGTGAAGCTAAAGATATGCCAGGTATCTTCGCCGATACTGCTGCTGAGTTATCAAACTAGAACCCACATAAAGACAGCCATTAAATGGTGGCTGTCTTTTCGCTTTGCGTTCTATTCACTCACCTTTGATTGATTCACTGAGTAGAAGTTTATCGAACGACTTTATTCATGATCATCTTGAGGTGTTCAATCATTTCTGGGTTGGTCATCTCTCCCGTTTCCATATCGAAATTATCGTAGAAGCTTGGTACTGACATCGAGCCTTTCACATCGGCGTCAAAGTACGGTGCTGAATTGACCGCAGAAGACAGCACCGAGGTCGCGCCCCCAGACCCCGGCGATGTCGCGAGCATGACCACAGGTTTGCCTTGATACACCTTCATATCAATGCGCGATGCCCAATCAAATACATTTTTAAAGGCGGCTGTGTATGAGCCGTTGTATTCAGCAAAGGAGATCACTACCGCATCTGATTCTCCGATCTTGTCAAAGAAGCGCTTCGCATGTTGATGAACACCCGAGTCTTGTTCCCTTTTCTCGCTATAAATTGGCATCTCGAAATCATTGAGATCGAGCACTTCGACTTGAGCACCCTCAACTAAGCTTGCGGTATACGCGGCAAGTTGTTGGTTTATTGATGTTGTACTGTTGGTCGCGCCAATCGCTAATACTTTCATTCTTTATCCTCGAATTCGGTTAGAAACATTTCTTTAAAGTTGAAAAAGGTACATCGAGCGTCAGCCCAAAGTAGGTTTGTAGGGCAGCAAAGTAAGACGCTTCATCTTCAAGCAACCACTCTTCTGTTGAGTCGTTTTTCGTCACTTTGACCTTTTGATTGAGTAGCGTGACGATCCCGTCTTCAATCGGCAGTGCCGCAATACAGTTCGACGTAAAAATCGATTTCGGGCTGGTTGATGTGAAGAAGTTACTCGACTCTAAATCGTTGGCGCACACATACGTCATGTCTAGGCTGTATACATTCATCCACTCTTCACCCTGCTTTATCTGCAGTAGCAAGCCATACAGTTCATCTTCGATGAAGCGGAAGGTTTGTAAGTCGGTATTTTGTAAACCAGAGTTCTGCTCAAGGTTGCTTTCTAGTAGCAGTGGAGCGCGAGGGGTAAAGGTACCAAAGCCAGCATCCACCAGCCACTGCTTGCCTTCAATGGTCACCATGGTCACGCGATGGCTGCGCCCTGTTGGCTCACCCGCTAAATGAACACGACCAAGCAAGCTTCTGGCTTCAAAGCCCAAGTGGCTTAACACATTCAGCAACAGCCCATTCAACTCTTGGCAGTAGCCACCTCGTTGATTAACCACCAGCTTTTCATGAAGCGCCTCTTGAGAAAGCAAAATAGGTTGACCATTAATCACATCAAAGTTTTCAAAAGGGATACTTCGGTGTTGGTGTTGATGAATGGCTTTTAGGTTTTCGATGGTTGCACCCGTTGTTTCTGGCAAACCGATTCTTGAAAAGTATTCGTTAATATTTCTCTGTTCCATATCCCAACCTATTCTCTTTTTATTGCCTTATCGTGATTAACTCACAACAAAACAGGTGATTTCTTAAGTTCGGGAGAGATGATAAAACCTCAAGTTAACTTGAGGTAAAGTGATATTTTCAATAAGTAGGAAATAATTACAAAGCGGCTGTAAAACAGTGAATTACCGCAGAAAAAATATGAGCTTGTATTACATAGACAAAAAGAAGCACACCCAAAATGCTGTGGGTGTGCTTTATTGATGTGTTATTTACTTAGATTGATTCAACGGACTGACACCTGAATAGGCAACACCCGATAGCTCCGCCATCTCGCGATTCCATGTTGCTAAATCGTGAGGGTTAAACTGATTCAAATGATCATGGCCGCACGCTCTCGCCATCACTTGCATTAACTCCGTCGAGGCTTCGAAGAAGTTCTTGAGTTGGTTCGAGGCTTTTTCCACATTTAAGCGTTGGCGCAAATCGGCTTTTTGAGTTGCGATTCCTGCCGGGCAGTTATTGGTGTTACACATTCTCGCCGCCACACAACCTATCGACTGCATGGCGCTGTTTGAAATGGCGACACCATCCGCGCCAAGCGCCATCGCTTTCACAAAGTCCATCGGCACTCGTAGGCCGCCTGTGATGATCAATGTAACTCTGTCACTGACCCCTTGTTTATCGAGATAAGCTCTGGCGCGAGCGAGTGCTGGAATGGTAGGAACACTAATATGGTCACGGAACATCTCTGGCGCCGCCCCTGTACCGCCACCGCGACCATCCAAGATGATGTAATCGGCACTGGCATCGAGTGCAAACTGAATGTCTTCTTCAATATGATTAGCACTTAACTTAAAGCCAATCGGGATACCGCCCGTCAACTCACGAACTCGGTCGGCGAACTTTTTGAAATCTTCGACCGTTTTTAGATCGACAAAGGTGGGTGGAGAAATCGCAGCTGTGCCGGCTTCAATGCCACGCACCTCAGCGATTTTACCAATATTCTTCGCCCCCGGTAGATGACCGCCCGTTCCGGTTTTCGCACCCTGCCCACCTTTAAAGTGGAAGGCTTGAACGTTTTTGAGCTTAGCTTCATCGTAACCAAACTGGGCACTGGCTAATTCATAAAAATAGCGAGAGTTGGCGGCCTGCTCTTCAGGTAACATGCCGCCCTCTCCAGAGCAGATGCCCGTCCCTGCGAGTTCTGCGCCTGTCGCCAACGAGACTTTCGCTTCTTCAGACAAAGAGCCAAAACTCATATCGGACACAAACAAGGAGATGTTCAATTTGAGCGGCTTTTTCGCTTTCGGCCCAATAACAAGCTCAGTACCGACGGGCACGTTTTCCAACAAAGGCTTAGTCGCCATTTGTGCAACCATCACTTGAATATCATCCCAGTGAGGTAACAAGTACCTTGGCACACCCATTGAGGTCATTGGCCCGTGATGTCCGACCTTAGATAAGCCATCGCGCGCCAGTTGATGAATGAACTCGACCGTGGGTTCTTCTTTAGTTGCAGTTGCGGCTGGCGAGCTTTCGGGAGCCGCAGATTGGACATGAACACCGGGGCCTTCTTGGCCTATTTGCTCTGCGGTGAATTGTTTATGAGTGCCATCGCAAAAAGGGAGGTTGTTCGAATATTTACAGCGGCAAAGGTAAGCATCTCCGCTCTCTTCCGCGACAAAGCTTTTTGGTTTAAAGCCAGTACCTGAGTGGGAACCGTCGCAAAAAGGTTGGCTTTTAGACCGCCCGCAGGTACAGAAGTAATACTCTTCGCCTTCTGTCAGCTCGACTTTGACGGGTTTGTTATCCGCTATTACTGGACTCTTCATAGTTCGTTCACCTTTTTCTTTTTTATCATTTGATGACTGAAGCGATGACTTGCTCACAAGAGTAAAGTAAAGGTGAGATACGCGGCGAATTCAATAAATGAGACAGATAGACAAGGTGAGTAAACCGACTAAAAGCAGGCATGACCGACTCAACACAAACAAAAATGGCCACCTGATCGGCAGCCATTATGTTCAAATCTTAGTCCAAGCTAAAACGAAAAGGTTAATCGAATAACTCGATAACCAGTTTATTGTCTTTAATCACCAGATTGGGTTCCGATGACTTAATCAACGACTCTTGCACTTTATTACTGTCCAGTTTGTATACCGGAGACTGAGACAAAGCAAAGCCGATCATCGACACGGCGGGTTTGAGTAATTTCTCTATTTCAGGAGAAAGCTGCTTTCCCTTCTCTTCAAAGCGCTCTAGTCGCAGTGACTTTAAATACACCTCACCACTTTCTTTGTCGTATTCAGGGACTGCACTGAATTCGATGTCCAAGTCCAACCCCATATTAGGCATGTTGAACACCTGAACCTTTGCATTGGTGTTCGCCAGAACAGAAACACGCTCGGCATCAGCTCGACCAATCTGCACCGCTAAGTCATCGACAGCGACTTGCGCATACATAACGTTTTGTACACCCACTTCCTGCTCTAACATCACCGAATCTTGAAGGTAGTTCGTCATTTCTTGCTCAGTCACACTGTAGCTAACACAACCACTTAGCATCAGGGCAGTCATAGCTATTATGAAACGGTTCATTAACTTTGTTGTCATTGGAGATAGGCTCTTAATTTGTAAATGCATGGAACGGATGTTACCTCTAGATGATACTGTAAAATAGTTCTCACAATGACAGTGTCGGATAACTGGGCAGAATGATCCACCTAATTGGTGATGTCGTATAGATTGGTATTGACGAAAAAAGTAAGAAAAACAATGACTGCATTAACGATATTTTACGATGGGACATGTCCACTTTGTGCGAAAGAGATGGCGGCTCTGGCTAAATCTGATACTAAAAATCAGATTCAAACCATCGATATCTACAGTGAAGCATTTTCAGACTACCCGCAGATAGATGCAGAGGCAGCCAATACGATTTTGCATGCACTCGATGAGAACGGAAAATTACTGCTGGGTTTGGACGTGACTTATCAAGCGTGGAAGCTGGTAGGCAAAGGTTGGCTATATGCCCCATTGCGCTGGGCGATATTTAAGCCAATGGCAGATTGGTGTTATCTACGGTTTGCCAAGAACCGATATAAAGTCTCTTTCTGGCTAACAGGAAAGTCACGCTGCAACGGAAACAGCTGCACCAAATAGTGTCGGACTAAGATATACCGCTGGCGACTTTGTAATAAACAATGCCAAACAGTGCTGCGAATACCAATACAGTGACAGCCACTTTCAACCAAATAAACTTCATGTTTTGTCCTTATTAATTTTGTTTACTGTTCCACGAGACAAGTTATCACAACAAAACATGAGGTTGTGTAATGATTGATAGAACTTTGTAGTCATACCAATCACAGTAAGTAAGTGTTCAAAAATAGCGCAGGAAAAAAGCTAGAGAACAAGGTGGCTCTTTTCGACAAGAAGTTTGGATAAGTAGTTATTCTACAATCAAAAAATCTAACGACGTTATCGGGCTTTTTAACAAGCTAGGGTGAACAGTTATTTACTACGATTGGTATCAACCTCAATTCCCAGAGAGAACCTTTATGTCGGCAAAAGAGAGAAACCTTCCCACACATCGCATTTCTAGATTTAGTAAGTTTGCCTCGCTGGCGACAAGGGTCGCGGGCAATGTGATAACGGAAGGCACCAAGCAACTTGCACAAGGCAACAGGCCGAAAGCAAAAGACTTAATGCTCACGCCGCAGAACATTGCTCGCCTGACTGACCAACTCGCACACCTGCGCGGTGCAGCGATGAAACTTGGCCAAATGTTATCAATGGACGCTGGCGATGTCCTCGAACCTGAACTCGCCGACATTCTTTCTCGCCTGCGCTCAGACGCCGACCCATTGCCAACAAAGCAGCTCAACCAAGTGTTAGAAAGCTCACTCGGCAGCAACTGGAAAACCGAATTCCTTTCCTTTAACTTTAAACCTATCGCCAGTGCGTCCATCGGACAAGTTCACCAAGCCTACAGTGATGCGGGAGACAAACTTGCCATAAAAGTCCAATATCCAGGTATTCGAAAAAGCATCGACAGTGATGTGGACAATGTAGGCACGCTGCTTAACATCGTTGGGTTAATACCCAAGTCTGTCGATTACAAAGGCTTATTAGAAGAAGCAAAGAAACAGCTCCATGATGAAGCGGATTATGCCCGCGAGGCTGACTACGCGACACGTTACTACCATGCGCTCAAAGAACACTCTCACTTCGTTGTACCTAAAATTCATCCTCAAATGTCTTCAGAATCGGTGCTCGCGATGGACTTCATTGAAGGCGTATCGATAGAGCAAATAGAAGGTTACGATCAAAGCACTCGTGATTTTGTGATGCGCAGCTTGCTCGAACTCATGTTCAAAGAGTTGTTCGATTTTAAGATGGTGCAAACCGACCCCAACTTCGCCAACTACCTTTACGTTGAAAACACGCGCCAGATTGGGCTGTTAGATTTTGGGGCAACGCGTGAATACAGCGACCGCTTCAGTGATGGCTATCGTTCGGCCTTTACCTCTGTGATTAATCACGATGAACAAGGACTCAACAAGGCGCTCGAACAGATAGGGTTCTTTAGCGAGACGATTCTCCCCGATCAGCGCCAAGCCATTCTTAACTTAGTGACAATGGCGTGTGAACCTATGTTAGTCGACGAAGAGTACGATTTTAAAGCCAGTGGACTCGCTCAAAAGCTACGCGAAGCCGGAACTATACTCAGCATGGAACAAGAGTACTGGCATACACCGCCAGCAGACGCCCTATTCCTACACCGCAAAATTGGTGGCATGTATCTGTTAGCCGCTCGCCTTGGTGCAAGGGTGAACATAAGTCGTTTGGTCGCTCCATATCTTTTCAGCGATGACATTTGATTAGTTCATAAATAGTGGCGGTTAATGATTAGCAGAGTGATCATTTCGTCCTGCGCAAGAGTACTAACAGTTACGCCAACTAAAATGAGCCAAACCTATGAAACCTTCACTGCTTTGCTCCACCGCCCTGATTACAAGCCTAACGAGCTCTATCGCTTTTGCATCCAGTTGCCCTGAGATACTCAACGGCAAACAACGTTTGTTAAATTCGAACGAAGAGATAGAGCTGTGTGAAGAGTTTCAAGGCAAGACCCTTTTGGTTGTGAACACGGCCAGCCAATGTGGTTTCACACCACAATTTAAACAGCTAGAGCAATTGCATCAGACCTATAAGGACCAAGGTTTCACGGTTGTTGGCTTTCCAAGTAATGATTTTCGCCAAGACAAAGGAAGCGAAGAGAAATCGGCTAAAGTCTGTTATCTCGACTACGGTGTTACCTTCCCTATGATGGCTCGAGCTTCGCTGTCTGGCAGTAGCGCTAACCCTGTGTTTGCAGAAATTCAACAACAAGCAGGCGTAACGCCCAAGTGGAACTTCTACAAATTCCTGATCAGCAAAG
Organism: Vibrio sp. FE10; assembly: GCF_030297155.1. NCBI lineage: Bacteria > Pseudomonadati > Pseudomonadota > Gammaproteobacteria > Vibrionales > Vibrionaceae > Vibrio > Vibrio apostichopi. Next base: position 1,111,687 of record NZ_AP028067.1, on the reverse strand, counting down.
AAGGCAAAGTGGTGGCAACCTTCCCTAGCTCGACATCACCTGTAAGTGCGACACTCAAAAATGCAATTGAGCAGCAGTTATGAGGTCAGATTTTATGGAGACAACTCAAACACGCAACACCATGGCCAAGCTAGGTTACATGGGGCTAATCCCGTTTCTATTTGGCCTACTGCTGTCTCTGACTGACAGCCGATTCCTAGGCCTGAGTGGCGAGACACTCTTCATCACCTACAGCGTGGTCATATTGAGTTTTTTGTCGGGAATCTTGTGGGGAAATGGAATAGAGAACTTCGAAAACCAATCCAGCAACAAGGCTCTAGTTCTGAGCAATGTTACTGTGTTGGCAGCTTGGCTAGCGGTGCTACTCGGTGAGCAGCAAGAGTTTCTCACCACTCTGATTCTTATTATCGGTTACATCGCAGTTTGGCGAGCGGAAAGGTCGATGAGAGAAGAAAACCAAAGCGAAGGCCCGGATGGCTACTTTGACATGAGAACTCGACTCACTTCTAGCGTGGTGTTGATGCACGGTATCGTGATGTTGACCTAGCTCTGTGAGTCTTTAATCAAGGTATGCGATTTGGGATAAACAGCATTAACAAAACACTAGATGATGAGTTGCATCACCAATCGTGGCTCATCATCGCCAAAATAATTCGACTCTTCTTTGATCGTGACAAAACCCATCGATGCATAAAGCGCACAAGCCGATACATTATTGGGATCCACTGTCAGCAATATCTTGGATTCTTCAAGCAGTGTCGCTATCGCCTGTTCCATCAATGAACGACCAATTCCCATCCCACGATAGTGACCATTAACGGCCAGTGACAGAACCCAATACTCTTGTGGCTTGTCTGTCGGTGTCATCAACACATAACCCGCAACCTGCGAATCTTGTTTCGCCACCAATAAGCCCTTCCCCCAGCAATCAAATGCCTGACGAAAGAAAAACTGCGGATAGGCATGGTCGCCAAACAAAGCATGTTCAAGCTGGTAGATATCAGCCAATTCTTGTTTTTCCGCACAGACAATATTCATAGATAGACCTTTATAGAGATGACTACAACCACCCTTCAACTACAATCTGCCTTCAACTAAAGCCAACCAAGTTGGCAATTGCTCTCTAAACCAATGAATGTATTTCGAAGCTTCAGGGTTGTTACGCGTGACCAATATATTCGTGACTTCGACTACGATCCAGCTTTTCGCGATGATCAATTGCTTTATTAAATCTTCACGCGGAATCAAGGTGTTATGGCAAAGGTACTGATCTACAATGCGCTCATAATCTGGCAAAGTTCCCATTCGGGAAACGAGCGGAGCCAAATCTATCGCAGGGCTGCCAAAACCAAAACGCTCCCAATCAAATAACACCAGCTGACCGTTGTCTCTTCTCCCCCAGTTTCCTTCGTTGGCATCGCCAGAAACTAAGGTTTTATGGTCAAACAAAACATCACTAAGCTGCTGAATACGCAGCAAACTGTCTTGGGTTATTTGAGGTAGTTTCAGAGAGGCGAATGCAGTCTCGGTTTCATTTATGTGCCAGCAATGCTCTTTGACTTTAAAGCTCGGAACATATTGAGACTGGTGAATACGAGAAAGTTGCTGATACACCTCTGAAGTCGTTTGAAGCTCATTTAGTGTTAAAGAGTGGGGAATGTATTCGATATATAAATCATCCCCTTCAACAGCCAACAATTTGGGACTGTGCACACCAGACAACTGCTGAGCGGCATGTTGATAGAAGGAAATCTCTACGCCACCAGCACCTTGCTTTCGAATACAAGGTCCACCGTTAAGTTGTTCTATAGATACTCGAGCAGAACCCATGTTAGATAGGTCTTGGGTACTCATTAGATCTCCCTCAGATTACAATGCAACGCCTGACCTTTATCGCTTGTTTACCAAGTGCGACTCTATCAATGACCATTGCTGCTCAAAAGGTAAAAAGTTCTTGTGAGGTATGAATTTACGAGCGGCTAGGTTCTGTTTTAAATAAACCTCTTCCAACGCCCAGATATGGTGGTCAGCAAAAATGCCCCAAGCACAAACTCCATCACTAATACTCGCTTTTGAAAGTTCATTAATGGACAAGTAACCGCCAACAAATTCGACCGATTTCTTAACATCCATATCAAACATGTACATGCAACCCCGGGCTATTTCGTAGGCAGGAGGCATGTATTGAACCAAGTCCCAATCGATAATACCGCTCACTTTAGAACGCTTATCAAAGAAGAGATTATAATGATGGAAGTCACCGTGAATCAGTATTCGCTCGGTTTTGGTCTCATAAGAGTGGACACTTTGGCTACTCGCTAGAAAACTACGTTGCTGTATAGACCTCTGTAGCGCCCATTCATCCTCGACGTTTTGCTCCCCTTTTGATTCGATAGCAGCAATGATCTTATCAAGACGCTGCAGCCATAGCTCTCTGTTCCATGACAGTTGGATAACTGGGAACATCTCATTTGGCAATCCATTTCGAGGGTAGAGGCTCAACTGGCGATGAAGCTTTGCGAGAGTAGCACCGGCTTCGAATGCATGCGTGTCTGTCAAAGCGAGCTTCTCAATCAACGAACCGTGAGCCTCAGGAAACAACGCGTAGTATTCACCTTTGGCCTTAACAAAACTTTGACCATTTGAAGTAAGGCACGGCAAAACCACAGTTGGGACTTTTTGAGATAGAAAGAACAACAGTTCGTGCTCGTTCTTGATACGACTAGCATCACGAGTCCGGTATTTCCTCAAAAATAAAGCTGGCTTTGAACCCACCTTATACACCGAATTAGTTGCTCCGTGAGTAACCTCAGTTAACGAAGCATGACGTTTGGTTTCTATCCAATGAGAAAGTATATCCGCGTTCACCATATCGCTTTATACCTTAATTCGTTACTGTCGACTAACCAATAGATTCGCACCCGATAGAGCGAGAAAAACAGAGCATGCTTTGTTGAAACGCTTGGCCATTTGAGGTTTTGAAAACCAATTTCTTAGGTATAAGCCAAACGCCGCGTAGATAGAGATCGCGAGCATTTCTAACACAAGAAAAGTGCTTCCTAACATAAAGAATTGCGTGTTTACATTTGCGGTGACATCTACGAATTGAGGTAGGAAGGCAGTGAAGATGAGTATCGCTTTTGGGTTACCAGCGGCAAGTGCGAACTCTTGTTTAACAAGGCCAAACCAATTCTTATTTCGTTCAATGTCCGCTACTGGGCTGGCTTGTGAACGCCATAGGTTGAACGCAATCCACAGCAAGTACATGGCGCCAAAAAGCTTGATAAGGAAGAACAAGGCTTCAGAAGTATAAAGAACAACAGCCAGACCAGATGCAGCTAACGCGATCATGCCAGAAAATGCCGTAATTCGTCCTAATCCCGCGACGAAAGCCGCTTGAAATCCATAACAACGGGCGTTGTTCATTGATAACAAATTGTTTGGGCCCGGAGTCATATTGAGCGCAAAACAAGCTGGGATAAACAGCAGTAACTTCCAGATTTCCATTAGTGCTTCCTAATTGCCAAATGCCGTAATTATAAAATCGTTAAACAAGATCTTATCTTTTATAACAGCATTTAATATCTTTTGTCACTGCATTAAAAAGAAGTACCAATCCTTTGCTACCTCCTCTCAATTAGTTCTCAGAGAGCGTTTCATATTCGGGGTCGGATAGATTATCCGCAAAGCCTATTTCACCCACGAAATAAATGGCACTGGCAATGGTTTCCATTGTTTGGTTTGGTTCGCGCTCCGGCACTTCACCAACCATAGGAACAGCCTGAGGATTGGAGGTGGAATTGCAGACAACGCTAGCACACACGATATTTTGCTGATCTTGCAAGGAAACTTCCGGCGGGTTGAAGTCAGGAGACAGAACCTCCTCCGTTGAAAAATCAGAGGCGCTGTATGAGGCCACTGAAAACAAAGAGAAGAGCAACATCCACTTATTCATATATCTTTCCATAGTTAGCATTCATTGAATCTATAAATACTATCTAATCAAAAAGATTGTGAACAGTGTTTTATTGTGTTTATTTGAATTTTCACTGGCCTCTCGAAATCCTTCATAGTTCCAATGTTCTGCTTTTAGCTAACATGTGAGTGCTTACCGAGCGTAAGTTTATCAAGCAGCGTTTGAGGAATAACGATGACCGAGTATTTAATAAAGGCCACCAGCGTGATTAGAGCAACACAGATACCTAAAACAAAGTCATGAACATTAGCGAGTGCCAAACCAAGAAATCGGTCACAGGCGATCGCTACGACAGCGATGCTGACCGCGGTTACCCATTTACTGTGTTGATACGGCAAATATTCCATCGATTGACTGACAAAATATAGAAGCAACAATCGTAAGGTATACGTGCCGCAAAGAACGAAGATAACGCCCCCCACACCAAATATCGGTGTCACCGTAAAATAACCGATGGCAGCCAAGGTGGCGCACCCTCCTTGAACCCACATTTGCGACTGACTCGAATCGCCACTGAAACAACCAAGGTTAAGGTAATCACCTGCATTTTTAATAACGCTAATGGCAAGCAAGGCGACAACCAGAGTCCCTGCATAGTGATAACTGCTTGGCAAAATTAAAGAGATAAAACCGGGCACCGTTAGAATCATCAAAGAGCCCAAAACAATCGCGAAGTTCACTCCGACTAAAGCACTATCTGCACACTTTTTACTACCACCCGGCTGTTGAAGCATAGCGACACGGTTTGGGAACCACCAAAGCGCATAAGGCTGTAATAGTAAGCCAAGCAGCAATGCAAACTTGCCGCTGACCGCATAAATCGCCAGCTCTTCCACCCCAACAAAGCTCGCCATCACCCAACGGTCTAACCCTGTGATCATGTACATTGAAGCGCCACCCATCAAAGCAGGCACTCCAAACTTTAAGATCTTGGCTGAGTATTTGAAGCAGCCAAAGGTTCCCATCTCTTGCCACTGATAACGCACCAAACAAACCACGAGCAACACGCTAGATACCGCCGCTGAGATCAACACACCATCAATCCCATATCCGGCCTCAAGCAATGCAAAAGTCATTGTGGCTTGAACACCTGCTTTCAAGACATTAAGTAAGCAAAAACGTTTCGCCAACGCGTTCATTCGCATTAAGGTCAGCGGGATAGAAATCGCTCCGTCGAGCATGACCGGGATAAGGAGAAGGAGAATTTGGTACGCCTGAAACTCGACCGGCAGCATAAATATCAATAGCGGCATACTGAGAGCAATTAAAGCTCCGCCAAGCACACACACCAATACGCTTAACGTGAAGCAGTTCGATACGAGCTTTTTCTTTTCATCACCTTCGGCGACACCCACATAACGATACATGGCGTCTACGATACCGAAGCTAAAAAGTATCGTCCCGATATCGGCCAACAACACTATCGCTTCTAAAGAACCATATTCTGCTAACGTCATTTTGTGGGTAATGTACGGGATCATCACCAATGAGATCCCTTTCATCATCACAATGCCAATGGCGTAATAAGCAGACTGTTTTAACGAACCCATAGAGTCACCTATCTCTTACCAAGTTGGCGTTAGGAAACTCTTACAGTCTCCAATAAGGTGTCGTAACGTTCGCTTGTGTGGAGCCATCATCAGAGAACGAAAACTGAAGGCAACCGCCTGTCTGTCCAGTTGTAAACCTCGATAGTAGTCAGCGTAACCCTCAAGTATTCTCGCCTTTGCGATCTTGAAACTAGAAGATGGTAGGTTCCATCGTTGACTGTTATTTTGGTAATGCTGAAGAATGGACTCTATGGATTGTAGGTTTCTCAATTTGAGGCTTTCCGTTTGAGTGACAGAACTGGATCTCATTAGGTAGCCAACCTGCACCGAGTTCAACACACCAATCTGATGATTCTCACTCATTCGAAGCCATAACTCCCAATCTTCCCCATACTTAATATCGGCATCAAAACTGTTGGTTTGAGAGAACACGTCGGCTTTCACCATGACGGTTGAGGTACCAATAACGTTATTTTCAATAATGAACTCTAATGGGTTTTCGATATTGATAAACATCTCGTCTTGGTCTTGAAACTGCGACCAATAACCAAAGCAGTCGACAATCACTTGGTAATCTTCAGTGAGGTGCTCGTAGTTAGTGAAGCTCATTGCGAGATCTGGGTAGCGCTGATGGAACTCAAGTTGTCGTTCGATTTTTTCTGGAAACCAAAAGTCGTCAGCGTCTAAAAAAGCAATGTATTCGCCCGTCGCTTTCTCAATACCTAAGTTCCTAGCTTGAGGAGCACCAACGCCCAATGTTGAGATTTTAACAATACGTTCGTCGTGTATCGTCGCAAGATAAGTCGACGTCCCATCACTGCTATTATCATCGATAATGATCAGCTCGACGTCTTGATGCGTCTGTTTAAGCACACTACCAATGGCTTTCGGTAGATAGTCCAAACAGTTGTAGGTAGGAATAATGATACTCACTTTAGCCATAATGACGTTCTCACATTTATACGTTATATCGCTATTACTGCATGTTCTGTGCCGAGAGCTTGGGCCTACTGGATTGCTTTCATATCAATGAGCTACACGCCTATTCGCAAAATGACGACGAGCCGTGAACAACGGAGAAACTCAAAATTCCAATTTGATTACCATTTTGAGAAACCCAGCCCGACGTTCGCGATAACCATAAGAAAGTCATCCCCTTTCCTCTATAATCCCCCCCCTAAAACACTCTTTGATCTTGGTTCGTATTTTGCTTAGTTGACTATAGTGGCCTTCATCAAGGGAGCAAAAAATGAAAAAAGTAGCATTTATAGCGCCTACTTATCCTGTCCTCAGTGAGACCTTCATTCAAACTGAAGTCGACTCTGTCAAAGCCTGTGGGCACGACGTCTGCGTGATGACGTTCAAGATAGAGGACAGCGAAAAGTCGTTCGACTATGACATCATAAAAATTGGCAAGGATGTTCGGGCAGGCAAGATAACCAGCATCAACTGGATCGGCTTTGTAAAAGCGCTTTCGTTTGTTTCAAAGCAAAGTAGCATGCCTAAAAATTCACTTTTCGCTTATGGATTTAAGCTGGCGTTACAACTCGCAGAAAAAGACGTTAACCATGTTCATGCGCATTTTTGTCAACACACCACCGCACATGCGATTGTCGCCGCCAAGCTTCTCAACATCACTTGTTCGTTTGTTGCCCATGGCCATGATGTTTACGAGTTTGCTTACGATATTGAACACAAGATTTCATCGAGTGACTTTGTGGTTGCGGTCTGCAAAGACATGCTCACCGATTTCAACAACATGGCAAAAGGGAATATCAAGCTCCTTCACTGTGGTGTAAATACTAAACAGTTCCAACTACACCCCAAAACCGACGCTAAGCAACTTCGCCTCGTTTTCCTTGGCCGATTAGTTGAACAAAAAGGCATTCACCATCTTATTGATGCATTAGCACCGATTGCACAACCTCTCGACATTCATCTCGACATCGTCGGCACTGGCGATTTAGAACAACAATTAAAAGCACAAGTTGAACAACAAGGTTTAACTCAACACGTCAATTTTCTAGGAGCTAAGCCCCACGAATGGGTGCAAGTGAACCTACCAAATTACGATAGCTTGATCGCACCGTTCTGCTTCTCGGCAACCGGTTGTGTCGACACAGGCCCATTGGTACTTAAAGAAGCGATGGCCGTTGGAACCCCCGTGATTACCACCAATATCATGGGTTGTAAGGAGATTGTCACTCCAGATACAGGGTTTGTGGTTAGCGAGAAAAACGTTGAGGAATTAAGAGAAGCAATTGAGCGTTTTGCGCAATTGAGCTGCAATGACAAAACAGAGATGGGGATGAGGGCAAGAACAAGAGTGGAAGAGAGTTTTAATTCGTTGAAGCAAGCTCAGCAACTGTCTCACTGGATAGAAAACCCAGCTTAATGCCATAAGCAATAAGAAATAAGAAATAAGAAATAAGAAATAAGAAATAAGCCTCATAAAATGAGGCAGGAACCAAGAACAAAGCGTTACATTGATGCATACTGTAACGCTTCGATAGTCATATTCTAACTATCCATCCTTCTTAACCCGCTCGCAAAGCTAAGATCTCAGTAAGATCGTCAGTTTCAGTATATCGACTCAAGTCTTGCTCTTTAGAAGCAATCGCCACAATAGACATTCGATCGGCAAGCTCATTACCTTCAATACCGACGTGGCCATTAACGTGGTAAATGGTGATTTGAGAAGCCAACTCTTGGTAAAGTGCATACGCGGGCTTGATGATGTCGAGGTTTTTTATCTCACCACCCGACTTCGTCCAACCTTTTTTCTCCCAGCCTGTTGCCCATTTGGTAATGCAGTCAATCGAGTACTTAGAATCACAATAAATCGCGACAGATAAACCAGCTTTCAGCTTTTCCTTAGCGAGAATAAACGCTTGCTTCAAGCCATGCAGCTCTGCTGTATTATTGGTTCCAACCTGCTGATACAAGCCATACCACAACTCGGTTAACTCGTTATTCAAGTAGACCGCTAAGCCAGTTCCCGCTTCACCAGGATTCGGCTCACAAGCGCCATCTGTGTATATCTTGATATCGAAAGGCATTTCAGCGATTTGCTGCTCAGAAAGAGGCGGGACTTTCGCTTTCTTAGGCTTACCCGCAGCACTTGGCTTGGTCGATGAAGATCCAGATGTTGAAGCAGAACTAGACGCAGAAGATGCTTTACCGCCGAAAGCAGACTCAGCTTCGCCTAATGTTGGAAACGATTTATATCTCGCACCAGCAAAACCATCAACTTGCGACTTACACTCATTCCAAGTGGTAAAAATACCCGGTGTACGACCTTTCCAAACCACATAATACTTCTTAGCCAAATTAACTCCTTACCAGAACCTAAATACACAAATAGTGAATCAATACATTAGAAGTCACCACGCCATACGTTGCAAGGTCAATCAATCAAAAACAGGTCTAAAGAAGCTACGTTCATAACTAACAATACAATCGACCTCATCAGCAAATTCGAAGGCTTTGATACACTCAGGATCATTTAGCGACTGAGTACGATACTCTTCATAAGCCGCCAAGCTATCAAAAGAGAACAGTGCCAACGCGATATTGTTCGCACCCTCTGATGGCAAAAAGTAACCATTGTGTTGACCGCCAAATTTAGCCACCAAAGGAATCCACATTTTTGCGTAGGTCTCGAACGCCTTTATCTTCTTAGGATCAATCACATATCGAACATAACAAGTAATCATATTTATATAGCCCTTAAATTACGGGTGAAACATAAAATCAATATTGGGAATCAAGAGAAAAGGAAATCAACCGCGACAAGGTTGTAGAACAAAAACACCGCCATGCTGACGCCTATCGTTAGCAGCACATTACCTGTTTTCCATATCAATAAGCCTGTCACCACCGCACCAATCAAGTAAGGATTTTCGAGACTTGGCCAAAATGTTTGTTCTGGTGCAAACACAATCGGCCCCCAAATCGCAGTCAGCACCGCTGGGCTTGAATAACGTAGCAAGCGTCGCGCTGTTTGGTTTAAGCGAAGTGGGATAGCGGGCTCTAGAAACAGATACCGACTAAAGAACACAATCGCCGTCATGAGTAATATCGTTAACCAAATCATCTCTATTTACCCTCCGCGATTGGCTTATTGCCATTGTTTCGTTCTTGAAATGACTCGCTGAAAAAGCCCGCTAACATGCCAGCAATCGCTGCAATCATCAGCCCGCCTTCAACATTGTTGACCGACATCGCGACCGAGGTGACCAATGAAACCACCACACATACGACAACAGGCAATGTTCTGATTAATGGAAAAACTAACGCAATAAAGGTCGCTGCCACCGCAAAGTCGAGACCAATTTCATTGAGTGACGGAATCTGACTTCCTGCGACAATACCGACGAAACTCGCGATATTCCAAACCAGATAAAAACCGCCGCCCACACCCGCCGCGTACCAACGATTAAACTCTTGCTGAGATTGTCCGCTGCATATCGCAAACAGTTCATCGGTGAGCCAAAAGCCGAGCAATAACCGCCAGCGAGCCGGAAGATGACTGATTTTGTCACGCATCGATACGCTGTATAAAAAATGCCTTGAGGTGATAAAAAAGGTGGTTAATAACATGGTGCCGAGGCCAATACCCGCTTTAAACATGCCTGCCGCGACCAGTTGTGCTGAGCCTGCGAAAAGAATCGCTGACATCGCTTGTGCTTGAAGTTGATTCAATCCGGCATCTATTGCGTATGAGCCCGCAAGAATCCCCCACGGTATCACCGCGATACTCAAAGGCATTCCGGCTAAAACGCCTTTCCATAACTGAGTGCGCCTATCCATTTTTTTATTATCCATATTATTCTTGTCTCTCTTCACATTGACTATTCAATGTAAAAACACCTGAGTGGGTTCGATTGTACAAACTTGCTCGATTTAGTGACCTCATTCACCACCCACACCTAAAGCATTTTGATGTATTGCCCCGGCGTGTAGCCGTTGGCTTTTTTAAAGTGTCGATGAAAATGACTTTGGTCGTGAAAACCACATTCTTGAGCGGTATCTGAAATAGCATGTCCTTGCTTCAATAACTTGCGAGAAAGCCTCAATCGAGACTGGATCTGATACGCATGTGGCGGAAGACCAAACTCTTTTTGGAAAGAACGCACTAAGTGAAACGGGCTTAAAGCCGCCAGTTTAGACAACTCTTCTAAAGACACATCGGCTTGTGGAAAATCATCTAAGAACTCTTTAACCAGAACAAGCTGACGCTGAGTTTTACCATCTAGCTGAGGCTTAAGGCTCGATTTCCCATGTCGACTAATCAGCTTAACCAACATCCCGTACATCAAGGTTTCTCGTAACAAGCGATTATCCGATTCATCAATCGCATTGAACACTAGCCTTAATTGGTTAGCGAGTTCAGGATCTTCAACCACCGCTCTTGGGAAATAAGGCGCGCCATAATTCGGTAAGTTAAGCTCTTGAGTGATTTTGGCGAGTTGCTCAGGAAGTGGATACATCGCACGATACGCCCAACCACCTTCAGTGGCTGAGTGTCCGCTGTGAACTTCGTCGGCGTTCACCAGAATGATGGCATCTTGTGGTGCTATATGATGCCCGCCCGTTCGATAGAAACGCTGAGCACCCTGCTCAATAACACCAAGTGTGTAGCCCTCGTGGCTATGGCGTGAGAAGTTCTGCTTTTCGTATTCAGCATTCAGGATTTCAAGGCCACCGAGTTCTTCTGTGATCTTATATTCGGCCTTTTCTTTAGAACGTTTCTTGTTCTCCATAACAATTCCCAAGCCTGTTAATTATCGAGCGACTTATCAGTCTACTCTATAGGCTCTTTCAGCTTTTGTACAAAATTGCGCATTTGGCCGTTAATACGTTTTTTGGTCGTTGAACTAAATCGCTCGATATTATTTTCTAATTGCGAGCAAAGTCATGCTGTGCAGGTACTTGGCGAAGAATTGACAAATCAGTGGCTTAATCATGTCCATAATTCGCGCCAACCATTAGCAACCGTTCAGAAATATGATGAAGAAAACCTTAGCATTGATCTTTTTCTTAAGCCTCACTGGCTGTACTCACAACCAGTCGAAAGCGCTAAGTATGAACTCCTCGTCGGTTAATACATACCCACAATCGATGTCGAACCTGCAACTGTGCGACACCTTGTATTACGGGCGCTCGAGCAACCAAACACTGGCAGCAATTGGCAGTGAGTTTAATCGAAGAGGATTATCAAAGAGTTGGTGTGATATCGAAACCAACAAGCTTTATCTAACAAAGACAATTGATTGGGTAGCCGAACAAGTCGAAGACAAAGAAGATTCAGAGGAAGAAGCGTCTGCGGTGGTGCTGCCTGCTAATTAAATAAGGCAATGATAGATAAGCATCTCTTCGCAGTTAATTACCTCGTTTGCTTAGGTAACTGTGTGACCTATTTTTACTCAAAAACTCCCAAGTTAACCTTGCTGCATTCGAAGAAAAACAACCACTTCTTTTCGCTACACAAATATTACGAGGGTACTCCGGCGCAAGAGGAATAACATTTACGCTGGGATGAGATTCTGGAACGGCAAGCTCTGCAACAATAGAAACACCTAAGCCCGCTCTAATCAAAGCAAGTATCGAGGTCAGTTGAACAATGGTGTGTTTTTCTTTAAGGCGAGATTTTGATAGCTTAAACCATTCTCTAATGAGCGCCTCGCTGCCCCCTTTACTCAATATAAAATCTCGGTCTTCGATATCCACAGCCGACAAAACTGGCAACTGGGATAAAGGGTCATCTTCATGAACTAAAGCCACCATACGGTCAGTAAAAACTGGGATGATATCTAGATCCAAATACTCTTTATCAACCGCGATTGCAAAATCTACGCGCCCCTCTCGCAATGCCAATAATGCTCCCTCGTCAGTAAACTCGCTTATTTCAATTTTAATTTGAGGTAAGTGTTGGCTGATCGCATGAATTAGGTTAGGTAAAATATGCGTGGAAGCGGATGCGCCAAAAGAAGCCACTTTCACCTGTCCAGCACCATCTTTTTGAATAAGTCGAAGCTGTCTTAATAGCACTTCGCCCTGCAATTCTTGCTGTTTAGCGAATTGAGCAATTAGCCTTCCTTCCTCAGTTAACAGTAGCGGACGACTGTCTCTTCGAATTAAAGCGAAACCTAACACATCTTCAGCACGTCGAAGTGCTTTGCTCGCAGCGGGTTGACTGACTCCTAATACCTGAGCGGCATCAGTGATACTTCCGAGCGCTATTAGCTGTAGAAGTAATTTAGGAACTAATGATGGAATGCTCTCCAAGTCTTCAACCATTTATATAACCTCAAGTTATTTTGATATCTATCTCTATGCTAGCAGACTACTTTTTCCGAAAAATAGAGACTAGTCACCCGGAGAAAACAAATGACTATAGAAACATGGCTAACCTTCTGCCTCGCTTCACTTATCTTAACTATGACGCCAGGTCCCAGCATTTTGTTGGGAGTCGTTCATTCAATGAAATATGGCGTTAATAAAGCTATTTTTACGGCACTAGGTGATATCTCAGCAAACTTCATACAGATGATCATTGTTGCAATTGGACTTGGCGTCATAATGTCAGCGTCTGAACTAGCGTTCGCCGTTATCAAGTGGCTTGGGGTCACAACATTGCTGTATATGGGTATCAAGATGTTGTTTGATAAACCTGAGTGTGAAGCACAAATCGTCAACAATTCACCCACCGCGATTTCAGGCCACAGACTCTATTTAAGTGGGTTCTTCGTTGCAGCAGGCAACCCCAAAGCGATTGTGTTTTTCACCGCATTCTTCCCCCAGTTCATTGACCCAACCAAACCTTTGTTATCACAAATGTTGGTGATGTGCCCCACAATGGCAGTGTTGGATTTTACGTGGGTTATGATTTACGCCATATCTGCCAAGAAGCTTCTTGGGTTTATGCAAGATCGCCCAACGTACCTGAATAAAATCGGTGGCTCAGCGCTTTTAACTGCAGCCATTGCACTCGCAGTAACAAGTCACAGATCCAACCTCTAGTCGAGCCAGTAAAGGAAAAAAATAAATTGGATTTCATTTGAGAGGAAAAATCGTCTGCTGTAATGCTGCCTGCAGATTAAGAGGATAACTAATTTAACATCCTTAAATACGCTAACAGTACTTCTGGCAATAGAACTGGGGCTAACTAATTACTATGCATGCCTTTGCTCACATCAATATGTATTCGCATTGAAAAATGTTAACAAGTAGTTAATTATCAGTATCCATTATTACTATAAGGAAATAACAAATGAAATGGATACTTGTTGCATTCGTCAGTGTTTTCTCTGTGTTCACATACGCAAAGGATTGGAAGCAAATTCGTTTTACTGTTGAAGGAGCTTACCCACCATTTAGCTGGACAACGCAAGATGGTCAGCTTGAAGGTTTTGAGGTCGATTTAGCCAACGCGCTTTGTATCGAATTAGGGGTAAAGTGCATCATCTCCAAAACAGATTGGGACGGTATTATCCCTTCGCTCTTGAGTCGTAAGAACGATGCGATAATTGCAGCAATGACGATTACCGAAGAGCGTGAAAAGAAAGTTAACTTCACCATCCCATACGCCAAAGTCCCAACTCGTTTCGTGATGAAGAAAGATCGAGAGATCAATATGAATGACGACAGCTTGAATGACCTAACTATCGGGGTTCAACGTGCAACAATCGGTGATAAGTACCTTTCTGAAATCTACCCTGATGTAGACATTAAACGTTATGGCTCATTCGACGAAGCCTTTACCGATTTACTCAACGGCCGTCTCGATACCGTGTTTGGTGGTTCTATGGGGCTCAATGCGGGCTTTCTTGAAACTGATCAGGGTAAAGACTATCACTTTACAGGCCCTAAATTTACAGAAGAAAAGTGGTTCGGTCGTGGTATTGGGGTAGCGGTACGAAAACAAGATAATGAACTCAAAGATCTTATTGATGACGGTATACAACGCTTGATCGACAATGGTCAGCATCAAAAAATCGCAAGTAAGTATTTTTCATACAGTATTTACGAATAGTTTGGTATGCCGTGTGAACTAAACTAATTGCGAACTGTTGTTCACTTTAAAAAGCTTCAGACAGCAAAAAGCCGCTCATTAAGAGCGGCTTTTTATATGGTGATGATTGCAGGATAAGTCAGCATAACTCGAACCAACCATCAAAGACTTACAATACTATTTGCAGCATAAGTTCGCATAACATTGCATCGAAAGTCTGCAAATTTGAACAATGACTAAGGTTCAACGTAGTAAAATTACCACACTCCGGTCAACTCTTCGAAATACATCGTATGCGCCCCACGAACCCACGGGGCGATATTACTAATGTTTGAAGTTCCAAGGTAGGAGTGTGTCGATATCAGGCTCTGCTTTCGCGGTCTCGACGATGCTGTAAAGAATGGCGCTCGCACCTGCACCGTTTGGTATGTCAGAGAACAACCAATTTTTTCTGCCAATGACCAGCGGTTTAATTGCGCGTTCAGCGCGATTATTATCGATAGATAAGTGACCATCGTCGATATAACGAATGAGCTTTGGCCATTGTCCGAGCGTGTATTTTATTGCTTTACCTAGTGCACTAGAGCCTATCACTTTCAGGGTCGTCATCCATTCGTAAAGTTCATCCAGTATCGGTTTGGCATACGCTTGACGCTCTGCTTTTCTTTCTTCGACAGACGCACCTTTTAAACGTGATTCTATCCCGTAGAGTTTTTGGATTTTAGCCAGCGCCTTATCGGCCTTGCCCGACTTACCTTTGCCTTGAAGCTTCTTAGCGTCCATGAACTTTCGCCGAGCATGCGCTAAGCACCCCACATTTGTCACTTGATGAAGTCCATCATAAGCCGCGTAGCCATCGGTTTGTAGATAACCGTTGTAGCTCCCTAAAAAGGCAATAGGGCACGCCCTCGCTCGACTGTTTTGATAGTCGTACAAGGCGATATTTTTCACATTCGGTAGTGCGGTTTCGGGTGAGTCGGCGCCCGAGCAGCAGAGCCACATGTAACACTGTTTCTCTTCTTTGAGCACATTAAGCGGCGTTTCATCCGCTTGAACCACTACTTGTTGAAGAAGATGGTCTTTCAGCTCTTCATATAAAGGTTCGAACTTCTCACTGACTTGGATAATCCACCTTGCCATGGTGGTGCGTGATAGCTCGATACCCGATTGAGTAAACAGTGATTCTTGGCGATAAAGTGGCATCGCGTATTGGTATTTACCCATAATGATATTGGCAAGCAAGCTTTCTGTCGCGAAGCTCTTAGGGATAAGACTCTGCGGGGCTGGCTTTTGAACGATGCGGCTATTGTCTTTTGTTTTCTCACACTCGCGGCACGTATATTTAGGGCGGACATATTCCAGCACCTTGAGTACAGCAGGCGTGAACTCTAGCTTCTCGCTGCGGTCTTCACCGATTTTATGCAGGCTATGATTGCAGCAAGCGCACTGCTTTTCATGGTCGTCTACATCGAGTTCGATAACCTCACGAGGCAAAGTCTTAGGTAGAGGTTTACGTTTACCACGCTTTTTCGTTGTGGTCGTCGTTGTCACCTCAACCTCTTCTTCCTTAGCGGCTTCACATTCCGCTTCGTTGAACAGGTCACCTTGTGATTCATCGTTAGGCTTTAACGCCTCCGAGCGTTTCGCGAACTAGCGGTCGAAGGCGAGTTAGAGTTGTTCAAGCAGCGATTGGCGCTCTTGTTTCCACTCATTTTTCTCCGATATCAGAGCGGCTACCATCGCTTGTAGCTCGGCAATATCTTGACTTTCCGGGTTGATATTTGGCGTCTTTTTCATGGCATTTATTAGGTTCATCGCGGCTTTCGGGGGAAAGCCGCTTTTATCTTCAAGAAGAAGTAGTCTGTATCTCGATACCCATACCCCATTCGCTTGATTAACTTTATTTTGTTGTTTATCCCTTCCAATGTGCAGGTGTTGAGCGGATAACTTGCCGATGCGATAATACCGTGAAGATAAGGCCTCAGTTTTCGTGCGAACTCTTTCAATGGCTTAATTCCACTCTCTTGCACTTGTGCCCACCATACCTCCCAGAGCCCCTTAGCATGTGCTTCTGATTCACAATACCAAAGCTCTTTGAGTTGTGAGCCGAGTATATAAGTGGTCATTAAGTCCTTATTGATATTCAATATTTCGGTAAGGTAGCTATCTTGCCGTGGATTTAAGTTGCTTCTATTTTTCAACAATACCCAGCGTGAGCGCTTGACCCAGTGCCATCGTAAGTGCATTGCTCAGTTTGTCAGTTCTCTATAATGTCGTCGGGTAACCAGATATCAATGCGTCCCCCGATCACGCAGACTTAGGTTGTATTCGGCATAATTGGTTTACCGATAGGTGGGCTTTTTGAAATTATGACGTCTGGATTCGTTGTATTTGTAAGGCGTGGTTATTGAGCTAGATATGAAGATATATGGCAAGGCTAAAGGAAGACACGCTCAAATCAAAATTGATGATTTAATGAGCGCGTCAACAAAGCCACTCAACTCTTGCCACCCTTACCTTGACATTCGCCTCACCATGAGCTCAATTGTAATCGCTAGATGACGTGGTTGATCAGATCGCAATTTCATTATTTATTTCCGTCGAATTACGCAACAAAACCACAAGCACCTCCATAGGGTGTTCAAGCCTTCTGTGATAATAAAAGGTTATAATTGATATTCCTGGTAAGCCAGGGTTGATGATGTAGTCTATTATAAATATGATTTATCGGTTGTTTTTACAGGTTAAATTGGCGTTATTGCTTAAATCAGTTGAACCTTTTCCAAGTCCTGTGATCCTTTATGGTAGTTAGAACGGTGGTGACATAGGTAAAGCGGAAAAGAAGATAACTAACTGGGCGGAATACAATAAGGCTCTGTGCAAGCGCGGTAGAGGTTTCCAATATTCTGATACCGCGATTGAAACTGCTTTGATGATTAAGGGGATCTTCTCTCTGCCATTACGTGCTCTTCAAGGCTTTATTGATTCTATCTTTGAGCTATTGGATGTTCCACTGACGTCCCCTGACTACACCTGTATCAGCAAACGCTCGAAGACAGTTCAGGTCAAATATCGCAATAAATCCAAAGGAGATATTCGCCATATAGCCATTGACTCGACTGGTCTCAAAGTTTTTGGCGAGGGTGAATGAAA
The DNA here is from genome assembly GCF_030297155.1 of Vibrio sp. FE10. Taxonomy (NCBI): domain Bacteria; kingdom Pseudomonadati; phylum Pseudomonadota; class Gammaproteobacteria; order Vibrionales; family Vibrionaceae; genus Vibrio; species Vibrio apostichopi. The sequence goes on along the minus strand of NZ_AP028067.1, from coordinate 1,093,992 downwards.
AGTGAAAAAGCACGGTGCCGCAAAACGCAGAACTTGGCGCAAACTGCACTTAGCTGTTGATGTAGAAACTCATGAGGTTATTCGTGCAGAAGTCAGTTTTGTAAGTTTTGGCGATAACGAAGTGCTGCCAACATTACTCAACCCTTTACGTAGAAAGATCCATACAGTATCGGCTGATGGAGCATATGACACAAAAAGTTGCCATGAGACTCTGAAAAATAAGGGCTGTACTCCGTTGATACCACCTCGAAAGAATGCGGCTCTTTGGGAAGGTGGGCATCCCAGAAATGAAGCTGTAGAGGCTCTTGAAAACGGAACAATAACGGAGTGGAAATCTGAGTCTGGTTACTACTATCGCTCAATATCTGAGACTGCAATGTCTCGATATAAAGGACTAACTAGCGGTAAATTGAGCTTGAGATGTTACAACGTTCAAGTGTGAGAAATCATGGCGAATGTCAAAGCTATAAACAAAGTCATAGGACTAGGTATGCCTGTTAGAAGCTAACTATTAGTCAAATATGGCGTCGTTGAACCTCAAGCTGATTTGAGCAACAATGCCGGTTAAATTTATCAAAAGAGAAAATTATGAGAAATATACTAGTAAACAATCTGGTAGCTCTGATTGTTAGCACACCATTTATCGCCAATGCATCTGACAATTATAATTACTTTGTTGGACTTGACGTTGGAACTCGAATTAGTGGGAAATTAGAACAGCAAAGACAATATTTAACAGGAAGTTATGAGGGGGTTGAGACTTCCAGCTACGATTTAAGAGCTCAACCTATCGTCGGTCTTAATTCTGGTGTAATTATAAATAATAACCACCGTATAAAAATGAGTTTTGTTTACGATGATATCAAACCGGACGATGCTCCTGAAGGAGTCGATCTCGGTGTTATCTCTATAAATTACGATTATATTTTACCACTCTTTGAAAAGTTGAGCTGGACTACTGGGGTGCATATGGGCTATGAATTTGCCTTTGATAACGACTTAAATGATATACACGGCACGATCGGAGGTGTACAAACAGGTATAGACTATAAATTTGCAAAAAACTGGAGTCTAGGAGGTGAAATTTCTTTAACTACCCATGAACAACAAAATCTTTCAAGTAATTATGTTTATAGAACTGTAAAAATAGAAGATGATGTTGCATTAATAACAAATATCCAATATCACTTCTGATCTCAGTTAAAGGGTAGACAGGGAATTAGTAAATTACCCTACGTTAAGGATTTGGCCAACGGTACTCACCAGTTAATGCAATGTGCTCCTAGCTCAAAGGCGATATATGTTTAGCATTTTCCTTTAATGGCGGTTGACGCAGCCATACTAGTGTCGATGTATGGGTTTTATCATGGTGGCTTACCATGAACCTGACGCGTGCAGCTGACACACTAGAAGTTCCGTAAGCGTCTCTAAATCGACTCGTTGACTTTCTAATATCTACGCAGATACCGCCAACTAAGGCTGTATCTTTCATTCTGAACACTATTCGGGGAGGGTGGACTATTCCGTTTTTGGCATGTTCCAAGGTAGGAGTGCGTCGATATCAGGCTCTGCTTTCGCCAACTCTTTCATGCACTTGACCAGATAGTCGTAGAGGATAAGACCGTTGGCTTTCGCGGTCTCGACGATGCTGTAAAGCATCGCGCTCGCACCAGCACCGTTTGGTGTGTCAGAGAACAACCAATTTTTTCTACCAATGACCAGTGGTTTAATTGCGCGTTCAGCGCGATTATTATCGATAGATAAGTGACCATCGTCGATATAACGAATGAACTTTGCCCATTGTCCGAGCGTGTATTTTATCCCCTTGCCCAGCGGGCTAGACGCTAGCACTTGTTGAGTCGTCATCCACTCGTAAAGCTCATCCAGTATCGGCTTGGCATGCAGTTGACGTTCTGCTTTTCGTGTTTCGACAGACGCACCTTTTAAACGTGATTCTATCCCATAGAGTTTTTGGATTTTAGCCAGCACCTTATCGGCCTTACCCGACTTACCTTTGCCTTGCAGCTTCTTAGCGTCCATGAACTTGCGCCGAGCATGAGCTAAGCACCCCACATTGGTCATTTGATGAAGTCCATCATAAGCCGCGTAGCCATCGGTTTGTAGATAACCGTTGTAGCTGCCTAAAAAGGCAATAGGGCACGCCCTCGCTCGACTGTTTTGATAGTCGTACAAGGCGATATTTTTCACATTAGGGAGTACGGCACCTGGCGAGTCTACGCCCGAGCAGTAGAGCCACATGTAACACTGTTTCTCTTCTTTGAGGACATTGAGCGGCGTTTCATCTGCCTGAACCACCACTTGTTGAAGTAAGTGTTCTTTTAAAGCTGCGTAGAGTGGTGCGAACTTCTCACTGACTTGGATAACCCACCTTGCCATCGTGGTGCGTGATAGCTCGATACCCGACTGAGTAAACAGCGACTCTTGCCAATACAGTGGCATCGCGTATTGGTATTTACCAAGGATAATGTTGGCAAGCAAGCTTTCTGTCGCGAAGCTCTTAGGGATAATACTATGTGGTGCTGGCTTTTGAACGATGCGGCTATTGTCTTTGGTTTGCTCGCACTGACGACAAGCATATTTAGGACGGACATACTCCAGCATTTTGAGTACGGCTGGTGAGAACTCAAGTTTCTCACTGCGGTCTTCACCGATTTTATGCAGGTTATGATTGCAGCATGAACACTGCTTTTCGTGGTCGTCTAAATCGAGCTCGATAACCTCTCGAGGCAAGGTCGTTGGAAGTGGTTTACGTTTACCACGTTTCTTCGTTGTGGTCGTCGTTGTCACCTCAACCTCTTCTTCCTTAGCGGCTTCACATTCCACTTCGTTGAACAGGTCACCTTGTGATTCATCGTAAGGCTTTAACGCCTCCGAGCGTTTAGCGAACTGGCGGTCGAAGGCAAGTTTGAGTTGTTCAAGCAGCGATTGGCGCTCTTTTTTCCACTCATTTTTCTCCGATATCAGAGCGGCTACCATCGCTTGTAGCTCGGCAATATCTTGACTTTCCGGGTTGATATTTGGCGTCTTTTTCATGGCATTTATTAGGTTCATCGCGGCTTTCCGGGGAAAGCCGCTTTTATCTTCAAGAAGAAGTAGTCTGTATCTCGATATCCATACCCCATTCGCTTGATTAGCTTTATCTTGTTGTTTATCCCTTCTAGTGTGCAGGTGTTTAACGGGTAACTTGCCGATGCAATAATGCCGTGAAGATAAGGCCTCAGTTTTCGTGCGAACTCTTTCAATGGCTTAATTCCACTCTCTTGCACTTGTGCCCACCATACCTCCCAGAGCCCCTTAGCATGTGCTTCTGATTCACAATACCAAAGCTCTTTGAGTTGTGAGCCGAGTATATAAGTGGTCATTAAGTCTTTATTGATATTCAATATTTCGGTAAGGTAGCTATCTTGCCGTGGATTTAAGTTGCTTCTATTTTTCAACAATACCCAGCGTGAGCGCTTGACCCATTGCCTCGTTTTTTTATCTTGCTTGAGTTTGTTAGCTTGGTCGACTCTGACTCTATCCATCACCTCACGACCGAACTTAGCAACAACATGGAATAAGTCGTAAACGATTTTTGCGTTCGGGCAGTGCGCTTGAACTTCAAGGTCAAAAGCCGTATTCATGTCCATCGCGACCGCTTCGATTTTGTTGCCATGCTTGCCTAACTGTTCGAAGAACGGTCGTATGTCCTTACGGCTACGGCCTAACCCTATCCAAATGACTTGGTGAGTCTTAGCATCAGCGATGACTGTGGCATATCGGTGCCCTTTAAAGATGGCGAACTCGTCCATGACGAGTTGCGTTAACTCCTCCCATTTCACTGACGGTACCACTTGGCGAAGTCGACGTTTATCTATCTCTTTAATGGTGTGCCAATGAACGCTCGTTAACTGGGAGATATGCTTAATGGGAAGAAGAGGCAGTAGTTGTTCTATATAGTTTTTTAGGCGCTTCGTTATACGAGCATAAGGCTCCAACCAAGATAGAGACTCTGTTTTTATGCCGCAGTCACGACACTTAATCCTTCGAGTTTGAACGGAAAGTTCAACAGGGACATTGAGCAGCATGGCATCTTTCACATGACGCCATTGATACTCATGGATAGCCTCGGCTTCAAGACCGCAAAAGCATTTAGCCTCAGAGTTAGGTTTAAGAGTCAGTGTAATAAGTGATGCTGTCTGGTGAGACTTTACTATTTTAAAGCCTTCCCAGAATGAAGATAGGAAAGTATGATTCGGCATGAAAACGGTAGTTTGTGTATGATTTTTGTTTGGCGACTAAACCATATCACTTACTACCGTTTTTGTTTTTAGTTCCCGCTAATCCGCGATGAACCATTTATTATATTAAAACTGTGCCGTTAACGCTTGGTATATAAGGCTTTATTATCGATTAACTCATTGTAAAATCGTTTATTTTGACTGGTTCATGACCGATAATTGTGAAACCAGAAAGCAGTCTATCAAGCTCAAATTGAGTCAGGGTAAACACCTTATTTCTCTCTTTTGAAGGCCACTTATACTTGGCTTTTTCGAGGCGTTTATACCAGAGGGCGAAGCCTGTTTTATCCCAGTACAACACTTTGATTTTGTCGCGCTGTTTGTTGGTGAACAGGAACAGTGCGCCACTCCCCAAGGGTAAATCGGTGTCACTTTCGATAATTGCAGCGAGGCCATTGATGGACTTTCTAAAATCGACGCTCTCACGATACAGATAAATGTCTGGGGCGCTCAGCATGCGTTTCATGACAGCGCCCCGATGAGCTCTGCTAGGTAGGTTGCAGGCGTGCCTTGAGGAATACTCAGCTCAACATCACTGACGAGAAGGGTCATGTTAGCGGTTGCTATTTGAGCTTGGTATTTCGTTGTCTTTTCGACGACCTCTGCTCGGACAAAGCCTTGAGATACATCCGCTTTTTTGAGTTGTTGGCGCTTAGCATAAAACGTTGAGGGATTGAAGTCATTGAGCTTACAGAATGCGATCGTTGACAATGAACTCGATTCAGATTGTTCGATAAGCGTTTGCCATTCTTGTTTAGTGTGTCGTTTTCCCATTTCAAATCTCCTCATGGTTGGAGACTTGATCTTATAATTCGTGTTAGGCGATTAGAATGCGGGGTTTATGGAGCGCTTACAATACATCGTGTACATATGTGTAACACACTTTTGTCGAGTAGATGACACTTGTTACCAAGTGCCGCCCCTCTAAGAACCGTACGTGCAACTTTCACTGCATACGGCTCAAGCCTCCACTAAGGCATCATTGATACCCAGCAACTTATAACGCAGTCGGGACAGGCTCTTTCCAAGAGTTACGAGCTAGCCTTTTAGATTTTCTCTTCATCAAATATTCTTGGTATTGAGGGTCAAAAGGGGTCGCTGCATTCCTGATTTTTACGTGTCGCTCGATGGGCACTTTAGCTATTTGGAACAGATTGAAGTGACAGTCCATGTCCATGATTTTCTGCCAACCGTGAAATTGCCACTGGCCTTTACGATTGAGAAAATACTTATGAACAACCCAGTCTTTGGACTTGGTTGGATGACGTCTAACTGCCCAGTGCCATAACGCTTGGAATAGTTTATGGCTGACATACCCGAATACTTGTTTAGCAACACAGTGGCGATAGTAATTCGCCCACCCTCTAAGTTTCGGATTTATCAACTTGATAAGATCGTTAACAGGGATGGTTACGTGCTTTTTAATAAGTTCACGTAGATTTCTAAGGAATAACAGCGTGTTAGATTTGCTCGGTTTAATGAGCAATTTCCCTTTGTACTTCCTGTGATTGAAACCCAGAAAGTCAAAGCCATCATCAATATGAGTGACCTTCGTTTTCTCTTCGGAGAGGGTTAACCCTCTTTCTGCCAGAAAGTCAGCGATCAACGGTTTAATATCGTTCACTAGCACTTCCTTTGAAGAGCAGGTGACCACAAAATCATCCGCATAACCAATAAAGTTGGCCTTAGCCCCCATTTTCAGAGCTATAGATTTTATTTGTTGCTCTATTCCCACGAGAGTCATTAGCATCAAGGTTGGAGATATTATTCCACCTTGAGGTGTACCCTCATCGGTATCATAGAACAGACCCTTATCTACATAGCCAGACTTTAACCATTGCTCTAACATACGTTTATCAACCGTGATATTGTCGATAAGCCATTGATGCCCGATTTTGTCGAAGCAAGCCTTAATATCTCCCTCAAGAACCCATTTCGCCGATCGCTTTAGAGCCAAACATTTGAAACACTGACTGACGGCGTCAGCCGTACTGCGATTTGGCCTAAACCCATAGCTATTGAGGTCGGCAAGCGTTTCGGACACTGGTTCTAATGCTAGAAGGTGGAGGGCTTGTTGCGCTCTATCAATCATGCATGGAATACCCAATGGCCTGAGCTTACCGTTCTTTTGGGGATGTAGATACGTCTGAGTGGTTTTGCAGAGTAAGCCTTGCGGCTCAGTTGATTGACTGCTTTCATACGGCGTACATCTGTGTTCCAGGTGACACCGTCTATTCCAGACGTTTTACTGCCTTTATTCTGAGAGACTCGCTTAACCGCAAGAAGCTTGGCTGAGCGAGAATGAGTCAAGAGCCACTGTAAGGACTTCACCTTACTGTATTTCTTTTCTCTCGTTGCTTTTGCGATACGCATTTGAAGCTTCAATACGTGTGCTTCAACGGATTTCCAGTCGATGGACTGCCATTGAGCGCCGTCAGAAGATGCACTAATCTCTTTCGAGATCACCATTTGCTTTTCTCCTTGAATAAAGTTCTTCAAATTCTCTCGCAATGGGAGACCAGTCGGAAGTGGGCTCACTTTCGTGATCAGACATAAGTCTGTATCTGCATCATTACAATGTAGCTTTCGCTTTTTCCGACCTCCTATACCTGCATCACTATCGGCCACAAAGGCTTTCCCAAAGGGAGTGATACAGGCTTACCCTGTTCCGTATGTTACGTAAAATGCCAGCTTAGATGCCCACTATAGTGCGGAGAGTACGGCGACCACGAAAAAGTACTGTCCAACCTCTTTCCAACTCTCGTTGCCTTTTGGCCACAGCGTATTAACCACTTCCGCTGCTTCACCATATAACGCACCTTGAATGGATTCACATACGTTCATCATACTGACTACCTAGCACTTACCCGAATTGTGGTTTTCAGGAGGAACGTCCTCTCACGATTCTTTTCCCACTCAGCCCAACGGCCAAGTTTCGTTACATTGTCCAAGCCGCTGCTTTATTCAGGCTCGTAGGTTCATCTGGTGATACAGATGGTTCACTCGTTAAGCGGTGAACAACGCTTCATACGACCTCAGGTCGCACAGACAAGAATGAGCTAGAGGCTTGCTCTAGCTTTGATAGTTGAAATGAGGAAGGTTGATACTCCATTCCATAGTCAACCCAAAATATCAACGCCCTAAACTCCAATTAAGGCGCCAGCATTGTTAGTGGCGTATGGAGACAAATATCTTTCTGACGTGATTTCGATAGCCCTATCTTCTCGAACCACATCTTGGATTGCTTAAGCCATTCAGGAATGTCTATCTGACAGGATTGCCCCAAATCTGAACTGTAAAGTAGGTTTGGGACAGAAGATAATACCACTGAAAAATCCTCAAAGCTCTGATAGCCTAACAGAACGGTCAGAGCCGTTTGCTCTATATATAACCAATCATGGTGCCCCAACGATATAAGCTCTTCAGCAACCATTCCTGTTATCGGGTTAGCTGGCTGATTGAGCATCACACGACACCCCCCTCCCATTTTATCTACTTGTTCAAGCAAGCTATATATCTCCTCGCGAGAGGCATGTCCAGTGGAAATGACAATATCCTGTTCTTGAGAAAAGTGGAGCAATGACTGTAAAGCAGGAAGCAGTTTACCGTCATTACCAACGATTCTCAGTGGTACTTGCGCAAAATTTTCCACACTATTGTTAGCCATTTTCCGGCTCATAACGCTACGGTGGGAAGATGTGACTACAGTCGGCAGATGCACCAACAGTCTTCCCTGATGTGGAAACTGATACTGACATAACGCTTGTTTAATTGGCTGAGTACAGATCCCCCCGGCAATTTCATTGAGTACAATGGAACCAAATACAGGTAGCTCCATCTGCTGACAAATACTTGCTAGAGCCGTTACGCTACCTAAATGATTTTTAAGCACACACCCTCCACCATAACGCGCGTATAATCGGCCTGCTTCTACAGCATGATAACGCCGCTCAAAGCTATCTGGGGAGGCGTGATAATGGACATCAACAAAACGTAGCCTGCTTTCCCAATATTGCTCAAATTCACTCATTCCTTTGAAACCTCCCACGGAGTCGAATAACTATATTGCGCACGTGCCGCTTCTAGAGTTTCACCTGAATTTATAGCGTCTAAGATTTTTTTTTCCGTTTGTTCTGTATTCTCGGCACGATAGAGAGTTTCTTCCAGTTGGTCTTTTGGTATCACCACAACACCATTGTCATCCCCAAAGAGCCAATCACCTGGGTAAATTGAAACACCATGAATTTCTATGCAAACTTGCCTGTGGGCGACTATCGCTCGATTTTTCCCAGAGACCATATATATACCTGTAGAAAAAAGCGGATAGTTGGCGTTTTGGATTTCACGGATATCTCTGCCCGAGCCATAAATAACGGTTCCAGCAATATTTTTTCTCTGTGCTTTCGAAGTCAAAATCCCTCCCCAGCTCGTACAGTCTAGGCGACCTTGATTATCGACCAATACCACATATCCTTCAGGTACTTCATCGATATAGTTGCCAGCATTGAGAAACGTAGCAGTATCACGCTCGATCGGTGCATACTGAACTGTATAGACTGGGCCTGCCATTATGGTTCCCGGTGTCCTTGGTTTAATGCCCTGCAATCCACCAACTAAAGAAAGGCTGTCTAGCGCATCGCATACACTAGCCGTATCTATACGATTCAAACGTTCTTTTATCTCGAGTTCTTTTAAAGTCAGCATGGTAAAACCTCTCGTTGATTTATTTGTTTCAAGGCAAACCAAGCAGCATACTCTTGAATAAACAGTTCTATTTCGGGACCGCGACAAGGGAAATGAATGTCACTCGACTCTCCCTCTGAGGTCACACAACGTAATGTTGCTACTCCTTGATATTGCTTCTTATCCGAAATCTCTTGGAGAGGGGGAGCGAGTGTCAAATGGATTGCCGCCTGTGGCTCCCCAACTGAGTTACCTCCCCATTGTTCTACAAGATTCTGGAGTTTTTCATCTTCACCAGACCATTGTATAAAAGCAGTAGCAACAGCTAGTTTTTCACCCGCTGTAGTGTGATCTCTGCTTACAAGGAAAGTCTTCAAAATACCTTCAAGATCATCAATGACCGACTGTGGAGGCTCGTTGCTTTCATCAAATAAAGCTTCGATTTGAACATAAGGATATTTCCACAGATAATGAATGTCACCATGATAGCTTGCTAAATGCTGTTCGATAACCGAGCCTGCTTCGCTTTCACTGATACCTAACAGCATCCATTGACACCGCTTTCGGGCATTCTGGACACAATCACGTGGGTAAATCGCATTTTGCAAAATAGCTGTCGCTTCGCTAGGTGGACCTGGCAAAACGATAATATGAGTGTTATTGAGAGAAAGAGAAAAGCCTGCCGCTGTGCCACGTGTATTCTCTAGGATCTTTGAGTGCTCAGGAAACAGTGCTTGGACGCGATTCGACTCATCGACGGGTACACCAAATCCGTTCAGCCTCTTTTGGATATATTGCCAAGTTGGTTCATTATGTACTAGAGGCTGACCACAAGCCTTAGCTATCGCATAACGTGTTCTGTCATCAGATGTCGGGCCCAACCCACCACAAACAACCACTAAATCTGTGTCGCCAATTAATCTATTGAGACTCTCTTCAATATCACTGGATGAATCAGCACAAACGGACTGATTAGCAACCTCGTAACCATTGTTCACCAGTATTTTACTCAGGTCGGTTAAGTTCGTATTGACACACTTACCCGCCAACAGTTCATCCCCTATAGTGATCAGTGCAGCTCGGTTGGATGTCTGTTTGTCAGTTAACGAGCGGATTACAGCTTCAGCAACTTCCCGAGTCGAAGCACTCCCACCAAAGTCGTAACTAATCTGCTTTCTCTCACGCATAACATGTTTGACCGCCTTTTCAACACGCGCTGCTTCAGTATTAAAACCAAGGTATTCCAACATAAGAGCTATAGTTAAGAACATGGCACAAGGATTCGCTTTGTTCTTCCCTGCCATTTTTGGTGCACTCCCGTGTACGGGCTCAAAATAAGCGATATCAGAACCAACATTGGCGCTCGGTGCCAGACCTAACCCCCCCATAACTCCTGCCGCCAAATCAGATAGAATATCACCAAACATGTTCTCAGCTACAATGACGCCAAATTCATGAGGCTTTTTCACTAGCCATAATGCCACTGCGTCGACATTATGGATATCCGCCTCGATAGAAGGATAACGGTCCGCAATATCAAAGAAAATCTCTTTAGCAAATTGTCCACTTTCACGCATCACATTAGGTTTATCTGCAAACGTTACGCGTCGCATGCTGTGCTTTATCGCATAATTGAAGGCTTGTTCAAACAACCTCTCTAATCCATAACGAGTCTGAAGCCTAACACTCCAAGCAGCTTGATCTGGTCCATGATATGTCAAGTTTTCATGTATTAGCCAGCCTTGAGCATGTTCCGGTATACCAAGATAATCAAACCCCGCATAAAGCCCTTCAGTGTTTTCTCGTATTACACACAAATTGAAAGGTTTTCGGTCACCGGTAACATAACGTATCGGTCTGATATTTGCGTATAAACCAAGCTTCTGTCTAAGTTGGATAACAGGTGATATGTAAGGGTGTCCCTTACCTTGTAACGAAATTGGTAGTGCTTTCTCCGCCTCAAATTTTCCTTTACTGGTAACTGCACCCAACAAGACAGCATCTGATTGACGGATCTGAGACCACGTTTCTTCGGGAACAGTATTGCCTTCTTTTTCCCAACACCGCCAACCAATATCACCATACGATAGTTCAATCGGTAAGTTGAGCTTATTCAAAATAGGTAAAGTGGTATCGCAGACTTCCTGACCAATACCATCACCAGGCAAGACCAGTATTTGTATTTTTTTCATAGTGAAATCCATTGGGTTAAATATTTAGCGACCTGTTTTGGATTGTCTGCCCATGGGCGCATCCCTGCATTATGAATAGAAACAATCTCATACCCCTCTCTCTCAATACAGATTTGATTAGAGGCCGTGACCATCTGAGACTTATCGCCAACCATCAATAAGCATCGGCCTTTAAACGCCTCTAGATGATTCCTAGAATTTAGCCTTCGGAGCAATGTGAAGCCATTCAACATCCTTTGTGTAGCTAATTCATGATCGCACGCAGCTGGTGCAGGAATCATCTCAACAAACGTGCCAGTTGGAGCCACCCATTGGCCAAGCTGGGCAAGGGCGTCAGGAAGCTCACAATTACGGAGTTTTGCGATCAATTCACCTAGCTTGGTAGTTAGTTCTATTGTCTGCTGCCCCGGACCAGAGACCGAGAACAAGTGACTCACTGAAGGTAGATGAGCAGCAACACACTGAGCTAAAGCCCCTCCAAGCGCAAAACCACACAGTAGGAGCTCTGAGTTAGCAGACACCTTCAAAATTGCTTGCTTTATCTCTTCGATGGATGTGTTCGCTTCATCAGTGGTACAAACCGACAAGGTGTCGATTACAGCGACACAATAGCCTGCCTGATTCAAATGTTGTGTTAGGGGTAAGCAAAACTCTCCTTTGTCCCAAACTGGCATAACCGGCGATAGAACAACAGCCTGCTTTAGCAGGGAAGAACTCACTTCAGGAGAAAAATATACAACGTTCATGACTAAACCTTCTGTAATTCGCCAGCGACTCGCAAAGCGAAACCAATATCACGAATGTTATTAAGGTCCGGGTGAGATTTGTATTCCACACTAAGGTTTTTCATTCCAAGAATCATATCTAGAATACAGTGCTCTGAACTTGAAAAGCTCTGATCGGATTTCAGACCTTCGAGTTGCTCGAAGATATACTCTAGAATATATCTGTTATCCGAATTGAGATTATTTATGTAAGAAATCCAGCTTTCTAGACTCAGATTACCTGAACCTTTACCCATACCATCTAGAGAACTGTCAATAAACCTTGCCCCCGCTTTATATGCTGCAATGCTGTTTGACATCGCTAAAGACAAGTTATCATGAGCATGAAAACCAATCTGCATGTTGGTCGTATTATTTAGTGTCGAGACGTAGCTAGTGACCGATTCTGGCGTCATACTTCCATTAGAGTCAGCGAGGTAGAACACATCCGCTCCAGCCATCTCAGCTTTCCAAGCTAATTCAACTAAACTTGTTATTGACAATTGGCTGACACGGGTCGCGTTAACGCATACTTTGAAACCTCTTTGCTTAGCGTACTGAACATAGTCATACGTTGCTTCAGCACTACTAGCGTTGAGACATAAACGTAGCATACCTACACCTGCCTCTTTCATTTCATCTATATCCTGATATGAAATGTTATGAGCATGGGCAATCATACAAAGATTAGCATGTGGTACAGCATTGTGAATCTCACGTATATATTCGTTTTCTCCTCGCCCGGTTATTCCGATATTCGAGATAGGTTTAAAAGATCCATTCCTGTAGCCTATTTCAATCCATTCGATTTGACTATCCGCGACCCTTTTTACATGGGTAATCGCATATTGTAAGGAAAAGTTAAAATTATTCTGGTAACCGCCGTCACGCAGTGTGACATCAATGTTATTAATCATTATTTTATATTACCTTTTGTTTGTAGCTGTAGATTGAACTGAAGCTGTCCTAGTTGATATATGACAAAACCAAGCAGGGATACCCCTCCAATGATCAGTCCAGTGGTGTGTAAGTCGTGATTCGAAAACTGTCCAATATAATGTGATGCAATTGCTGCAGAACCGAGTTGTAAGCTGCCCATCACACCAGAGGCTGTACCGGATAGTTCAGGTTTAGCTGCAATTGCATTAGCAGTACCCAGTGGTAAAAGAAAGCCATTTCCGAAGGTCAGTATGGAAATTGATAGTATGCTGGTGACAATAGGTGAAGGACTGATCAACATCTGGAGAGCAAACATGAACCCACCCAGCATAAAAATTAGATAACCTTTCTGAATGGTACGCTCAGTCCCAATTTTTCGACTAATTTTCTTAGCAGCAAGATTACCCAATACATAAGCCAAAGAGAGTGTTATGTAGGTATACCCAATAAGATTTACTGAGAGCCCCATAGAACTAAATAAGTATGGTGACTCCACTATATAGGCAAAATAACTGGCATAAGCAAAACAAGGTATCAGTGCGAAATGAAGAAAGCGGCGATGAGACAACACTGCCAATATATTGCGAAATAGGGTTACAGGATGAAAAGGTATGCGTTTTTCGCTAGGCAAACTTTCACTAAAACGAAACAAAGTAAGTAAAATCGTGATAGCTATAAATAATGACATAAATAAGAAGCATGACTTCCACCCAAAATAGAACGCTAATTGCCCCCCCAACATAGGAGCTATTGCTGGAGACATTCCCACAAAAGGAAAAATAATCAGATATAGCTGCCCCGCCTGCTCTCGATCGTAAAGGTCGCTCATGATAGCTCGGCTTATCGTGATACCCGCACATGCTCCTATCCCTTGGAGTAATCGGAGTAAGTAAAGTTGATCCACAGACGTTGATACGAATATCCCTAAAGTCGAGACAAGCCAGATAGCAAGTCCAATCAACAAAATATTCTTTCGGCCAAAGCTGTCGGAAAGTGGACCATATATAAGTTGGGATATAGAAATACCAAATAAAAAAATTGCAATTGCGCTTTGAATGTCGCTTTCAGTTGCCTGATAAAAATCCCCCATAGATTTCATTGCAGGTAAAAATATATCTGTAGATATCAGCCCACCAATTGACAAAAAGCAAATAAAGATGAGGAATGATGTTGATGGCTTATTTTTCAATTTAAATTACTCTTAATGCTAATTTATTTACCATTGTACTTACCTATTAACCTTAAGGATGAACACGATTTATCTTTGCTTTTTTAGCCAAAAACACAGAAATATCGCTTTTAATCAAAATATTACCAAGATCAAGTAAGTTATGACGTATTGCTTACCAGCCACTTTCTGCTGCTTATTCAAATTTGATTCCTTAAAACCAACACACGATATTAGCCAACAAGAATATGAACAAGAGCACTATGAAAGTGATTTCTCATTATTTATACACTCTTGTTACATTTTTAACACAGGCGAAAAATAAGATTTCAAATTTAACATAAGTTAACATTTAAAATGCGAATGATAATCAATATTAAAATCATATAAATAGACGTAATATAGAGAAATGATTGTCTCCAGAAGCTTTGGACAATGAGTTAAGTGAGTACATTCACTAACGAAGTGAACAATGGCAACTAAGAAAATACGAATCAAAAGTGCACCTGAAGTTGAGACGAAGCGCTTAAGTAAGCGGAGTTAGGCAGTGTCGTTGCAACTGTACGACAACTATCGTTCTATGAATCTAAAATCTATAGATGGCGTAAAGCCGTCAAAAAAGACTCTAAAATCAGCGATATTGAAAGAATTCTTTCCTTGAAAATGCCAGACTCAAACGATTATTTCCTGAGCAATCTGAAGAACTAGATATGGTAAAAATGTCCCACCTCCTTAGCGAAAAATCTAAAGCAAATTGCTATGATTTGATGCTCGAACATATGATGCAATATAGGATTATTCGTATGGCTAAGGTGTTTTTTTTTGGGGGGGAGGGGGTGGGGCTTTAAGTAGGTTTTATTATTGGACTGCTAATCTCCATAAAGTCAACCCATGTAATGACAAACGCAAGCAGCTTGATAGCAAAGTTCGAGAAATATTTGCTGATAAAAAGGAACATGATGGTGCAGGACTACTCAAAAAGAACTTGAAGAAAATGTAAGCAAGCGCGTTGAAAAAACGGTTGCCGCGAGTATGAAACGCCGAAACGACATCATTAAGGCAGGAAGTACGTAGCCGTTATTATCGACCTATACTTATAGCAAGTAGTTGGCTGATCAATGAGTATCAGAATGACCGCAACTTTGGTCTATGATGAAACACGCCTTGGGGCACTTTCAAGCTAGAAAGTGCCACGGGTAAAAATTCAACCAATGAATACTCTGGACAAAGGTGAGTAAGCAGAGGTCTATCTTACTTAAATGGGAAGTGCTCTTCTTCATACGCTTCAACCCAAGTTATTAGCTTTTCAAGCTCATTACCTTCGGGTGTTCCGGGGGAAGCCACATCAAACAAGAATTCAATTCTCTTCAAAGCAGCTTTATAGTCGCGTCCTGACTGTTTTTGTCTCAACTCAGTCGATGAAACAGTTGCAAGTTCATCAACATGGGAGGTATCAAGTGTAGCCCCCTCTAGCAGCTCTTTTTCTGATAATTTTTTCTTGCTCATAAGTCGCTTCTCGATTCAAAAAATAGCATTAGATCACTTATAGCATAATGAGGATTAGCCGTAATGTAGAACGTATTTAGAAACCCATCATGGAGTGTGAATTAGCTAGTTATCTTCCTCGTAAAGCAATATTCAAATTAGCTTTCACCTCACATCGCAACCTGCGCATCGCAACTTGCGATGTGGCTATTCATATAAGAATACGGGGAGGTAAAGAGAATAATTAGCCTCCAAAAATAACCTGTAAATCAAACGTCTGCATGATACACAAGTGCTGAAGGCGAACCGGTATTGTTCTCACTAACTTTAAAATAAAAAAACCATCAAGCATAAACTTGATGGTTTAGATTCTTAGCTGCTTGTTCAGCAGGTTGGTTGCTTTCTTCCTGGCCTATTCTTAGCTGCCTATTCGGCAGGACACCACTTTCGGATTTACATTCGAAATAACCATCTTTCTTAGCTGCCTATTCGACAGGACACTGTAGAATATAGTCTCTAACCATCTGATTCTGCATGCTTAAAGTCACAATTCATCAAAATACCCTTTTTCTTCTTACTTCTGTAAGCCCTTGTTTTTACTTCTCTAAAAAAGAGCTTTAGAAAATGGGTTTAAAAACGTAACTCAGGTACCGTCCCTTTTCTTTCTTGATTGGTGGCTAAGCCATAGCTGTTAAAGTTTGCTGCAGTGTGCTCACTAACGAGCTCCTTTTGCACAAACAAAATATAATCTTCTCCAGATGAACCGCTGGAGATTGGTATTCGATGAAAACTATCGATGACTCGCTCTTCATTAGTGGCTGGTAACAATGGTTCAATAACAGATAGTTCGGCTCTCGCCATGCTACGTTTGATTCGACGTTTCTTGGAGCCCAGAAAACTTTTCCCGATCGTTTGGTTACGGGTAAACCTCACCTCTACCGCAGTGTCAGGCACCTCACAAACACTAGAAATCTCAAACAAACCTTCATTTACCATCACAGAGAAATAGGGCTGAAAAGAGAGTCCAACCATCATCTCTTTATCTTCGGCAACAAAAGCTATGGTTTGACCAACCGTAACATCACTCCAGTCGGGAAAGCTCACACCTATTTTATTCATGGCTTGTCGATTATTGACCATAAACAAGTGCATTTGGGATATACACCGTCCTGCCAATAATTCATGGTCTGCTTGTACAGGTATGTAACGTATTAAGAAATAGTAACGCTTAGTCATATCTATCCCTTACTTCGCTTTAGAACAATTGAATAGGCCGCCTTTGATCAAGACAGACATGATGAAGTGCACATCATTTGGGATGACTTGAGAAGCTGTCATACTTCCAATCCAGTTCTCTGTATTTCTGAGCAGTTGATAGAAGTCATTTCCATGGGACACGTGTCGCCTTGCTATAACGTATTCTCGATCTGCCCCATATTCGTTCACTCTTAATGGTTTATCTGCGTTTTGATGCCACCAATCGTCAATCGATTGCAACGCAGCACCAATTTTTTGACCATGAAAAGCAACAGTTTCCTTTCCGTTCAAGAATTCTACGGTAGCTAACTGCTTAGTAGGAACACCATCTTCTCGGCTATCTAAAAACTCTTGGCTTGGGTAAACCTCATCTCCCCAACCAACTCCAATTTTAGCTTTTACATCCATATAGAAATATTCGGTTGGGTCAGATAGCGCTCGCATCAAATAGGCTGTGAGCTTTTCTAGGCATTCTGCTGAAGCCTCATCCCAATGACCATACCAAGAAAGCTTTGTTGCGTTTTCTACAATCAAGGTTTGCGAATCACTGGTGGTCACTTCTATCGACAGGTTTCGACACTCTCTGTTGCGCCAAAGCCAACGGCCAAGCAGTATATTCTTTGCGTATCGATGAGCGAGCTCCTGATACCCATTGAGCTCTTTATAAGTATTAGCCAGTAACGAAAGTTTACTGCGCACTTCATCGTCACTACAGATATCTGGGGTTAGAGAATTGGCTCGAATTCGAAGGGGGAATGCACAATAGATATCATCGACACCTGGCTTTACATAACACTCTTCGATGAACTGAGGATTGGAGTGAGCTAAATCTTGTGGAGCAACATTCTTTTTTACGAACTTGCCCCCTTTAAATGCTTCTGCATAACCACCTTTTGGTGCGCGCAACCTAGTTCTATCAATTTCAAGGGGACACATCTCACCACTTTTAGATAGATAGTAGAAATATGCTTTGCCAGCAGAGAGTGATCGAACGTAGTTTAGCTGAGTGCAAAGTTCCATAAACGATTAATCCCTATAGTTTTTTATAAGAATAGTTTCACTACTGCATTCTATCGACCAAAAGGCGTGGTTCAAAAAGTGATCTCTTCCACTAAAACGTACTTCTATCGGGTTTACTCGCTTAGCAAGCCCTATCGCATTCTCTGCGTAAGCGTGACAACTGGTGATTGAGTTGCACCGTTTAGTTGGATGCTCTAACAAATGGTAGCCGATGGAAACTAACAAATTATCAGCGTCTTTAGTAATAAAACGCTCTAGTTCATCAAAATCACTCGGCTGGTTTTCACCTGGATATAACCATCGCCCATATGCTGGTAACCCTTTTATGACATGGAAAAGCTCACTCCTGCTGGTAAACGTCTTAAGCCACTCAACCTGTGTCGAGAGCTGTGGTTGGTATAATGCCCCTCCGGCGAAAGCAACGGGAAGTGCCGTTTTAAGCGCGGTCTTAAAATCTGAAATTCGGCTGTCACTGTGGACTCTGATAACTAAGTCTATTTCTAGGTCCGCCAATCGTTCACTACGAATAGTTGGTCGCTTCGCGTTAGAAACCGTTCGTGCTTTGGCGACTGAGTTGGGCTCGGTAAGCTTCGCTGTCGGTTGAATGTTCTCGCTTCGAACATAAAAAGAGAAACTCGAAAACTCAAACGGGGAATCACAATTAACTAGCTTATTAAACTCTCTTTGATAATGGTGCATGAACCCCCAAATAGCCGTCAAAGAAGGAGCACCACACAGGTATGGGCTACTCATTGCGACCGCATCTTGCACTCTCATTGATGACAAATAGATATACTGCTCACCCGTTACCTTATCTTCATTGCCATTTGGTTTACTAAGTTGTTCAAGTACCCATACAATTTGGGCTTTGGCGACCTGCATAAGCTTAGGATGATAGGCAAACTTTGCGGCATACCTATTATTCTGAAACGTGAGATGCAAGCGACGGTTAAATTCACTAGCTAAAGAGCCTAGACCCGATTCTGGTCGCACCAAAAAGGCTTGAGCTAAAGTGTCATCATGTTCCAATTGCTGTTGATTAAGATCAGCATCAACGATATCTCTTAATTCAATTAATGGCAGCATCCACAACGCAATCTGTTTCCGTAAGATCTTACTTCTAACCTTACGAGCGCTCTCTCTTTGCTTCTGTGTTTTTGATGGTTCTGATCCAATTAAGTGATTTAACACCTGACAAATTTTGGCGTTAGTTACCTGATAGTCATCAAAGTAGCGGCCACTCTTTTTGCGACTTTCAGGTAACGTCCCACCCTGTGCCGGTTTAACGTCTAGCGGATAGTTTAGGACTTTCATATGCCCACCTAAACTGCCACACAGATTCCCGATACTTGCCGAGTTTGGCAGCGATGAAGACACAAAGCTGAGCTTACTTTCTCGACTTCTCGATCTCACCTCTAACTCACTTTGGATGGCATGACTGACCACTGGCGTGACTGAAACATAATCATCCCCCCATGGAAACCGTAATTGCTTGCTGTAAGTGCTAACACTGTCAGGGAAGCTATTTTCAGGTAGCTGTTCTGCCATTGTGTTTTGTAAGCGAGCAAGTGACTTAGTGCCTAAACCAAACTCTTTAAGTAATTCGAGCCAAATTGGGTTTTCTTGCTGAATAAGAGAAAGAATACATACAGGCTGTGATTGCCAACAAAAAGGATTCAATAACCATAATATGTGGCGATACACTGCAGAGTTATGCGACCACCCTAAGCGTTGCTCTAATACTGTGCTTGAGATAAACGCCTCGGTTGTCGCAAGAGGTTGTGCAATTATCCGCTGATCTTTAACTCGGCAGTCTGGAAACTTGAGATTATGAGTGTGGAACCATTTGATTTCATCAAGTGACGCCTCTAGGTTCTCAGCCGCTTTTAAATACCTTTTAGCACGGGCTACATCCAACCAATCCGAGCATCTATCCGCTTGATGGCTTGAACTGAGATTGAGCAAAATCGTTAACGCTTCTTTTTCACACCCTTCAACACACACATCTTCCGTATAGGGCATGAACATCTTCTTTAGCGTAGCGTGCTTTACTGCTTCGTCTTCAATTGTTAATAAGTCACTTAATTTCGTCATAATTACCACTCAGGTAGATACACACTTAAACCATCACTTTCAGAGCTCATTCGAGTCAACTTTGTTTCGATGACACTTCTCAGAGTAAACGCTGATTCATGACTCGCAATCTTTGTATGCATTCTTGGCCTGATCGCGGCTTTGATCTCACCAAACTCATACAACCGATACACTTCATCCGTTGTACAAGAGAGCAATGTAGAAGCTTCTAAGGGGCTGAGCAGTACATCACCGATATTTCCTTTCGCGCTTGAAGATACTGTTGCCATTAGCTGTGTAAAGTAAGCTAACACCTGTGCAAGCACGATATTGTGACTCAACTGCCGACTGGGTAACTGGCGACAATCTTTAAGCAGAGCACCAAAGGCTTCATTGAAAAACACCTTCTTCCAATCTTTTACTCGGACGAGCTCTGCCTTTTCTTTCAAAACATCGAGGTCTTGCCACAATGACGTTGGCCAAGCGTCACAGTATTCGATGAATGATTCGAAACTGAAGTCATCGATATTGCCATAACGATTTACATACCAAAGTAAAAAGCCATAGCGCTCAGATAACGTCATTTCTCCTTTTAGTAATCCCAAGGGTTTTGAATCATTCCCTGACAACCATTGAGCAACTAATACCTCAGCCTCTGGCGCATCTTTGACTGGCGAGTTTCGGAGTCCAAAACCACACTCACATTGGCTAATACCTTCGGTACTTTGATATTCAAGTCTCAACTTACACTCAGGACAGTGATGAACCAGTTTACAGCCATGATGCTCACAAGCTTGGTGAGAGATAAATTGCCACTGCTGGCGAATGTAGGGAGCTTCACCAATACACAGAGGGCAAATAGGCGTGAAGCGTTTGCGAAGAAAAGCATAAGGGTAGTCAACACCAAATCTATGAACAGCTTTGTATTGCGGAGAGAATTGAGCTTTTGAATGTGATAACGCTAGACGCAGTACACCAAAGTTGTTGAGCTTTAATTGGTTCTCAAGGTGGATAAGCACACGCACCCGCATTTGGCTTGTGGTTTGAGCGTGGTAGATATTGACTCGTTCTAGCTCTAAGGGGAAAACACCGGCAATCGCCTCATGCTGATCCATGGTGTCGAACCAGATATCTTCGGCGAAATGAGAAAATCGCTCGTAACCTTGCTCTTGCGATAAACGCAACAAGAAGCTTTCGAGCGATTCGTCAGGGTAAAGTTGAATGTCCGTTTTCACATGCCACCACCAAACTTAGAATTTCTAAGTTTTAGTATCGGAGATATTTCATGCATTGCAACCATAGAGGCCAACATATTTTACAAAAACGCCTATAAACTCATTCAAAATACGACAGAATCGCTTGGTTATCACAACTATGATGCGAAAGAGCTAGGAAAATTCTGCCCCATTCCTTCCCAGCTCGAATATCTAGTCAAATCCTTAGACCGTACTTTTGCCTTACCTGTAGGTATTCGATTAAGTGCCTAGTCAAGCTTTTTCAAAATTATGCATCACTTGGCGGTCCAATACTTAACACCTCTAGTTAACCTATTGATTGTTAATTGAACTTTGATTGGAAAGGCTGCATTATAGGGCGACAAAAACGGCCAAAACCCGTATAAAAAGCGTTAGGTTTTTAGTTGGCGAGGAATTAATGGACGATATTGAATCCATATATGAAAACGAGTGTTTAGATTTTGGTTTGATGGAGCAATTAGCGAAGTTAGTTTTAAATAGGCTAACTTCTTGGGCTAACGAAGAAATTTATGCGCCTTTAGGTGGAAAGTTAACGACTAGTACTCCTTTAAAAGAGTCTGTAAACGCTGGTGCAATTGTAAATAGGCTATCACCACTGAACCCTAATGTTGTTATTCATTTTGGGATGATTCAAGAAATCTACCGAGATGCGTTAGTGTTCCCTATCTATTCAGAAAAAATTGCTGAGAGCACTGAAAATTTTAAGAATAAAAATTGGGGTATGTTTAAAGGGGCTAAGTTTAAGTTTGAGGCAGGAGTTCCTACTCTAACATCAAAAGAAATTAGCCCTCTTAGTGCTACTTTTTCAGGTCCTTGGATAGAGGAGTATAAAAAAATAGCTGACGAAAACCCTGAGCTTATGAGCGAAGAAAGGCTGGATGTCATAATCAAGACTCTACCTGCTAGGTTTCTTATGTTCGAACTGATGCTTTCGTGGGTGTTTTTTCATGAACTATCTCACCTTATCCAGTGCCACTATAAATTAAAAGGGGACACATCCGAAAACATTGAGTACTACGAAGTTGTTGGCGATTTCTCGGAGCCGGATTTTAGAGGCCAATCTAGAGAAATTTTAGCTGATATTGAAGGGTTAAACCTTACTGTTCGGTATATGGAGCGTGAGGGTTTCTATGGACCCAATTCCATGTATTTATTACTTTGTTCTATGACTTGTATGTTCAATAGGTTCTGCGGTAACGGATATCTAGATAAATTTCATGAAGTCAAAGGTGTTCATCCTCATCCAGTAATTCGAGATGATTTTATTCATGAGTACTTTTGTTCACTAATGGCAAAGGCTACCCCCTTTGTCTGGGAGCCAAGTGTGCGTGAATCGATTCTACTGGGCTATGGTTACTTGACAATTCGTTCTGCAATGGCAGCCGGACTTTTTTGGGCAAACAGGTATCAAAACTTTGATGGTAAAGAGTATCCATCATATATGTCCTTACAAATGACCACGAAAACAAAGGAAGCGGAGGCATATAAAGCTGAGTTACGGGGTATTACTCATACCCAGTTAGAAGTTATTACAGCTGAACATTTATATAATGCGACAACTACGAAACTGCTGTTTGAGCAGGGGTTCTTTGAAAAAGAAAAAACCTAACAAGCGTTCAAGGCTCAAGATATTTTTTCTAATATCTACGAAACGAGTTAGCGCAGCCCTCTAACTCACTTGTCCAAAACCTTCTTAGGCTGAATTATTACCCGTGGTACTTTCTAACTCGAAAGTGCCTTATTTCGTGCCAGTAACGTTCAACCTCACAAGTCATAGTGGGTGGTTTGAGCTAGTTTTTCTCCTCTGTGTAATGTCTAGTAAACTGGGACATTACGAGTTCGAAGTTTCTATTAAGGTAAGTACGGATGATAGATCGTATTGATCGGCTGTTTTCTAATATCATGTGTCGGGCTTTGCTTCTTTTTATACTGGTAGCCTATGTATATTTCATGATATTTGAGCCATTATTACTTCCACTCAATGGAGAAATAGATCGCTGGAAAAATCTCTTAAACACTTGGGAAATATGGCAATCTTTCAATGCAGCGGTTATTGCTTTCGTAGCCGCCTTATTCGCTATCTATGCAACTCGACAGACCGAGTTACGCCAGGAACGAAGGAAACGAACCATAGCCAAATTGAGACTGAATGGCGCCATTGAAGTGATACAAAACCAATTGTTAAATTACGCCAGTCAACTTCGCATTAGCATTAAAGATCGCACAGAGTTATCGCCATTCGACACATCTCTCATATCAGATCAAATTCAGATTATAAATTTTTTTCTAGAACATGCCCAACCGGAAGATGCTTTAGCGACAGAGCACCTAGAAATCTTAATCCAAGCCATTCTTTACATTAGAAGTAGGAGTATCATGGCTTCCCACTTAGTTGAATGTGATAACGATTATGGTGAAAGCCTTGATGATGGTTGGGTGAATATTCTTGATGATGTTAAACCAAACCTTAGAATGTCTATTCTTCGTATATTAAGATTAACTGCGGCACTAGAGCAATTCTCAATACGCAACGAAACTTACAGCATGAAGTGCTTTAAAGTGTGGAGTAAACGAGGACTTTTATATACCTCAGAACTAGATTTGTTTGATGAAGGTGTAACTCTCTTTGCGATCAAAAATGGTGAAGTTGGGGATTAATTGGAACAGAAACAAGGGAGGCCCTTATTTTTTCCATACTTGAACTAATGCTTCATTCTTCGGTCTCGGAAAATACCCAACACACTTTTGTCCAAAAGTGAGTTTCAAACTTTGTTCAGTGATATCAGCTATTTGATCTCTACCAATAGTTGCTGTCCAGCATCCATATCATCAATTATGTGAATCGAAATTAATTCAACTACCTAAGTATCACTTATTCCTTTTTCAATCTTGTGCTGGATTTCGCTATTCATCACAGAAGTCTCTGGGTTGTTAGAGTCAACATTACCAACCGCTTTCTCGTCATAAATATGAGTTCACATGTCAGCTTAAATGTTATCCAAACTATAATAAGAAAACTAACAAAGCTTCGGCCACTTCAGTAACTGCCCCAAGGACCTCTGAGCCTTCAGTCGCTTCAACTGCAACCTCAGTGGCTTCCGTTGCTACTTCAGTTCCGGTTCCAACAACTGAATCCGAGACTCCATTTACTAGCCCGTCTTGGAGTTGTGATTTTACAGCCTCCTCTACACTTTCTTGAGTAATAGGTGTATTCCCTGATTTTAAAGTTTTGACCGTATCCGTACCCAGAATATTATTCGCTTCCTCTACCAACCTACTTGCTGTCTTGCTTGTTTTAAGTACACGCACCGCTGCATGTTTGCATTCTTTTAGAATTTCATCACGCTCCCTGTTTGTAAGAGGGGTGGAGCCAGTCTGTTTGGCAAGATACAGGGCATTGGACAATGTTTTGATATCGCAGACCCCGTTAGCCATTAATTCGGCTAGCTGATCTTCATTCGGCTCATCTGTTGAAGCGGCTTCTGCTCCCCGTATTATGTCTCCAAGAAAACCAGGTTCGGTAGTATCGACCCCCTTTATAGGAGTTAGTAGATTATAAATTTGAAGTAGGGTTAATGAAGCGCTGTAGCGAATGAGTGATTCCGAAAGTTCGGGCACAGAAGCTCCAATAGAGAACAAGGCCTGTAAAGTGGCTACGAGCTGGTATCCTGCAGACGATGCGGCAACTATTGCTTGATCTAGTATATGTATTAGTCCATCCCCTGTTTCTTCTGTTTTACACAAATCAGGAGCAAAAACAGGAATGAGCGAGGTTGGGAAAGGGGGGAACTTCGTTGGCGGTTCATTTGGATCTGGGTTTCTTCGTTTCGGTGTCCAGTCATCACCTTTGCAGTAACTGATAAAAACCATTTGAGTCGGATCATTTGGGTCTTCGACAGAAGTCAGTATACAAACCTTCAAAGTACTCGGCGGAATAAACTCGGCACATAGCGTGATCTTGATGAGTTCTCCGGGAAAAGGGTATGCTACCTTACTCTCAGCCAGCTCTGCAGAGGCAATCAGGGCAAGGCGACCACAATGAAGTTTCAGTTGGAGTTTTCGAATAGATATATCTAGGAATTCACACCACTTCGGAAATGAATATGACTCCCCTGTATAGAATGAAATGATGGAAGATACATTCATGTCATCGTTCACAAGTTGAGGCCGGATCACAATGTTAGGGTCGCTATGCCCGGAATATTCTTTTCCGACTTCTAAAGCGACTGTCGTTAATATATTACCTGTTTTTACATCGCAGGAAATAATACCGCTTAACTGATCACTGCTTGCGGGGGAATCCGAAATGTCACGCTCAAAAAAGCAGTCGCATACGGTATTAAACTGATCTAGTACATCAGTCACCTTGTACCTCGCCCGTGATTTTTAGCGTGTGCTTGGATACAAAAGGGATTTCAAACTCGATTTCAGTACCGGAGTCATTTTCAGTATCCCCCTCTTTTATAGAAAAAATAACTGCGCCGGTTTCCGGGTGAACGATTTTCAAGCCGGGAGAGTTTTGTGCTGTATCGATCTCTACACTGGCAAGCTCATCTAGGAAGCCAATATCGAATGAAAAGCTGATATTATCCAATTTGAAGCCCTTTTTATCCTATAACTTTTGCTGATTAAGCAGCTGCATTCTCATCTTTTTTGCCTTTTTCATCTTGCTCTGGGGTATTCTTACTTTGACTACTTCCATTATCTTCTTGGGCCTTTACTGCGCCTTTCTTGAGCCCAAGAGAAAAATTCCCTATTTGAAATCCACCTTCTTGTCCAAACATGTTTGGCAATGATGCAGAAATTTCAAAGTTGTTTTCATCTCCATACTCCACAGATAAAACAGGATCTTTACCCTCAGGGGTTAACGAGACTTCTAGTGGATTGTCAGGGCTGGATTTTTCTGGGATCTCAGTCGAAAATTCGTATTTATCATCATTGTACTTTACATCAAACGAAGCTTTTCCACTTATATCACTCATAGTTAATTCCTTTTATTTTAATAAGTTACATAGCGATTCAAGTATTGTTTAATCGAAATATAAAAGTCAAATTTATTAGGTTATTTTATGATATGCAATCGAATTCAGAGTGGTGTGTTGCATTTTATCGATGTAAAATTGAGCTTGGAGTCTAGTTTTGCCCAATTGAATCAGTCTGCAGACAGAAGTAATGTGGTAGTGACTTTAGTAACTAAATCTTCAGCGCTGAGTGTTAAGTATTGTAAGATTATTCAGACTGTAATTATGTGATAGGAAATTAGGGTAATTAGGGTAATTAGCGAATATCAAAACCTAATGGATTTTGTTAATGCCTGAAAGGATAGGGAATAAAAGATGTTGAGAACTTTGAGAAAAGAATACAAAAATATTACTCAGTAATGCCGATGCAACTTAGAAGATTTTTCATTATAGAGGGAAAATATGGCGATCCCGACTACTGCGGAATTATTGAAAATTATTAGTCACTTAGATGAAGATGCAGAAGTAAACAACAAGTCAATTGAAGCACTCTATAATGCATACGAGCGCGGTTTTGATGATGCTAACTGTGGTTATGATGGAGGCTACCATCATAACCATGCGGCGCTCGTTGCGGCCTACCAATTAGGTTTTCAACGTAGCAAAGGTAACTAGAGGGAAAATACATCATGTTTTTTGAGTTCTTTGATTGGAAAGTTAAGGCAGGAATAATTATTACCGTTGCTCTTATGTTAGGTAGCGTAATCAGCTTCATTATTGCGTGGACAGCACCAGTACCAACCGATGCACTATCAGCCGTAACCAAATATCTAAATTATCGTTGGTTTGCTTTCTTTGCTGTCAGCACATTATCTATTGGCGCTGCAACAATGAAGTATCACGATAGAACACTAAAACATTGCTAAGGGAAAATAGATGTTTTTTACTTCTTTGATTGGAAAATCAAGTTAGGGATTATTCTCACTGTAGTTCTTGGCCTAAGTGGTGTCGTTAGCTTCATTATTGCATGGACAGCACCAGTGCCAACCGATGCATTATCAGCTGTCGGTGGACAACTAAGATCGAAACACTGACAATAAAGTTTGCAACTTTTGTGGGAGGGGGTAGCACTGCTCCTGCTGAAACCGATTTTTGGACATAAATGAGCTACAGCTTCTCCTAAATTAGCAATTCATAGATAACTAAAGGTATGGAAAGTCGCTTAACGTAGCGTACAGTATTGATGGTGCAGATCAATCCATCGGGGGAACTAACAATGGAAGTTCCTAGCACTTGGTTTGATGCAGGGGTAAGGGGGAAGGCGTTAAGTGCTCACGAAAGCAGGGTGGGTAAAATCCACCCTGCCAAATACAAGTCACGAGACTCAGCTATACCAACTCTTCTGATGTAACTTTAGTCCAAGACATATCTTTATTCTGAATATACTTTATAGAATCAGTCATTTTGATAGATCCTAAAAGCGCAAATGGGATACATAATTCGTAGGGAAGTGCTTCATTAATGATCAAGTGTATAAAACTTCCTGATTTACTTTCGATGTAGTTATCCAGTTCCCTGTTCGTTCATAACATGCGTAATTAAGACTTTCCGTAGCCATAATTAGGTTAGCAATTGCCCCACAATAGTACTGTTCGACTTCAACAGACTTGAAGTCAGTGTCTACGTTAGATTTTAAAAAATTGATAGTGTAAATTAGGTTATTGTACATATTCGTCAGAGCTTCCCGCTCTCGATTCAGTTTGTTCGTTGAAGTTTTTTCAATATACCACCAAACAAATGAGTTTATATTGCCTGGCTTTTCACAATGACTTAACACCAAGTCTTTAGCGTCTTTCTGTGACATGATGGTTTCAACTGTTTTAGTTGAAATTTCTTTCGCTATGGTTTCAGCTGTCACCTTGGAAAATCCAAATGTCATTAAAAGCCCCAAGCTATTTTTGATAATGTTAACCATTAATGCTTCTTGTTCCTTTATATCTGCCTCAATCCTACCGAAAGACTCTCGGTATATTTGTTGGGCGGCCACAAGTGCATCACTCGAACCGTAACTCAATATCAATGCTCGGTTTAAATTCGTCTTATTATTGAACTCATCATATAGCTGCGCTTGACGTCCGGTAAAATAACTGCGTTCGACATTTCCCTTAAGCTTACGACATAACAAAATCACTCTTGCCTTTTCTTTGTCGTAATTTTCAAACTGCATAATTTGTCCATATTCAATGTTACCCTTTGAGTTATCAATGTCGCTTCCATTATCCTTCCATTTTATTTTTTCTTTCCCAAAATTAAGTCCGATTAAATAAGTATGCTTGATGCTGTTCATAATTCCTCCTTTCACATTAAAGATAAAACTTTAGGTTAACATTCTCCACTATGCAACCTCACGCTTATGTGGTGAGTTCTACTAGCCTAATCTACGTCAAGAAGACGCCTGTGTTGGTCAACTAAATGTGGCCTAGTTGAGTGGCTTCGATATTAGAATTAACCCCAAAAGTTAGAATGCTCTACGGGGCGTAAGTCACTTATGTCCAAAAGTTTGTTTCAAACGTGTCTACTATGTCTGTGATCACCGAGCGGTAATGTTATTGATTATATAGGGCACAAATTATTGGAGCCGAGAGTACCTCAAGCCGCCGCAGTACTACTTGGTCACCCTTGCAGCGGACCCGATTACTGGAGAAGTGCTACAGGCAAAACACTGAAAGAGATTGAAGCGGAATCTATTTAGATAAATGCAGCGATAACTCGCTGTTTAAATTGGCCTAACCTCAGTTCATCAAATACTAAAGTGAACCCTGCATTATTTGAATCCATCATATCTGAAGTTTCTCCCCAACTGAGTAAGCTTGGTTGGGGTCGATTAGATTGAACGCTTTCCGATACAGTGCTTGACGGCAGGCGTATTTCATCAACACCACTCGGTATGTTGTTATCTTGTTTAATGTACATGCAGCTATCAGGAATATCCTGCTCAATTCTTTCAGCAAACCCAATCAAACTTTCTTCGGCAAAGGTATACAACCACGCTTCTTGGTTGGGTGAATCATTGATTCTTAAAATTCGCCCGAGTACTTGCCTGAAGTACAGTTCCGTTTTTACCGAACTCATATGGCAGCAAACCTGCAGCCTTGGAATATCTGTTCCTTCACTTATCATCCCAACACTGACTATCCACTGAACCGTTGAGTGACGAAAAGACTCAATTTCATTTAACGGATTATCATGATGATAAGTCACTAAGCATGCTGATTGATTAAAGTGCTCAACAAGTCGCTTTTGAATGTCTTTAGCGTGCTTAATAGAAGATGCGACCACCAAGCCTCCAGCACTTGGGGACTCTTGCCTTATCTGCGCTAGCTTTTGGCAACCACTATTTAATATGTAATTCATAGCGTCTTCGTTGTGAATGACACTTTGATAAGACACATCTGATTGTTTAAGGCAATCAAGAATAGAGGCGAAATGTTGATTGTCACTGCCAGCCTTAACACTCAGGTGTTCATTATCTATTAAAACGATTTTAGGGCGGCGGCATACTTTATCTTCAACGGCCTGTTGCAAACTGTATTGGTAATCGCAAACAACCTTGCCATCGGGGTCGGAATACTCAGCCATGACAATCGGTAGTCGGTCAGAACGCCAAGGAGTACCCGACAGCGCCAGAGTATAACGAGCAAAGCCTTGGATCTTTGAGACAATTTCTAACCCCCATGAATTTGACCGTCCCTCGTCATCAAACGAACAATGGTGGATCTCATCAAATACGACTAAGACTCGATATTTACTGACTGTGTTCCAGAAGTTCTCATCTAAAAAACGGATGGATTGATAGGTGTAAGAGCCCCCAAGAGAACCCAAACCTCCATTAAAGGAACATTCGAGCTTCCATGAAAAGGTCTTTTGCATCCCTTCAGCAACAGTCAGAGAGGGCGAGAAGCACAGCACTAGGTCAATCATGCCTTGTTCAAATAACCGACCCGCGACCTCGGCGGCCATAACGGTTTTACCCGCTCCAGGAGTCGCTTGGCAGAAGAAGTGTGAATGCTTGTTTGACGTAAATTTCTCGATGGCTAGAGATGCGCACTCGGCTTGCCATGCTCTTAACATTGTGGAGCCTTGCTTTGGGCGACTTGCATCCAGTTGGTTAGTGCATTAATTCGGCCTAATAGCTTGGCTGAGCGCTCTCTTGCCGCATTAAATAGCGGCTGCATATCTTGCTTGTTGTTTGGGAAACGCGTTAACAACGATTGATATTCCTCTATTTCACCTAGAGTAATCGCCAGTTCGCCTTCATGCAGCTTCTTCTCTTGCTCTAGTGCATTTAGAGAGCACTCTGGAGTTTGAACAGCTATTGAATCGACCTTAGCTTTCCTATTTCGAGCCGATCTAGGCTCAATTGTGAGCGCTTTGAATTCGTTAGTTTGATGGTAGCGTTTGTCTCTACGAGCCCCAATAACAGAAAGCCACCCTTTCTCCTCAAATGATAGAAGTTGCTTATAAACATACTTTCGAGCGTCGTCCTTGCTCGGAAAGGTTGAAACACTGTTTAGCAAAGCATCCCTAGCTTCTGTGACGGAGAAGTTATCCATCCCTTTTTCAATCAATAGGTTAAACATGTGATGGTTAATTCTGGTTACTTTCTTCATGTGACTCTTGCACGCAATAAAAACTTAGGATTGCTAAGTATACAAAAATCAGTAAAACTTAGACAATCTAAGTTATCTAAAGGTTGAAAAGAAATGTGTAAGTGCAAAAAGACAACCCCATCCCAGCGAGGCTCAAAGCTGCGCGTAAAAAAGCCAAGATCACCCAAAAAGATTTAGGGGTGAAAATTGGTATGGAGCAGAGTTCTGCTAGCGGTCGTATGAATCATTACGAGAAAGGCAGACATGTACCCGATATTGGTACGCTTGAACGTATGGCTGAGGAGTTAGATGTGCCGCTAAACTACTTTTTCTGTAGGAGCGAATTGAGCGCTGAGTTAGCATGCGCAATTGATAAGATGAGTGATGAAGAGAAGACGGTGTTACTGGAGAACCTAAAGAGCGAGAAGTAATACTTAAGCTCTAAGTCCATTTTTGCTCAATAACATGCTCAACGGAATTGCATCCGTAAATCGTGGAGCTAGTATCTTATCTTCTGAAGTAATGGCATTTAGGTTGTAAGACGATCCAGAGTCAATTTGATGAAGACGAAGCTTCTCTACAGGACAATTAAAAGGATTATCCAAGTAGGGAAACTTAAATGAAAACGTGCGCGACAATAGCGCTTTGTCTATCGTATCGGCATTCTCATTAAAACTCATAAGTAATGCGTCTTTCAAGAAGTGCTTCAACGCTCGGCACTCCCCTTTACACATAACAAACAAAGGATATAACACTTCATTTTTTGTAAGCACTGGCGGTTCATCAAAGCCCATTCTCGCACTCAAACCAGCAACAAATTTAGCAAAGTGCTTTTTTTGCTCCAAGTCAAAATTATAAGATACCGTTCCATTCGAATGGCTTTTAGCTTTCAACAGCTTGAAATAGTTAATCTTTCGTCTCCAACTTAATCGCGAATTCCATTGTGCCTCTGTCGCTATTACATCAGCATACGGCATACCAACCAGCACAAACGAGACTTTTGCTTCTTCACTTATATATTTGAACGTATTAGCAATAGCTTGCCTTTCTTCTGCTGTAGAAAACTCCACAAGCTCTTGAATTTCATTGACGATAATCAGCTCAACAGATTTACGTTTGAGTTGCTTTACAACAGCCTCACCAAGAGCAATTTCATTACGTCGTCGAGTACCTCTTCCCCCAGACTTTCCATCTAAATCGACTAAAAACTGCATAAGCGTGTTCTGTTCATTTATGCGGCTTGGCACTCTGGTGCTAAGAACAGGTTGTTTGCTCCAAGTGCAACTCGACGGAAAGCGTGATAGATAGCTGTTAATCAAAGCCGTCTTTCCACTTCCGGCCTCACCAGTTAACAAGAAAGACTCCGGCTCACCGCCAAGGGAGTGATTAAAACGAAGTTGATCGAAAATGGAGTAGATTTCAGTTATCGCAGGGTGCTCGATAAAGCTGGTTTCAAAGGATCTTAGCTGCTCAAACTGACTAGACGTTAAGTTCAAATTAATACCCCTCAATATCTTCAAAATCATCATCAGATAATTGCTCTGAGACATCGAACACTACCGTGGTTTCTTGTTTTACTGGAGTCGTATTGATTGAGCCTGGTCCGTCTGAGCCCACATCATTAAACTTTGCTAATTTCGAAGTATTGCCCGTTTTAGGCAAGCTAGCCTTATTGCTTTTTGCACCGCGGAATCTATCGGTTTCTTCCTGAATACGTTTCTTCATATACAGAAATGTATCCGCAAGCGCCTCATCATCAGCAAGCTGCTTAGTGTTAAGCCTGCGTACTTTTTGTATGCGCTCATGTTCGAAAAGGGACAGTCCTTTTGTATATCCACTGTTGTCTACCGCTGGAACTTTTATGTACCTCTTTTCCGATTCTAGGTAAACATGGATGTAGCTGATATCTGAAGGGTCTGTTTTGGTCTTAACAAACAGCTTTTTGCCATTGTTAGATGCCCAATATTTACGGTATTCAATAAGTTCGGAGGACTGATAACGTAGGTTATGAAGCCTGATCCCTGCCACTCCAATAGTTCGGTGTCTAAGCAAACCTAGCTCAACTCTCAACTGCTCCTTCTCAGCACCAACGTAGTAGGAGGGAGTCCATTCCGATTGGTTCCACTTGTGGTATGGGATATCACGTTCTCTTGAATCTGGTGCCATGTGGTAATAATCGACAATCCATTTATGAAGTAATTCAAGAAATACAGAAACTCTAACCACCGCATCCTTCTTTGGGTTGTAATCTTGTAGCTGAGTAGGATTGGTGAACGTTTTTCCAGGCAGTGCGTTCACTAACCCTTTGTTCATCTGATCAAACAGCTTTTCGATCCCTGACTTACGCCAAGGTTTAGCGGCTTGGCTGTATTGGATATCAGACACTAGAGGCCGTAACGAATCTTCCAAGCTTTGGCTCCAAAACTCGGCACCATTGTCGACAACTAAACAGTCAATCTTACCGTGGCAAGGCCATGCATTATCAATAGATGGATACCTTCGTTTGACCCAGTTCTTATCTAGTAGCGAGTTCAATAGCGCCTTCCTGACAGAGTCAAAACTAGGCTCTCTAAAGTTGATACTGCACCCAACGATACATTTACTGAAGCGGTCATATAGCATCGTCAGATAGGGGCGTCCCAAAGGAATATCTAGCTCGTCATCAATCAAAATTACTGGGACTGGTGTATGGTCAATTTCGACATATTCCATTGGTTTGGTCGAAACTACTTGCTGACCAACCGAGCGAAATTCTCGGTCTGCGTATCGTTTACCAAACCTTGCAATCGCTACCTCATAAGGAGGTAAGTCGTGTATTCGATTGTAAAAAGAACGTTCGGCAATTGGTTTTATTTTCCCCTCGACAATCCCACGATTTAATTGAATCACTCGACTCTTATAGTATCGATATGCTTCAGCAGCACTTAAGCGTTCACGAGTCAGGTATACGCTGTTAATTGCTTCATCAACTAAAGATTGAGAATCGAACTCTTTTTGTCGATTGCCTTTAAACGTATGCTTAGGAATAAGCGCACATGGGTCTTTACCCGCTTCAAAGTAAGATTTTTTCCAAGTTGCTAAAGTTCGCCAACTCGGGGGAATGAGTTGTAATTCCGATTCCACAAGAGTTAAGAGAGGGTTCAAGTTTTTCTCGGTCCATCCGCCTTTTAAACGCTTCTCTACGAACGCGATGATTTTGATACGACGGATAACTTCTTGCTGTACCTTCGGTGATTGAGAATCAATAGTTGAGGAGATTTCAATAGGTTCATGAATTAGCTCTATTGGAAGCTGCTGAGACTCTCCCTCTGAAGCCTCAAATTCATCAAAGAACCCAAATATGTTGTTAGAGTCCGATGGCATAGTTAACACCAAACGTAGGTTTCGAGGCCAAAGCCAATATTGTTGAGGTCTGTTTTGATTTGCCCCGAAGAGATCCAAGGAAGAGTAGAGATAAGTGTGTCTTGCTCCGATAAACCGAAATACAAAGACACCTCTTGTAGCTGCACCATTTGTTTTCGTTGAATAAACGCCAATACTAGCTTTTGAAACTCAGTCACGGTTCGCAATCCGGAATAACGGTGTAGTAACTTAAAGTTATCTAACGTCGGACCCATTCTAATTTGTTTCTCAGTAACCAAAACTAAGCGTCTGTTGAACTCATTCAACGCAACTCTTTGTTTCTCTTCAAATCTATTCCTGAAATCAGGTTTGAGAATCTGACTAGAGTGTTTTACTTCGAAGAGGGTTGACTGCTCGTTGTGATCTGTTACTAAAAAATCTGGGGTATATCGGCACTTACGATTATTGAATTGATAGTGGAAGCCAAAAGGTTGAGAGGTAAAACTTTTAATGTTTGCGTTATATTCGAGGTGAAAGCAGAAATCGAACTCCAAAATGGAGAGAGTGCGAACAACAGCATCATTCTTCAAGCTCATGAACTTACAGATGTTGTGTACGTAAGATGATTTCTTGGTTTGATCGAACATAGCAAATCACTTTTGTTGTAAACCTACAACAAAAAATAGACTATGAAGACTTATGGTGCAAATATGAAGACTTATGATGCAGAAATGAAGAAAGCCTGCAATTTATGCGAACATATATTGCAGGCTTCATATGGGTGGAAGCCCCAGCCACATCCCGGCACACACGTCGCCTGCTGCGGCTGCTCCCTTCCAGGCCTGACCGAGTTCACAAGTTAGTGTTGCGGGAGGACCAGAGCCTCCATAGATTCTTTTTCTAAGAGGCTTGCCTCAAAGAGTGATTGGATTATTAAGCATCGCAGCAACCATTGCAAGCACAAAGCGACTCTTTTTAAACAAATGTGGTTTAAGTGATTACCCTTTACCCAACACACCGTAAAACTGTCGGATAAAGCATCAGCTTTGTCTTTGTTTCATAACACATTCATTCAAGTCACATGTGCTCGCTTTTATCATTGCAAGCAGAATACCATTCACTTCAGCTAGAGGTCGGCGTCTTCGTTCTCTTCCGTGCGGATGATGTAGTCTGTCATCCATGCGGTGCCCAACAAACATAACCACACCACAAAGACAGGGCTTGGTACCTCAATGCTGGGTGTAATCACTAGTGCGGCAAAACCAACTGTCGGCAATGTCCAACACAATAACTTATTCCAACGGAAGGTTTTCAAGCGAGTGAGGGTTTCCATCGATGCCATGATGCCTGTAACACATAAGGCAACCAAAGCCGCGTAAGGTAAATCGGCCATCCATAATGGAAGAATCAAGCCTAATGACCACCAGCTGTGTCGGCTGGCTGGCTTAAGGTGATTCGCCGCCCACCAAATCATGATGATCGACAAGGTTTGCAGTGTGGTAATCCAAGGTGCGCCATCAAGCTTACCCGCGGATTGAGTCACCATGATCCCGACTTGTAGGGTCGCGACAATTAATCCCGAAATAATAACAACCGACAAGCTACTGCGTTTTGAAAAGACCACCATCAATAATGGGAATAGCACCCACGCACTAACAGAGAGCGTGATGGGTTGTAGGGGCAGCGTTAAACCGTAAGTCGTCATGGAAACCAACAGAACTAATCCTGCAATTCCGCCCTGCGGTAATATCCATAATGCAGGGATGACCATTGCAAGCACTGGGATATCTCCCTCACTTAAACTGATTGCTCTCGCACAAACAACGGCTAATAATGTGGTTATCAAGAACTGAAACGTTGAAAATACCATAGCCCTCTCCTTCTACCGATCCGTGGTATTAATGAACTAGGAATTTTTAGTA
The DNA here is from genome assembly GCF_030297155.1 of Vibrio sp. FE10. NCBI lineage: Bacteria > Pseudomonadati > Pseudomonadota > Gammaproteobacteria > Vibrionales > Vibrionaceae > Vibrio > Vibrio apostichopi. The sequence goes on along the minus strand of NZ_AP028067.1, from coordinate 1,057,980 downwards.
TGGACCAATTTTTGCCCCAAATCTTTGCAGTGATTCACCAAATTCCATATGGAAAAGTAACAACTTATGGAGACATAGCACGTTTTTCAGGTTTTCCGGGTTATGCACGACATGTCGGTAAAGCATTAGGTAACTTACCAGAAGGTAGCAAACTGCCTTGGTATAGGGTGATCAATAGTAAGGGGGAGATATCTTTGAAAGGTGATTCGTTTGATCGCCAGAAGAAGCATCTGGTCGAAGAAGGGATTGAAGTGAGTGATGCAGGAAGGGTTAAACTCAGAATATACAAATGGCAGCCCTAGAGCTGCCATTAATCACCTAGTTAGCGAGTAGACGGATTAGCTAATCAACTAACCAACTAACCAACTAACCAAGATGCCTTAATATTGGCATCCATTTCTAATTAACGAACACCAACCAAGCGTAGGTCTGCTTGTTGCGTGTTTTCTACGTCGGTAATCACTGACTTAATCGTGTCTGTTGTGAAACGTAGTTTGCCGTCAACATGAATCGTTGCGCGCATGTTGTAACGGTGGTTTGGTTGAATCTTGTTGTTATCGTAGCTCAACTCGAATGCGAACGGGACTTGCTTACCATCAGTAGTGAATTCTTGAGTCGCGATAACGGTCGATGGTGCGTCAGCCAGTGAAATATCTTCTAGCGTTACGGTAACCACTGCATTCTCGGGCAATGCAATTCTTTCGCGATAGCTTACTGTTCCTGAAATCACTTGAGCGTTCTCTGCAACCACTTCCTGAGAAGTCTTCGTTTCTGATGTTGCTTGGCAACCAACAAGTAGGCCAAACGATACTAAAGACGTAATAAGAATTAGAGCCTTTTTCATATTCAATTTCTCTCAACATGTTTGCCGGACTCGGCAAATCTACCCACCAATTATAAGAGAGCTTTCATATTCTGTCTTGAAACCCTATGATTTATTGACAGATATCTGACTAAGCTAAATGATTAGCACCATAATCTGACACCCATTTTACGAAGAGGAATGCTGGCGATGAGTCAACCTTTACAAGAATTACTAAGTTTACTTCAGCTAGAGAAACTGGAAGAAGGTTTATTCCGTGGGCAAAGTGAGAACCTTGGCCTGCCACAGGTATACGGCGGTCAGGTATTGGGGCAAGCGCTTTCCGCTGCCCGTTATACTGTTCAAGACGACCGCAGTGTTCACTCGTTCCACAGTTATTTTCTATTCCCCGGCGATCCTGAAAAGCCAATCATTTACGATGTTGAGAACCTAAGAGATGGACGCAGCTTCAGCACGCGCCGTGTTAAAGCGATTCAAAATGGCCGCCCTATTTTCTACCTCACGGCTTCTTACCATGGTGATGCACCAGGTTTTGAACACCAAAATGAAATGCCAAACATCCCTGGGCCAGAAAATTTTGCCTCTGAAACTGAGCTAGCGAGTCATATTGCTGAGTTCTTACCAGAGAAACTGCGTAAGACTTTCTGTGGCGAAAAGCCGATCGAGATGCGCCCTGTTACTGTCGTTAATCCGCTGAAGCCTAAAAAGGCCGAAGCAAAGCAGTATCTTTGGGTGAGAGCGAATGGTGCGTTGCCAGATAACCAACTCATTCACCAATACCTGCTTGCTTACGCATCGGATTGGGGATTCTTGGTTACGGCACTGCACCCACATGAAGTTTCAATCATGACGCCAAACTTCCAAGTGGCGACGATTGACCACTCGATCTGGTTCCACCGCCCATTCAAGATGGATGAATGGCTGCTTTATGCGATTGAAAGCCCAACGGCAGCGAACACTCGCGGCCTAGTTCGTGGCGAGATCTTCAATCAAAAAGGTGAGCTAGTAGCGACAGCCGTTCAAGAAGGTGTGATGCGCTTTACTAAGTAATGAGTCGACGCTTTTTACAAACACAACACATGCACCATCAAATAATAAGGGGCTAGGTTTGATACCTAGCCCCTTTTCTTTTTTATTACGCTACGAAAAGCTGTTGCTCAGAATCAGTAACTTCTATTCAGCTTCGAGCGTAGGTTCGAATTCGCTTTGTACTCGCGTTTTGATGCCATCACTCGCGTCTCGCAGTAGATTGAATGGCGATAGCACAACACCTTTTACTGCGCCTTCTGCAGCGCCCTGAGCTAATTCTTTACTCTTATCGGCTAACAAATTCGCTTGCGCCAAAATACCCGGCACTTCCGCTCTTAGCATTTCAGATTCAGCCACAATCACTGGGATGGTTTGTTGACGGTAAGACTTACTCTCGGCAAGCATCGGTGGCATCACATCGACACGGTATCGTTTTAATTCAGTTAATGCTGGCGGGATAACCTCAGTTCTTACCTGCTCGACTTCGGTACGAACGTTTTTCACTTCATCCAAAATCGCGGGAATTTTTCCATCAACAGACGAAACGGTTTGATTCACTTCATCGATGGTCTTTCTGACTTCGTCGACGGTGCTTAACACCTGAGGAGCCAATTCACTGACATGCTCAGCAAACGCTAACATCTCTTCGACTTTTAACCCTTTGGTGAGGCCCGATAAGTCTTCGATAACCTGCGGATAAGTATCGACGATCTCACCGACTTTATTGGTAAACGAATAGATGGTGTAGCCTAAATAAAAAATGGCGACGGCTAACACCAATTGGATCGCGGTAGAGATTTTTGCAAACATGAATAATCCTTTTCTTTATCGCAGAGGCGATGTCTAAACTGAGACAAGATGTAACGTGAGGCTAGATTTAACTTACAGCGGCAGTGCTGTTGTGTACTTCAATGGTTCCATGGCAAACGTCGAGGTCACATTCGAGATACCATCAATACTATTCACCAAGCGCTTGTAGAAGTCATCAAAGCACTTCATGTCTTTAACCTGAACCTTCATCATATAATCATACTCGCCAGCCATTCGATAGAACTCCATCACTTCTGGAAAGTCCGACACAGTATTCACAAAGCGGCCATACCACTCATGAGAATGGTTGCTTGTTTTCACCAATACGAACGCGGTAAAAGCAAGATCAAGCTTCTCAGGGTTCAGCAACGCCACTCTTTTTTCAATAATACCGTTCTCTTCAAGACGCTTCAGTCTTTTCCAACAGGGCGTGGTTGTTAGGTTGACTGCCTCTGAAATATCGTTCAATGACAGCGTGCTGTCTTCTTGCAGCAAACTTAATATCTTTTTATCTACGGCATCTATCACACTTTCACCAAATCGCATTTAAATAGAATAATTTTCTACATTTTAGTCAAAACAAAGCAAATATGGCAAAGTTTTTCTCTCGAATTCTAGCTAAATTATAACCATACCAATTACAAGAAATTCCTACACAAGATCAGGAGAACGCTTATGTGCACTGACCATCAATGGATTAACAACGCGATTCGTAAAATTGAAGCGGACTACCAACGCTCAGCGGATACGCACCTTATCAAGCTAGACCTTCCAAGCATCGAAGGCATTGATATCTACCTTAAAGATGAAAGCACACACCCAACAGGCTCTTTGAAGCACCGCTTAGCGCGTTCTCTGTTCTTATACGCGATTTGTAACGGTTGGGTTGGCCCAGAAACAACGATTATTGAATCTTCATCTGGCAGCACGGCTGTGTCTGAGGCGTACTTTGCTCGCCTGCTTGGTCTTCCGTTTATTGCGGTAATGCCTAAGTGCACAGCGAAGAAAAAAATTGAGCAGATTGAATTCTACGGCGGCCAAGCGCACCTTGTTGATCGCTCAGATGAGATTTACGATGAGTCTCGTCGTTTAGCTGAAGAACTGAATGGCCACTACATGGACCAATTTACTTACGCAGAACGCGCAACTGACTGGCGTGGTAACAACAACATCGCGAACTCGATTTTCAATCAAATGCAGATGGAAGATCACCCAGTTCCAACGTGGGTAGTAATGAGCCCAGGCACGGGTGGTACTTCAGCAACAATCGGCCGTTTCATTCGCTACCAACAACATGAAACCAAGCTTTGTGTTGTCGACCCTGAAAACTCAGTATTCCACGAATACTTCCAAACGGGCAATGCGAACGTGAAAGGCAACACATTCAGCAAAATTGAAGGTATTGGTCGCCCACGTGCAGAACCAAGCTTCATTCCTGGTGTAGTTGATGAAATGCGTAAAATCCCAGATGCAGCAAGCATTGCAACGACACATTGGTTGTCTGACATTCTAGGTCGTAAGGTGGGCGCATCAACGGGTACGAATATGTATGGTGTGCTTCAGCTGGCAAGTGAGATGAAAGCGCGTGGCGAAACAGGTTCTATCGTGACTTTACTATGTGATAGCGGCGAGCGTTACCTAGACACTTACTTCAATGATGAGTGGGTGAACAACAACATTGGCGACCTACAACCGTACGCGGCGAAGTTAGAAGCTTTCTCGCAAACCGGTGAATTGGCTTAAGTTCATTAACTGACAATTTTACAATGACAAAAAAGGACGAAGTTAACTTCGTCCTTTTTCTTTATAACAAGCCCCTATTAAGACGCTTATTAATCGCTATTACTGTGTTATTTTTGTCTCTACGGACAAAGACGCATTATCACTATAAGTATCTACAAACAAAAACCCTTCCAGTTTAACTTTTCCTTTTGTGTTAAACAGAGTTTCAAACGCATTATGAATATATTTATCTAATGAACAACATGACACTAGAAAGTTATCTGTTTGCACTAAAAAGCTACATCCCGGATAAGATATATCATCTACAGGTTGAATGTTATTTTTAGTAAGGCTACTTTTCACAATAAAACCAGTCACGCCAAATTGATTCATATTAATATCCTGAAAGCTTCATTATTAATCGTAAATGTTTGGAAATAATAGGCGAACAATAACGTTCCCTTTAACAATGGATGATTATGAGCTCACTTCAAATGCTTCTGATAACGCCTCTACAGAGGTTTCAGAGACAAACTCACCATCAACAAAGTACTGAACGTTTGCACCTTCCTTCACGCCGGTTACCGTTGAAGAAGTGCCGTCAACATAAGTCACTTCCATCTCAATAGTATTTTCGTCAATGGTTCTTATGTGACTGTCTTCAATGTATTGGTACGTCAGAGGATCAATCGGTGCATCACGCAATGAAGGATCGAGATCACCGTTAATATCAATCATTGTCTCGACTTTACTATCAAAGATATGCGGAGTGCCGTCGAAAGGGTTTGACCCCGTCCAGAACTCAATTGAGTTAATAACGAAGTAATCAGCCAATGTTGTAAAGCCATAAACGGGTGCCAATAAGAAGTTAACACCGCCACGTGCATAGCGGTTATCAACAACCTTTACGTTGAATTCCATTAACTTTTTAGTCGTGAAATTGCTACCGACACAACCGCTAAGAATCGGGGCAAGTAACAGGATACCCGCAAGCTTGATTGAGCTATTTTTACTAAAAATTTTCATTTCATCTACCTACGACTTAGAAATAGTAACCGAATTCAATACCAACAGAGGTATCATCAAATTCATACATAGTTACGGATGCATTCACATCAACATTGCCGTTAGTCCAACCCAGAGCATTTTCAAACACAGTGTCGACATCAGAATCCAAGAAGTAAGTAAAATCACCGCGGTAATACATGTTACCAAATGGCACCAAAACGCCCGCTTCCAGGTCAAAGCCGTCGCTCACATCACCAGTTGAATAGTTGGCACCCACGTTCCATACACCAAAGCCAGCATCAGCGACGTAGTTACCACCGACTGTAAGATTGTCGTAGTCTCCAGAGATATTCCACTCACCATCAATAACAATGTTGTTTGAAATATTGTATTGGCCAGATAGTGTAATGACATCTTCTCTATCAGAATGGTCATTTAAAATATCATTACCAAAGTCAATATCAAGAGTATCGTAGCTTAAACCGATGCTAGCTTTATCATTAATACCATAGGTAGCTTCAACGCCTATTATATTCACGTCATATCGATCAAACTCTTGTGTATCGTATCCAGCTTTAATACTACTTTGAACATTTCGGACATCTTGGCTGTGATAATTATTTTCAGATTGTGCCTCTTGTTCTACATTTTCTGCATTCGTTGGGCTTTGTTGCGTAATTCAGTTTAGAGACAGAGCAGCCCCATTTCGCGTATTTCTTAGTCAATACGACAAGTTTCAGGCATACCTAATCCAGTAAGCTTGTTCAACGCTTTTATCATCGCGTAAGTTTCACCCACCTGTGCATTATAATTTATTAAGCTCAATCGTCCTCCTAGTAACTGTTTAACTCGATACATCGCCGTTTCTGAGAGTGAACGTTTGTGGTATCCATACCGCTCTTTCCAATACTTATTTGAGCCGTATAACTTCTGACAACCCACGGCAATATTTCGAGGGTGACCACGCTCCCAGAAGGCTGCTCCTTCTCTTGGGGGAATAAGCGCAATGGCCCCCTTAATCTTAATAGCAGCGTGACACGCTCTCGTGTCGTAAGCGCCATCACCAGACACCTCAAGGATACTTCGGCGTGTTTGTTTCAGTAAGTTCGGGAGTACTTCTCCATCTGTAACCGTCGATAAACTTAGCTCGGCGGCAATGATCTCATGAGTGTTGGTATCGACGGCAATATGAAGCTTTCGCCAGACTCTACGCTTGCCATCCGTCCCGTGTTTTTTGACTTTCCATTCACCTTCGCCATAAACCTTAAGGCCAGTAGCATCAATAGCTAGGTGCTGTATTGCTCCTCTCGCTTTAGTCTTAAATGAAACCTCAACTTGCTTGGCTCTACGACTGATGCAGGTGTAATGCGGACAACTTAACGGTACATGAGCTAACCTAAATATCGAGTCGATAAATCCTTGAAGCGCTCTCAATGGCATAGAAAAAACTCGTTTGACCATAAGTGCTGTCGTGATAGCTAAATCACTGAACCGACGCGGCCTCCCGCGCTTATTCTGTTTGCTTTGCGCCCACCCGCTTATTGCTTCTTCATCAATCCAAAAGGTCAGAGAACCACGGTTAATGAGTGATTGGTTGTATTGCTTCCAGTTGGTTGTTTTGTAACGTGGTTTAGGCATAGGGCTACGAGATAGAGTGAACGTAGCTGATCAGATCGTAGGTTCTTGATTTAGTTCCATTGAATTACGCAACAAAGCCGTTTACTGCTTCAATGATCTGATTGTCTAATTTGAAGTGTTGAATGAATAATACACAACACAGACCGATCGGTCTAGTTGTAATTTTATTATCTTATGAGAACCTTGAGATCTGAGGGGTACATACTCAAACCAGTGAATGAGTATTGGCGTCAATCTCGCAGCCGTGTAGACTCTAATTAAGGATAATCATTAACTTGAAAAGGAAAGAGTTTTGGCTGAATTCAAATACAAGCAACTAACTCAAGAAGAACAAGACAAGCTAGATGCAGCTTCATTTCGTCGCCTATTATCTCATCTAGACAACAATAAAGACGTGCAAAACATCGACCTAATGATCTTGGCTGGCTTTTGCCGAAATTGCTTTAGCAAATGGTATGCAGCAGAAGCTGAAATGATGGGAGTCGATTTAGATTTAGACGATGCACGTGAACGTGTTTATGGCATGACTTACGATGATTGGAAAGCTAACCATCAACCGAAAGCGACGCCTGAACAATTGGCCGCATTTGAAGCTCGCCAAGCGAAAAAAAATTAAGAAATTGAACACCAAATAAAAGTTCGTATTCTGAGCGAATTTTTATTGTCGATTGAACGCATTCTTACTTTCAATCAGCAATATTTAGCAAGCAAAAAGCCCAGTAATGAACTGACCCCCAATAGTTGGACACCAGTTACTGGGCTTTCTTTATCAAGCTTTAAACTTAAGGGCTATAACAACTTTCTATAGTCTAGCCCTTCGTTTTTGCCGACTAACCGTGAGAGGTTCTTCCCACGTTATCATGGCTGAGTTCTTTATTTAGAACCGCTTCCACATGACCAGGAGAACGCGTAGAGCCAGAAATCAGTCGGTACATCGCAGGGATAACGAACAGAGTAACCAAAGTCGCAAAGCCCATACCGAAGAAGATAACCGTACCCACCGCTACTCGGCTTTCATAACCCGCGCCTGTTGAGGTAATCAATGGAATTGCACCTGCTAGCGTGGTAAATGCGGTCATCATGATTGGACGTAAACGTCGAGCCGAAGCATCAATGATCGCCTTTTCAAACTCAATACCACGGTCACGAAGTTGGTTAGCAAACTCTACGATCAAGATACCATTCTTAGTTACCATACCGATCAACATGATCATACCAATTTGGCTGTAGACGTTGAGCCCTTGACTCATCAACACCAAACCTAAGAAGCCACCAAAGATGCCCATAGGTACGGTGAACATCACCACCAGCGGGTTAATGAAGCTCTCAAACTGCGCGGCCAATACCAAGTACGCCACCAACATCGCTAACGCAAACACCACTAAGATGCTCGATTGGTTCTCTTTGAAGTCTTTAGACTCGCCAGAGTAGCTAACTGAGATGTCACCCGGTAGCTTCTCAATCGCTTGTTCATCAAGGAAATCAAGAGCATCGCCCAGCGTGTAACCTTCCATTAGGTTCGCTTTGATGGTGACCGACTTCTGCTTGTTGTAGTGCGATAAACGAATCGATGATGCCACTTCTTCAATGTGCGTCAGCGTATCAAGCGTTACTAGCTCGCCTGACTGAGTTCGCATGTAGATTTGGCTTAAATCGTTCGCGTTGTTGAAGCTGTTCTCATCGCCACGCAAGTAAACATCGTACTCTTCACCACGGTCAACGAAAGTGGTTTCACTGCGGCCACCCAGCATGATTTCTAACGTGTCTGAAATGTCTGATACGCTTACACCCAACTCAGCTGCACGCTGCTTGTCTACGGTAACCAATAACTCTGGTGTCTTCTCAGAGTAATCGATGTCCGCACCTTCCATCATTGGAGAGTCTTCAGCTGCTTGCTTTAAGAGCTCTGCCCACTTCTGAAGCTCAGTGTAGTCAGAACCACCCAGTACGAATTGAACTGGCTCACTTGAACCACCTTTGAAGCCTGGCATGAATGGGAATACACGCACATCAGGAATGCCATTCAAAGATTTACGAACTTCGTTCAAGGCTTCTTGCGCCGTGACATCACGTTCGTCCCAATCTTCTAGGATCATGATAACGAAGCCAGTTTGGTCGCCCGCATTACCACCAAACGCTGGCGATTGAATGCTGAATGATTTCAAGAAACCTTGGCCAAGCAACGGCATTAAGCGCTCTTCAACGATGTCCATGTTGGCAGACATGCGGTTGTAACTGGTTGCATCGGCACCACGAACGAACGCGAAGATAACGCCACGGTCTTCTTGTGGAGTCAGCTGCGAAGGCACTTGTTGCATCAAACCATAACTTCCGCCCATACACGCAATAATGATGATTGGGGCAGCCCAACGCCAGTTTAGAGCACGACGCAATACCGCTTTGTATCCAAGTTCTAGCTTGCCAAACACACGTTCAACAAATCGATTGAAGCGGTTTGGTTTCACGTTCGCTTTTAGAATCTTACTGCCCAGAACTGGTGTTAGCGTTAATGCCACAACAGACGAGAAGATCACCGACATCGCCAGCAATACCGAGAACTCAGTAAACAGAAGACCTACCATGCCATCCATAAACGAGATCGGTAGGAACACCATTACCAAAACTAGCGTGGTTGCGATTACCGCAAAGCCAACTTCACGTGTCCCTTTATAAGCGGCAAGCAGTGGCGATTCACCGCGTTCAATGTGGTGGAAAATGTTCTCTACTACCACGATCGCGTCATCTACCACCAAACCGATAGACAGGATAAGTGCCATCAAGGTAATCAGGTTGATAGAGAAACCAAAGTAGTACGCCGCAATAAATGATGAAATCAAAGATACAGGCACCGTCACCGCAGGGATCAGGGTTGCACGTGCTTGGCCGATAAAGACGTAAAGCACGAGGATAACCAAGCCACCCGTAATAAAGAGTGTGCTGTATACCTCCGAGATCGAACGGTCGATAAAGACCGTTGAATCATAATCCACCGCTAGACGAGTACCGTCAGGCAAGAACTTTTGAATCGCTTCAACTTCTTTATGGACTAAGTCAGCAACCTCAAGTGGGTTCGCATCTGACTGAGGCACAATGCCCATACTAACGTTAACAACACCGTCACTCTTAAAGGTCGAGTTTTCGTTTTCAGCACCAATGTAAACATCCGCTACGTCTTTCAAGTAGATAGGTGTGTTATCAGAGGCGCGTTTAACTACTAGGTATTCAAAATCTTCAGCTTGGGTATACGAACGAGCTGTACGAACCGACATAACAATCGCATCGTTACGAACTTCACCGCCCGGGCTTTCAATGTTCTCACTGTTTAACGCAGAAGTGATGTCCGAGGTAGTAACACCACGACCAGCCATCTGAGCAGGTTTCAGCTTCACGTACATTACTTTGTACAAGCCACCAGAGATGTCCACTGAGCTCACACCAGAAATCAAACTAAAGCGGTCAATCAAGACACGCTCGGTGTAATCGGTTAACTGCGTTCGGTCCATCTCGGTTGAACTTAGGTTGATGTATACCGAGGCTTCACCACTACCGTTATTCTTATAAACAATCGGGTCATCGGCTTCATCGGGCAACGAACGCTGCGCACGAGCTACCGCATCACGAACATCACTGACACCCGTATTGAGGTCGTAGCCCAGTTCGAAAGTAATCGTGATACGCGACATACCGTTACGCGTCGTGGACTCGATCTCATCGATACCACTGATACCTGATAACTGGTCTTCAAGATTGGAGGTTATTTGGCTTTCAATGATGGTGGCTGATGCACCTTCATAGCGAGTACTGATCGATACTACTGGGCTTTCGATGTCAGGCATCTCACGAACAGCAAGCTTGTTAAACGATACAATACCAAATACAACCAAGAGCAAGCTCAATACGATAGCCGCTACTGGTCTCTTTACAGAAACATCAGATAACAACATTAGTTCGCACCTTCTTGAGTTGCGGTATTACCATCAAGATTAGCGGTATCGCCGTCAGGTTTAGCGGGGCGATTAACGGCAAGTTCTTGAACCAACACACCATCACGCATGTTCACAATACCTTGCACCACGATCTTCTGACCAATCTCGATGCCTTTATCAATCACGACTTCGTTATCGATACGTGCACCCAAGAACACTTCTGTTCGAGTTGCCTTATTATCTTCGCCAATCACATAAACAAAACGTTTCGTACCCGAGTACTCCAACGCTTGAACAGGGATAATCGGTGCTTCGACTGGTGGGAAATCCATATCCGCGGCCACTAACATGCCTGGCTTCAAGTAATCATTGTTGTTATCAAAGTGGATACGAACTCGTAAGTTCAAGGTTTCAGCGTTGATACGTGAATCAATACCAACCACAGTACCGGTGAACTGAGTCTCACCCCATGCACTGGTGCGAGCCGTTACTGTCATACCTTTAGACAATTTAGAAAGGTAACGCTCAGGAATTTGAAGATCTAACTGCATCACAGACAAATCATCTAAGGTCACAAGCTCAGTGCCTGATGTCACCATTTTACCGCGGCTAAAGTCGATGAAACCAACCGTGCCAGAAAAAGGTGCGCTGATATGAAGATCTTTAAGGTTGGCATTTGCAGCCGCCAATCGAGCATTGGCGATTTCAACATTGGTTTTCTGCGCGTCAATTTCAGTTTGCGTAATCGCATTACGTTTCACTAGTCGTTGGAATTCCGCGAGCTTACGTTTCTCATCTTTTAGGTACGCTTGAGCTTCTGCAACCGCGGCCTTGGCTTTGTCGTCATCTAGTTGAACCAACATCTGCCCTTTAGTCACATCTTGATTGGCTTTGATGTTGATAGAGTCAACTCTGCCCGCTACTTCAGAAGTAATGATCACAGATTGCTCGGCTTCTAACTTACCAACCAGAGAAAGAGATTGGCTAACTTGGTGAATATCAACCTGCTCAGTAACAACCGTTACAGTGCTAGGCCCCTGACGTTTTGCTAGTGCGGCTGGAGACGCCATAAGAATAGACAAGCTAAGCAGGGTTAAAACAGATTTACGCTTCATAATAATGGTCTGCAAGTAAGGTTATACCAATCACAGTGAGTAAGTGGTCAGAAATAGCGCAGGAAAAAGGCTTGAGAACAAGGCAGGGTTTTCGATAAGTAGTTATTCTACAATCAAAAATTCTAACGCCGTTATCGAGCATTTTAACAAACTAGGATGACACCTTGATTTACTACGATTGGTATTATTATCTATAAATGAAATTAACCGTATTCTATCAACTGATGAATGCTGTAACGTCAAGAAGTGTAAATCTAGATTAAATTCCATTTACGTTTCTTAGCGAATTACACAAACCAAACACAATACAGAAAGCCAGTTACCTCAAGGCGTTACCTATTAATACGTAAACCTTAGTACAGATGTTCACTTCCCGAGCAATATGCGTACTTTTCGCCATCTTTGCCCAAAAAGGCAGCATTCAACACAAAACCATAAGAAAAACTCTTTACAGGTTTAACGTGTTTGCTATGATGCGCTCCGCACTTGAGAGATGCGTTGGGAAAAACATCTCTTTAGCCTATCCATTATGAGTTAGGAAAAACACCCTGGAGGGGTTCCCGAGTGGCCAAAGGGAGCAGACTGTAAATCTGCCGGCTCCGCCTTCGATGGTTCGAATCCGTCTCCCTCCACCATATTCTTCTTACCTCTTTCGAGAGTTAAGAGAACAACCTGATTGATGGGCTTATGGGAAAACATCAATTAGGCTTACTTTGTGAAGAGTAAGACACACCCTGGAGGGGTTCCCGAGTGGCCAAAGGGAGCAGACTGTAAATCTGCCGGCACTGCCTTCGATGGTTCGAATCCGTCTCCCTCCACCATATTCTTCTTACCTCTTTTAAGAGTTAAGAGAACAACCTGATTGATGGGCTTATGGGAAAACATCAATTTAGGCTTACTTTGTGAAGAGTAAGACACACCCTGGAGGGGTTCCCGAGTGGCCAAAGGGAGCAGACTGTAAATCTGCCGGCACTGCCTTCGATGGTTCGAATCCGTCTCCCTCCACCATATTCTTCTTACCTCTTTTAAGAGTTAAGAGAACAACCTAGTTGATGGGCTTATGGGAAAACATCAATTTAGGCTTACTTTGTGAAGAGTAAGACACACCCTGGAGGGGTTCCCGAGTGGCCAAAGGGAGCAGACTGTAAATCTGCCGGCACTGCCTTCGATGGTTCGAATCCGTCTCCCTCCACCATATTCTTCTTACCTCTTTCGAGAGTTAAGAGAACAACCTGATTGATGGGCTTATGGGAAACATCAATTTAGGCTTACTTTGTGAAAAGTAAGACACACCCTGGAGGGGTTCCCGAGTGGCCAAAGGGAGCAGACTGTAAATCTGCCGGCACTGCCTTCGATGGTTCGAATCCGTCTCCCTCCACCATATTCTTCTTACCTCTTTTAAGAGTTAAGAGAACAACCTGATTGATGGGCTTATGGGAAAACATCAATTTAGGCTTACTTTGTGAAAAGTAAGACACACCCTGGAGGGGTTCCCGAGTGGCCAAAGGGAGCAGACTGTAAATCTGCCGGCACTGCCTTCGATGGTTCGAATCCGTCTCCCTCCACCATATTCTTCTTACCTCTTTCGAGAGTTAAGAGAACAACCTAGTTGATGGGCTTATGGGAAAACATCAATTTAGGCTTGCTTTGTGAAGAGTAAGACACACCCTGGAGGGGTTCCCGAGTGGCCAAAGGGAGCAGACTGTAAATCTGCCGGCACTGCCTTCGATGGTTCGAATCCGTCTCCCTCCACCATATTCTCCTTAATTGGAAAATCGAAAAGCCAACTTATTGAGTTGGCTTTTTTCGTTTCTGGCTTGTTGGTTTCTGACTTGTTGATTACTTATTTCTGATTTATCACTTTCTTTAACCGTCAGTGCTTAACTGTCTGAAATCCATAATTTATTCAATTCACACCAGCCAAAACCATTCACTTGTACGCCTTGTATCCGCTCTGATACTTCTAATCCAAACGCTTCATGCTTAAGCTCAGTAACAATACCTACCTCAGACAGCCACTGACGGCATTCAGCTAGTATGGCTAGCGAACGACTGAAATCAGGCTGCTGACGAATCAACGAAAGATACGTTCGAATCGTCTCCAAGATCTGCGAATCTACATTGAGAGTAGAAAACGGAAAGCGAGATAAGAAACTAAGCCAAGCGCTCAACGGATCACCTTCGTCAATAAGACTGCACAACACCACTCCGTCGATCTTGGTATAGTTTCCGTATTCGATTAACACCGAACTATCATCAGGTGAAGCAAGGCTTGTAAAAAGTTTTTGGCATTCCGATGTATCTTCAACCGTCACTGTTTGGGTTGTTTCGTTAGTCTGACTTGGGGCTTGGATCTTCAAAAATGTAGAATAGTTTTCACTCGGTACGGCACTGGTTTTTTCAGGCATTTCAAGGCACAGCTTGTTTTCAGCGCATACCTTACTCGTTGCCCATTCTGGGTACACCCACAGCTCGATACTATTCAAAATAGACACATGATGTGAATAGAGCTTATTACGACTGAGGCGGAGCATGTTCTCTGAGAAAACATCGAGAGAAAAAGCACCAGATCCATTAAGCTTTCCAGATATCGACGTTTGAAATATTGACGCTTCAGTGCGAGACAAAAGCCTTGGTAAATGCCAGTCCGATTCACTCAAACGCACTTCCACTGTATTTTCTGAATAGAGATCCACGGCGGCTACATGCTGATAGCCAAGACGCCAATGCTCACTCTGAGTCAAAGATTGAAGGCAGCGAACAATATCCTTGCTCAATAAAAGGCTGCCATCGTGAAAATGCACGTCATTGCGAATTTGAAAGCGCCACACTGTCGCATCTTCATTTGATTGCCAGTGATAAGACAAATCACCTCGAACTTGGCTATTCTTAGCCTGGTCATTCCCTGCTTGGTTATTCTCAGTTTGGTCATTCTCTACATACGTAAGGCGCTGGCACACTTGGCTCACTAAAAAGCGCTCAGTTCGTCGGAGCACCTTATGAGGATGGAGTTGTTCTAGCTTTCGATGAAATGGGATATAGGCCCGACGCGCGACTTGATTGGCATGACTTAAAAACGATTGCAGCTCTAGACCAGCATCCCTTCCACCAAAACTCAGTATTGGAAGCATTTGCTCCACACTACCCGCGTCTGACAACTCACGAACCAGCGTATAACACGCATCGATAGGTTCAACGAGGCATGTTAATAACGCTTTTTTGTTGCGACCTGAACTCGCCTGCCACTTGACCCAACCTTCCCTTACCATCGTTTTGATAATGGTTTGAACATGACGCTCACTGACGAATAACAGCGCCGCTAATTGACTGATCTGACATCGCGAGGTTCCAGGGCCAAACGCCTGAAATATCTGTTCATAAAGTTCGAGTTGTCGCTTTTTGTTTGCCATCTATTTTTCTGAAGTCTTTATCTTAGTGAGGTGTCCGAAGCCTGCATTCAGCAATGCTCGCTCCATTGTCTCGATAACCTGTAAGGAGACATCAGAAAGTAGAACATCAGAGTCAGTCTTGTTATCACGTGCCAACTGAGACATATGATCAATCTCGAATTCGAAACCATTGCCCGCAACTTTATGCTGAATGGTGTGCTTTGTGCCCTGATATTCAATGTCTATGGTCTCTGGGTTCCACCACTTGTCTCTGATCGTAATCGTTAGTTCAGGCCCACGTAATGTGGCAGAGCGAGGTAAATTAGAAACGATAGACGCCGATATTTTCCCTTCAATACCTTGAGAGAACGTAAACAGAGAATCGGTATCCACATTCGATTGCTTGTACATACTCGACATATCAACCTTAGGCTCTGAAGGCGTTACGCCTAGGCTTCGACATAAATCATAGTAAAACCACAGTCCATAAACCCCAACATCAAGTGTCGCACCACCCGAGAGATCTGGGTTAAATATAAACAAGTTGGAATCATAGTCATGTTCGTTGCCAAACCCAGCTTCAATCGAGGTAATCTGTAGATTGTTTTCAACAAGATAAGATTTGAGCTCACGGTACGCTGGAAATGCCACAGTTTTCATCGCTTCCAATAACAAGACCCCATTTTTGTCAGCTAAAGCTTTCATTGCCAACCAATCCGTGAGATTAGTAAACGCAGGCTTCTCTACCAAGACATGTTTTTTGTGACTCAGAAACAGCTCCGCTAGCGGTTTGTGGTATGGATGAACTGTGGCAATGTACACTGCGTCCACATCCGGGTTGTTGGCCATCTCTTCATAAGAACCATAACTCAACTCACAATCAAAGTTCTGACCAAACGCGTTTGCTCGTTCAGAGTCCCTAGAAGCGACAGCGTAAAGCTCGCCATATTCAGAGTGCTGAGTGAGTGCGGTTGCGAACCTTTTCGCTATGTTGCCTAAACCAGCAATACCCCATTTCACCGACGTTGTGTTTTCGCTCATCATATTACCTAATCAATTGTTTGGTATCAGTTTACTCAGAACTCATTCAATGAAATAGAGAACAAATAACCCAACCTGTTCATGATTTATCTCACCCGCTGACAAAGAAAGGGAAATTACCGTTTTCTTTCCATAAAAAACGCCTACTGATTGCTCAGTAGGCGTTTGATTCAAAGACTAAATTGAATGGTATTTAGTATAGATTAACCTTGAATACCAACAATGAGCCATGGTGCATTGTCAGTAGTTAGATCACGCTCTAAGTGCCAGATATCTGTGATATCTTCTTCAACACCATCCGCAGTATCACGGTAACGACCGCTAAACTGTAGGCTTAATTGAGCCTTGCTACCGTCATGGTCAGCACGAACGATTTCAGCATCAACGTACATTACGTCTGTATGTTGATCACCAGAAAGCTTATCACGCTCAGCTTTCAGGTCTTCGAATAGGCTTGGAGAAACGTATTCTTCAATTGTATTCAATTCGTTGTGGTTCCATGCACCTTGCAGTGTACGGTAGTGCTCACGCGAGCCATTGATGAAAGCTGCTTGATCAAAGCCCGGTGGGTAGTTGTGTGGAACATCGCTTTGCGCACCAAAACCAAAGCCGCCAGCAGCGCCTTGAGATTGAGGTTGTGCTTGCTCGAAGTTATGAACATTTGGCTTTTGCTGCGGTTGTTCAAACTTGTTCTGACCCATGCCGCCGAATGCCGGCTGTTGGCCACGTGCATTCTGCTGGTTCATGGAGCCTTGCTTCGCCCCCAACATTCCGCGTAGGAATTTGAACGCAAGGAAAGCAATCAGACCCATAATCAGGATATCCATAAACTGGATACCTTCAAATGCGCCACCGAAGAACGCAGCTAATAGACCACCAGCAAGTAAACCGCCTAGCAGACCACCCATAAGGCCTTTCTTGCTAGAGTTAGCTGCTGTGTTCTTACCAGTTTGATCTTGTCGGATCGAATTCGTATTTTGTTGTTTTGGTGCTGGAGCCGTTTTAAAGCTTTTGCCAAATGACTTACCACCACCAAACTTTTTCGCTTCCGCGATTGGCGTCACCGCGACTGTTACCAACAGGATCGCGACTAGTGAGAAAAATCGTTTCATTATTATCCTTTATAGGTTTCTTTATCTTTCGACACCTTAATCATACTCGTTAACAAAGAACAATGAAATATTCACTGCGTTTACACATGTATCATAATATTGCGGTTATTAATTGTTTACTAATGTAGCTAAAGGATTGACGGCACTCTGGGGCAGCATTAAAATATTGAACGATGTTCATTTACTAGATACTACTCATGGCACGAAGAAACGATCACACTCGAGAACAACTGGTTCAGCTCACCTTAAAGACGGTGACGGACTTCCTAGAAGAGCACTCTTATCACGAGTTAAGTTTACGCAAAATCGCCAATATGATTGGGTATGTACCAAGTACTCTAGTGAATGTGTTTGGTAACTATAACCTGTTGCTTTTGCACGTTGTTGCTCAAACACTAGACGAACTCGCCTCTGAATCTGCATCAGCCGTAGAGAAATCAAGCAACCCACAGCAAGCGTTATTCAACCTCGCTTATTGCTACCACGACTACGCACAGAAAAATCCTCATCGCTGGCAACTTATCTTCGAGCACAACATGAATGGTGAAAACCTTCCTGAGTGGCAATCCAATCGAATCGATAAAATGACGGGCATGCTAGAGCAATTATTAATGGCCATTGCGCCTGAACACACCGAAAGTGAAGTTGTGAAAGCAAGCCGCGTGTTATGGTCTGGTGTTCACGGAATAACCCTGCTGAGTGTTGATGATAAATTTTTCGCTTCTGAGCCTATTGATGGTAAAGAACTGATTAATAACCTAATCTCAAACTACCTCACCAACTGGTAATCATCGAAGGACAGATAATGAACAATGACAGCCAATCCTCGCTGTTAGCCCAAAAAAGGTTCCTACCCTATTTTATTACCCAATTTTTGGGAGCCTTTAATGACAACATCTTCAAAAATGTCCTGCTGCTCTTTGTTGCCTTTGCAAGCGTAGACACCTTGCCAATTTCCAGCAATTTGTTCATTAACTTGGCCGCTGGTCTTTTTATCCTGCCCTTCTTTCTCTTTTCTGCTTTAGCGGGTGTCTTGGCAGACAAGTACGAAAAATCTTGGTTCATTCGTAAGGTTAAGCTGCTTGAAGTCGTGATCATGTCACTGGGTGCCATTGGTTTTATCTACGAAAGCTACGCGATTCTGCTGCTATTACTGTTTTTAATGGGAACACAAAGTGCCTTCTTTGGCCCCGTAAAATACGCCCTACTTCCTCAGCAGTTAGAATCGAAAGAACTGGTTTCTGGTAACGCTTTGGTCGAGACTGGCACCTTCTTAGCTATTTTGATCGGTACCTTAGGCGCCGGAATCATTGCCTCAGAAGAGAATTCAAAGCTGATCGCCGCAGTCTGCATCGTAACGTTTGCGGTGCTCGGTTATTTAGCCAGTCACTTTATCCCTGAAGCACCAAGCAATGCACCTAACCTAAAAGTGAAGTGGCAACCTATTACACTGACACGCCAAACGCTCGCGATTGCTAAGAAAGATCGACCTACGTTCCAAGCACTGATGGCGATAAGTTGGTTTTGGTTCTTAGGGGCGACTTATCTCACTCAGTTTCCCAACTTCACCAAGGTTTACCTAAACGGCACGGAAAGCGCTGTCGCGTTTTTATTAGCACTGTTTTCAGTCGGTATTGCCATTGGTTCATTGGCTTGTGACAAGTTATCCAACCACAGAATTGAGATCGGCATTGTGCCCATGGGCAGCCTAGGCATCTCTATTTTCGGGTTTCTGATGGCCGTTTCGATACCAGATTCACTTCCTGAATTCGATTCGTTCAAAAGCTTCATCTCTTACTCAGAATTATGGCCTCTGTTTGCCTATCTACTGATGCTTGGCATGTCGGGTGGTATTTTCATCGTGCCTTTGTACTCTTTGATGCAGTTTAGAGCCAAACCCAATGAGCGAGCGCAAGTTATCGCAGGTTTGAACATCTACAACTCACTGTTCATGGTGGGAAGCGCTGTTCTTGGTATCGTGTTCCTGAGTATTCTACAGTTTTCAATTCCACAATTGTTCGCTCTACTCGCGGTGTTCAATACTTTAGTTATGTTTGCTCTGTTTTATCAGGTGCCGATCTATGCTTTCCGATTCTTCACTTGGGTAGTGACTCACACCATGTACCGTGTGAAGCATAAGAACCTGCATCACTTACCAGAAAAAGGCGGTGCGCTGATCGTCTGTAATCACGTGAGCTATATGGATGCATTACTGCTGAGCGCCGTTTGCCCTCGCTTAATCCGTTTTGTGATGGAAGAAGATTACGCCAAGCTCCCACCATTGCGACGTTTCTTGAAAAGAGCTGGGGTGATTCCAATCTCGGCAACGAACCGCAGTTCGATTCGTAATGCTTTCAAAGAAGTAGAACGCGCACTACATGAAGGGCACATCGTGTGTATTTTCCCAGAAGGAAAGCTGACCTCAGATGGCGAAGTTGCAGAGTTCATGCGTGGAATGGAGCTGATCATACGACGTTCACCGGTACCTGTTATCCCGATGGCACTCAAAGGTTTATGGGGAAGCTACTTTAGTCGTTTTAAAGGCAGTGCATGTAAAGGTTTACCCAATCGATTCTGGACAAAGATCGAGATCGAAGCAGGGAAACCGATTTTGCCGAAAGATACTTCTTGTGAAACATTACGCCAGTCGGTTGCAGAGCTTCGTGGATCATTGCGCTAAGCAGAGCCACCCCAGACAACTCTTTAGCTAAATATTAGAGTATAAGAACAAGCGTTCAGTTTTACTTAACGTTTGTTCAATTCA
The DNA here is from genome assembly GCF_030297155.1 of Vibrio sp. FE10. NCBI lineage: Bacteria > Pseudomonadati > Pseudomonadota > Gammaproteobacteria > Vibrionales > Vibrionaceae > Vibrio > Vibrio apostichopi. Next base: position 1,037,603 of record NZ_AP028067.1, on the reverse strand, counting down.
TTTAGACTTACTTACCATTGTGTTACGCGTATAGTCTTCCACTACGCTGCCAATACTAGACGCGACGACCTAAATATAATGAATCTAAAAAAGTCTGTTCCATTTTATCTTGCTGCTCTATTTTGTTTGACCCCATGGGTGAGTTCACCGACGGCACTCGTGATCGGTTTCCTGCTTGCGAGTTTAGGTTTAGTCCCTGAGCACCTAGAAGTAGGCAAACTCACCAAGAAACTGTTGGCCTACTCAATTGTCGGCTTAGGTTTTGGCATTCAGTTTGAAAAAGCACTGGCAGTAACAGGCGACGGTATCGGTCTGATTGTTACGACCATCATTGGCACGCTGGTGATTGGTTGGTTCTTAGCGAAACGAATGGGGCTGGATCGCACCACGGGTTACCTTATCTCTTCTGGTACCGCAATTTGTGGTGGTAGCGCCATTGCCGCCGTAGCCCCAGCGATTAAAGCAGACGATGAACAGATTGGTTTAGCGTTAGCTACAGTGTTTGTGTTGAACTCAGTTGCCCTTTTCTTGTTCCCGATGATTGGCCATGCGCTAGAGCTAAGCCAACAAACTTTCGGTACATGGGCTGCAATCGCGATTCATGATACATCTTCGGTTGTTGGTGCAGCATCAGCGTACGGCGAAGAAGCACTAACCACAGCAACCACATTGAAGCTAGCACGCGCACTGTGGATTATCCCAATCGCGTTAGTCAGTGCAATGATCTTCAAGAACGATCAAAAGAAGATTACGATTCCTTACTTCATTTTCTTCTACTGTGCTGCTATTGCTATTAGTGACTTGCTGCCACAATTTGAAATGGTCTACCAAGGTATCTTTGATGTGTCTAAGCGTGCGCTAGTAGTTTGTTTGTTCTTGATTGGTTGCGGTATTTCAGTTGAAAAGCTTAAAGCTGCAGGGCCGAAGCCACTGATGTTTGGTATTACAATGTGGACGATGATTTCGACAGGCTCATTAGCGTGGTTAACTCTCGCATAATACACCTAATACACCTAATACACCTAATACGCCTAATACGCCTAATACGCGAAGCTGCCCTGTAGATTGGTTCATGTGTTAACCAGACAAACAGGTTAGCGAATAACAAAATAAAAAGGCAAAGCTCAAATGGGCTTTGCCTTTATCGTATATATTCATTGTTACAACAGTCACTAGTCAAACACAGGCTTATCACTCTTTTGACTCTCCCTTTTCATCAAAACAAGTACCACAACCAATACAAATGCAGTGAGTTCAGCCAACGATCGCGTCAGCCCAGACGAAGTAACTGCTTGGCCTATCTGCAGTAAAACCGCAATGATGAGGGCAATTTTCATAATAAGACCTTATTCTATAATCCGTTATTTATAGGGCTTATTATGATGGATGGTTATAAAGATAATAAATTCTGTTTTGAACTATCTAATTGCTAAATTAACTAACCGTCTTCCAATCTAGCAAACGACACACATCTTCCAGTGTTCTTCGGCTTTTAGTTTCTATGCTGAAACAACCAAGCTGCCAAACCTACTCTCGAGACTTTGATCCCCTGCTGTTCTTGCTCAGGCATCTGATAATACTCGATAGGAAATTTGAATCGCTCTAGGCTCCCTTGTAACTGTTCTGCAAACCACTCTTTGGTAGGTAGTTCATCGCAGTCGACAATCGCAATCGGTCTAAAGCCAAATTCACTGTCTTCAACAGGAACCACAAAGGCTTGTTTAACTTCAGGTAATTGATTGAGTGCTCGCTCAATTTCTTCACAGTGGATGTTTTCACCGCCGGAAATAAACTGGTTATCCGCTCGGCCAATAATCGACACTTGTTCGCCATCCCATTCACCGAGGTCTTTACTGTCGAACCAACCTTGCTCATCCACCAGAGGCGTTAAGTCTCCTTGATAGTAATAACCAGAAGCAAGTGTATTACCGCCAATATAGATGCGCTGATCTTCAATCTTCAATTGGCGCTGGTCGAGAACAAAGCCTGCCGTTTTGGTGCCATCGACGGGCTTCGCGGTCACCGTCGAAGCCGCTTCTGTCATGCCATATCCAAGCCAAGTTTCGATACCCATTTGTTGAGCTTCAAGCCCTAGCACTTCTGGAATATGACTACCACCTAAAAGCACATGAGTTAAAGTAAGTGCTTGCTTACTCTGTAATAACCTATGCAGTTGAGTAGCCACTAAAGAGGCATGACTGCAACCTTCGATATCGGTTTCGAGCTTACCTTGACCTATTTTGATACAGCCACCAGCAACTAACCAACGATGGACAATCGCTAATCCCGATACGTGGTACATCGGCAAGCTAAGTAGCCAAGTGTCAGCTTGTTCAAAGCAAAAAACATCGAGTAAACCCTGAGCTGAACATAAGTGTTGCTGCAACGTGTGCGCCACCGCTTTCGGGTTTCCGGTAGAACCAGACGTGAATACGATGCTCGCTAAAAATTGAGGATTAAAGTTAGGGTTTTCCGATGTTGCTACTGGCCTGTTATCACCATCGACCTTAACTTCGTTCAAGCAAGGTAACGTCACCAATATAGTCTTGAGGTCAACAGCATCATAAGGATCTAACCCACAGCTATCTAATAGCCAAAGGTAACGTCTGTCTGGCTGGCCATAAAGGGATTCAAGCTTCTGCGTTAAACGAGCTTTCGGCTGAGGCATGGTAAACGCACAAACCACACCTAAATTTAAGGCCGCAAGATACACTGGAATCACTTCAGCTTGGTTCTTACCGACAATCGTCAGTACATCACCTTCACATAAACCTTGATGGGATAACTGTTGTTGGTACTCACTCACTAACACTGAGACTTGCAGCCAAGTGTAAGCCCAGTCAGGAGTCACTAACGCTGTTTGATGTGGGTTCTTCTGCGCCCACTGTACCCAGAGCGGGTGATGAATAGATTGTGGGCGCATCATAAAATAACCAAGTTATAGATTGAGAACGGTCTAAGCCAAGCGAACAATCAGCCTAAGAAGACCAAATCAATTGCTGCTGTTCAAGAGTAGAAACAGGAAGCTTACAACCCGGCCAAGAGACTTCTAGCTGTTGCTGATACAAGCCAATTGTATCAAGTCCTGGGACTTCATTAGGCAAGTATTGTTGTGCCAATCGAGCAATCTGAGTTAAGCCAAGGCTCGACTCTATGCTTGAACTTAGTACTGGTTTGATACCAAGTTGCTGCGCGCGTTCAATGATAGCGACACAACGTTCTACCGAACCAATTAGAGTTGGTTTAATCACTACCGCTTTAACACCCGTAAGGTCGCTGAGATTAAACTCAGGGCTTCTTACCGCTTCTTGTAGTGTCTCATCCCATGCAATCGCAACGCCATGGTCAATGGCAAATGCCAAGCTGTCTTCTGGCTTCTGACAAGGTTCTTCAATAAAGCTAATACGTTGACGCAGTGAAGGCGCAATGTACTTGATGAACTGCTTAGCCTTTTCTGGCTTCCATGCACGGTTAGCATCAAGCCTTAAGGTTAAATCAGGAATCGATTCAAGGAATAAGCTCACCAGCATGCCATCACGGATCGCTTCATAAAGGCCAACTTTTACCTTAGCAACCTTCTCGCCTTTCATCTCATTGAGCACAGGGATCAACTCATCAGGGTCGCCTGTACACAAAGGCGCAGCTTGGTAGTTACCTTCTGCGTTAAGATCGCCGCGTAGTTCCATCATCGCCATCGAAAAACCGAAGGCAACAGAAGGATATAACTCATCAAAAGGCGTTTGAGGGTTATTGTGGCTCCAAAGCTCTAGTTCGTGTTGCAGTTGAATACCGGCTTGCTCGGCATCTTCTAGGCTAAAACCAGGTAGAGGCGCAACGTCACCAAAACCAGTTTTACCATCACACTCAAGTTGGATAATGTAACCAATTCGTTCGCTCAACTTATTATCACGAAGTACTACACCACTATCCATAGGTAATTGATAACGGTAGAGTTTCGCGTGACGCTGAGAATTCACTGAGTTCATAAGGTGTCCTAAAAATGGGAACATCAAAACAAAACGAGCCGCTATTTAGCGACTCATTCTGGAGAGGAAAAGGCTATGGATTACGCGGGAATTTATCGAAATCAGGTCGACGTTTCTCGTTAAACGCATTGCGACCTTCTTGGCCTTCCTCTGTCATGTAGAACATCATAGTGGCGTTACCCGCCAACTCTTGAAGACCGGCTTGGCCATCACAGTCAGCATTGAGTGCCGCTTTCAAGCAACGCAGCGCCATTGGGCTGTGTTGAAGCACTTCACGACACCAACGAACAGTTTCTTTTTCTAGATCAGCAACAGGTACCACTGTGTTTACTAAGCCCATGTCCAATGCTTCTTGAGCATCGTAGAAACGACACAAGAACCAGATTTCACGCGCTTTCTTTTGGCCAACGATACGAGCCATGTAAGAAGCACCCCAACCGCCGTCGAATGAGCCTACTTTAGGACCCGTCTGACCAAACTGTGCGTTTTCAGCTGCGATTGTAAGGTCTGCCATCATGTGAAGAACATGACCACCACCGACTGCCCAACCCGATACCGCTGCGATAACTGGTTTTGGACAAGTACGAATTTGACGTTGGAAATCAAGTACGTTCAGGTGGTGTGTACCTGAATCATCTTGATAGCCGCCGTAGTCACCACGAATACTTTGGTCACCACCAGAACAGAACGCCTTCTCACCAAGACCCGTCAAAATGATTACGCCAACCTTCTCGTCATAACGAGCATCAGCCAGTGCATTGATCATCTCTTTTACGGTTTGTGGACGGAACGCATTGTGGACTTGAGGACGAGCAATCGTGATTTTCGCAATACCGTCGTCAGACTTGTGGTACTGAATATCCTCAAATTGACTGCTTTCATCGCGCCAGTTAACTGCTGCGTAAAGTTCTTCTTCTGTGATGCCTACTGTTTTAGCCATGGTGATTCCCATTGTTCTATTAGAGACCACGACTAACGAATAGTCGTGACGGTGTTGCTCTGCTTTTGATAGTGCTTGATACGAGAGAACCGCTCAGTCAGTTTAGCGACGACTGGCGATACATTGGATGATCAGGTTTGAAAACAGCTCTGGTTGTTCGAAATGAACATTATGACCAGCGTAATCAACCTGACTATATTCAAAGCCACTATTCTCAGCTAGCTCCATGAATTTACGATCTTTTTCACCACACACATAATGCAATTGATGCTCATGAGATTTCAATGTGGCACGTAAATCCGGTTGCTTAGCTAACGAAGTAGATAACAACATATTTGCTACGGATACTCCAAGGTTACCACTACGCTTTATGACCAAAGTTTGTCTTTGCTCATGATTTAGTGAAGAAAAGACGCTTTGTTGATACCAATCGTCTAAAACATCTTCAATCGACTGCTGTGCAAAGCGGACAGCCCACTGCGTATCATGTACTAACCTTTGTGCTCGTTCTTCATCACGCTCAAGACCAAAGTTGCCACCTTCAATAATGACTTTCTCAAGATTGAGTGTTTCGAAGCAAGGGCTTGTCACCCCATACATGGCGAGCCTGCCTCCCATAGAGTAGCCAATCACCACGATAGGATAATCTGCAGGGAGATCATTAAGAGCAAGTTGAGAAGTGATGCACTGAACGATTTTCTTGCAGCAATGATCAAAGCCTACCGGATCGATAAAGCGACTTTGTCCGTGTCCAGGCAAATCTATGCAAAGACGAGGAAAATCCTCTAGATATGGATGACATGCGCTCCAATCATCCCCGCTTCCGAGTAAACCATGTAGAAAAACAAGCAAAGGTTTGTCAGAAGATTCTTGTACAGCTGGGTAATAATTGGAGTAAAGCATGTAAAGTCCTTAGGCTAATGCCTCGGTGAGCATTGAACTGAATTGTTTCAGCAAAGTAGACGCTTGTTCGGGAGGCGTCTTAACTTCAACGAGCAAGGTACCCTGACCCTGTTCGAAATGTTGTTCGATAATCGTTTGATAGCAATTCAAAGTTTCTGGCGCCGCATAACCAAGCTGGAATTGCGCAGCGGCATGTTCAAAACCGAAACCATGGGGCATTTGATATAGAGATTGTTTTTGTTGCTCAGGAACGGGCAACAAGTCAAAAATTGCACCGCCATCATTGTTAGTCACAACAATAACCATCGGCGTTACATTGTGGGTAAGCAGAGCCAGAGAGTTGAGGTCATACAACAAAGAGGTATCGCCAATCAACATAATCAAGGGGTTCTGGTTGGCTTTTACCACGCCCGCAGCCGTCGCCACCAAGCCATCAATGCCTGATGCGCCACGATTACTGTAAACTTGATTCGCAGATATTGATGACAGCATATCCACCAGCCTTACCATCAAACTATTTCCCACAAATAGCTCTCTGTCTTTAAGTCTAGTCGACAAGTCAACTGCAACGCTCAACTCGGTTAGCTGGTCATTATTGGATATTTGCGCCAACGCTAATTGTTGAACCGTATTCGCGATTTCGACCAAAGGTGCCGCCCAACCTGCATGCTGACCTAACAAGGTAGGTAAATGCTGCTCTGACACCCATAGCTCGATATCAGCAACGATATGGGTTTGAGGCAGATGATCTTGGTTGATTCGGTGCGAATCCGGTGACACAACAATGTATTGTGATGAGCAGAATGATGATGCTTGTGACTTTATCCAATGATTAAGGCGCTTAGAAACAATGCGCTCACCGAACTGAAGGATGAAATCACATTGGTTAAGTTGCTCTTTCGCTACGTCACTCTGCATCCACAGATCATAATGTTTACAATCACTGGTGACACCTGATTGAGGATCGCAAAAAACTGGCCAACCTAATGCTGCGGCAAACTGCTGAGCTTTTGTCGCTTGTTCAATATCTAGCGAACCGAGAATAACCACCCCCTTACGTCCAAGATACTCACCTGGAGCAATAGGTTGTGTATTCACTTGATTAGGTAAAAACGTTTGGCTGTAACAACCTATTCCCGATTTCCACCCAGCGACACTGGAGGTGTATTCCGCATACATTTCCGTGCTATTCGCAGAATATAGAGGTTCTGGGAACGGACAGTTGATATGAATCGCACCACCAACATTACGTTGTTTCGCCAGCACGTTATCAACTGACGTCAAAAGCCAGTTCAAAGAAACTTGTGTACTCGGGCTTGGTAGGTTTAAAGCACTTTCAACATGGGAAGAAAAGATACCATGCTGCTGAATCGCTTGATTGGCACCACAGTCGACCAAGTCGATAGGTCTATCAGAGGTCAGCAAGATCAGTTTTTCTCGTGTCAACCCAGATTCGGCCGTCGCAGGAAGCAGGTTTGCGACAGCAGTACCAGAGGTCACAATCACGGCAACTGGCTTATCGCTGGCTTTTGCCAAGCCTAACGCAAGAAAGCCAAGCCCACGCTCATCAAAGTGCGTATGCAGTGTCAGTTTTGGATTGGCTTCGGCTTCAAGTGTTAATGGTGTTGAGCGCGAGCCCGGTGCAACACAAACATGTTCAACGCCACTGCGTGCTAACTCTTCAAGTAATGTGTGACACCAAACTCTGTTTAATACGGCTTGGTCGTGGTTCATGACGCCACACCCAAAGGTGGGTGATCTGAAATTAGGCTGAGCAGAGTCGACATCTTCTTGTTCAACTCTTGCCACTCATGTTCAGCAACGGATCCCGGCACGATCCCGGCACCCGCAAACAGTTGTACTTGATCGTTTACAACCAAGGCACTACGAATCGCGACACAGAATTCAGCGCGTTGATGGCTAATATAACCAACAGAGCCTGCATACCAACCTCTTGCAAACGGTTCATGTTCAAGAATGAAATCCATCGCTTCTTTACGCGGTAATCCCGCAACGGCAGCTGTTGGTTGTAATGACGCAAGCAACTGGACACCGTTAACGCCTGTATTGAGTTGAGCGTGAATATTACGCTTGAGGTGCTGCACCTTACGCAAACGCACAAGCCGCGCCTCTTTTTCAACGTGTACCGTTTGAGAATGAGGAGTGAGGCGCTCAATGATGTCGTCAACCACATATTGGTTTTCATTGAGGTTTTTACTGTCTTGAGAAAGCCAGTTGGCTAACTCCATATCTTCTGTCGCGTTTTCTCCGCGACCAATGGTTCCCGCTAGCGCTTCAGTATCAAGCTCAGTGCCATATCGACTGTACAAACGTTCTGGCGTTGAGCCAATAAAGCTGTGTTTGGAATCCAATACCAACAAAAAGTGAAAGCTGTGATGATTTTGCAGGTAGCTGGCCTTAAGCAACTGAGCCGCACAGATTGGCGCATCCAATTGCAATGTGGTTCTACGAGCTAATACGACTTTCTTATATTCTTCGTCGCTGATGCCCTGAAGTACTTTATCGACCAAGTTGCCCCACTGTTCTCGTTCTGGAACATGGTTAATCTGCTCAATGTGCGCCGACAAAGGAGCCAATATCGCCGCTTCTACAGAAAGCTTATTCAAAGCATTAATGGAAGCAACGCGATCAGGAGACAAATTAACCGCCAGCGACCAAGTGTCGTCAAAGCGAATTAATTCAACCTGAGGAAGAAAGAAAAACGATTCCATGCAACGGCGGTTCTTTGCGGTATGTCCGTCAAATGAACGTCCACCCCAAATTCGTTGGTCTTCACCAAGAATGGCATACGCGGGAGCAGGATCGGAGAAAGTATGCAGTTGACCGAGCGCGACCACTTCTTCACGAGTGTCGCGTGACTGCCAGTAGAACTTTGGAAAGAGCGGTTGAGCATGAAGCCATTCTATAAATGCAAACGATGGTTTTTGCGTTAGAACTTCAACACAACGAACTTCACTTGCTTGGGCATTTTGTACTCGCTCAATCAAAGCGGAGATAGTTTGCTGGAAATGTGACAAATCGACCTCGTTCACATCTAAATTATTATTATATTAGTTTGATACTTTATGGGCAGCACCCACTTAGATCAAGAATGTACTATATCTTTTGAACATTCGTGTGATTTTAAGCGATCCAGCCTCTTTATTCATCTTAGCTAATAACAAAGAAAGCGATTAATTAAAATTTAGAAAAGAGTGACAACAAAAAGACCAAACGTGACACTGAAATGCGACATTCATCAGATTTTTATTCTATCAAACGCCGTTTTGCGGTACTTTAATAAAGTATTTAAATTAATTTCAGGAAATCGGCAATGCAAAATATCGGGATGTCGTCAAAACTCAACAGCGTATGCTACGAAATCAGGGGACCTGTACTCAAACATGCTAAGCGCATGGAAGAAGAAGGGCATAAAATACTGAAGCTTAATATCGGTAACCCCGCCCCATTTGGTTTTGACGCCCCTGATGAAATCCTTGTTGACGTAATCCGTAACCTACCGACATCTCAAGGTTACTGTGACTCAAAAGGCATCTATTCAGCCCGTAAAGCGGTTGTTCAGCACTACCAGAAAAAAGGTCTGCGTAACCTTGATGTAGAAGACGTTTACATTGGTAACGGCGCATCAGAGCTTATCGTTATGTCTATGCAAGCGCTACTGGATAACGGTGATGAAATCTTAGTTCCCGCTCCAGACTACCCATTGTGGACTGCGTCTGTTGCGCTTTCTGGTGGCACACCGGTTCACTACATGTGTGATGAAGATGCTGATTGGTATCCAGATCTTGACGACATGCGCGCAAAGATTTCACCAAAGACGCGCGGCATTGTACTGATCAACCCAAACAACCCAACGGGCGCTGTTTATAGTCGCGACTTCCTACTTAAAGTGGTTGAGATCGCTCGTGAGAATGACCTGATCATTTTTGCCGATGAGATCTACGACAAGGTGCTTTACGACGGTGCGGTACACACTTCAGTTGCAACGCTTGCTGAAGATGTACTCATGGTGACATTCAACGGTCTGTCTAAAGCTTACCGTGTATGTGGCTTCCGCGGTGGTTGGATGTTCTTAACCGGTCCAAAACATATTGCTAAAGGCTATGTCGAAGGACTAGAGATGCTCGCCTCGATGCGTTTGTGTGCCAATGTACCTATGCAGCATGCAATCCAAACTGCACTGGGTGGCTATCAAAGTATCAACGAACTGTTGCTGCCCGGCGGTCGCTTACTTGAGCAACGTGACCGAGCATGGGAACTGATCAACAAGATTCCAGGTGTCTCTTGCGTGAAACCTAAGGGCGCTATGTATCTGTTCCCTAAGATTGACACCAACATGTACAACATCAAAGACGATCAGAAGTTTGTGCTCGACTTCCTTAAGCAAGAAAAGGTGCTATTGGTTCAAGGTACTGGCTTCAACTGGCCGAAACCGGATCACTTCCGTATTGTGACTTTGCCACATATTGAAGACCTTGAAGTTGCCATTGGCCGTCTTGAACGCTTCTTGCAGACTTACAGCCAAGACGACCTCACCGATGCTTAATTAACACCAAGAGTTATGACTACAATTTGCTGTTTTAAAAGACTTTAACTTGTAATCAATCACTTCTATGCTTAAAAGGCTCCTGTTTGGGAGCCTTTTTTGTATCCGCTGTCTCGCGCAGTTTGTGGCAAACACAAGGTACGAGTGGAGCACAGTTTAGAAAGGACGATTATGAAACAGAGCCATTTCTTTGCCCATCTAGCACGTATGAAGCTTATCCAACGTTGGCCGCTGATGCGTTCAATCTCAAGCGAAAACATTTCAGAACACAGCCTACAAGTGGCTTTCGTCGCGCACGCCTTGGCGCTTATCAAAAACAAGAAGTTTGATGGCAAACTCAACCCTGAGCACATTGCCCTGCTTGGCATGTACCACGATACTAGCGAGGTACTGACTGGTGATTTGCCAACTCCGGTTAAATACTACAACCCAGACATTGCTCTGGAATATAAAAAAATCGAGGCCGCAGCAGAACAAAGATTACTCTCTATGTTGCCGGAAGAGTTCCAAGACGATTTCGCGCCCTTCTTAATATCCGGAACAGCAAACAAAGAAGAACAAAGCATCGTCAAACAAGCCGATACGATCTGTGCTTACCTCAAATGCTTGGAAGAACTCAGCGCTGGAAACCACGAATACGAACAGGCCAAACGTAGGCTTGAAGAGACGCTATCACAACGCAAAAGTCCGGAAATGGATTACTTTCTGACGACATTTGCACCCAGTTTCGAATTATCACTAGACGAAATCAGCTAGCTAGGTATAAGTTGAGTGTAATTATCTAAATAAAATCAATTTGATAGGTGCTATTTTGACTTCTCCAATCGAAACACCATTTGTACTCGAGCAAGAATGGCAAGATCGAAACAACGACGAGCATAAGATCAGAAGAGACGATCACCGTAGCCCATATCAACGCGATCGTGCTCGCGTACTTCACTCAGCTGCGTTTCGTCGTCTACAAGCGAAAACGCAAGTGCATGGCACCACAGTCAATGACTTTCACCGTACCCGCTTAACGCACTCACTAGAAGCAGCTCAACTTGGTACGGGGATTGTCGCTCAGTTAAAGAAAAAACAACCCGAATTTCGTGATTTGTTGCCGTCAGACAGTTTGATTGATTCACTGTGCCTGGCTCACGACATTGGCCACCCACCTTATGGACATGGTGGTGAAGTCGCGTTGAACTATATGATGCGCGACCATGGTGGTTTTGAAGGCAATGCTCAGACGTTCCGAATCGTCACTCAGCTAGAACCCTATACTGAACATCATGGAATGAACCTATCAAGACGCACCCTACTCGGTTTGATCAAATACCCATCGCTACTGAGCGAGGTCCACTCCCAATCTCGACATCAACCCGTTAAGCACCAGCGACAACTGCGTGCGAAGGATTGGATGCCAGCGAAAGGGATCTACGATCATGATGAAGAGTTGTTCAACTGGGTACTTGAGCCGCTTTCAGACAACGACCAACGACTTCTAAAGCAGAAAAGAAAGTCGCATACCGAACCACTTGAGCACAACAAAACTAAGTACAAATCACTCGACTGTTCGATCATGGAACTGGCTGATGACATCGCTTATGGCGTACACGATTTAGAAGATGCGATTGTGCTTGGCTCAGTGACTAAAGCGCAATGGGTTGAATCTGCTTATCCTCAATTGAAAGAGATGGCAGATCCTTGGATTTGTGAGCATTTAGATTCGATTACTGAAATGCTGTTTTCGGGTGAGCAATATCGTAGAAAAGATGCGATAGGTGGGATAGTTAACGCGCTACTCACCAGTATCTCTATCAAGCCCGTTGATACAGAATTTGAGAACGTGCTGCTGACTTATAACGCTTTTCTTGAGCCGAGTATGGATGCCACATTGGATAGGCTTAAGCGCTTTGTCAGCGAGTTTGTGATCCAAGTTCCACAGGTTCAAGTGATCGAATATAAAGGTCAGCAGATCATCATGGATATGTTTGAAGCATTCAGCGCCGATCCTGAACGTTTGTTACCACTACCAATCAAGAAGCAGTGGCTACTGCATGACGATGAATCGAGAAAGATGCGCGTGATAGCCGATTACATCTCATCAATGACCGATGATCTTGCGCAAAAAATGCATCAGCAATTGTTCTCGGCTCATACTGAGTTTTAATTTCTGACTCGTGCTAGTGAAACGGCTTAATCTTAATCTAAGTAGTTTTTCTCAAACACGCCCGGCGGCATTTGATTGATTTGAAACTGAATCATCTGGTCAAATGCCGTTAGCAAAGGGCTGAAATCTCGGTCATTTTCTAACAAGCTCAACAGGTGATAGCCCGCCTCTACAGTCGAAAGGCTGTTTTCACTTGGCGCTTTACGGATTCGGTAATTACCTTTGAGCTCTTTGGGTAAGTGAACCGTTTGTAGCGCGTGCAAGTTACTCGATACCTGCCACATTTTGAATGCCTTCTTCCATGTTCCATCTATTAAAATCACACGCAGCTTTTTACTTGGGCATGTTGCAGACTCAACAGAAACAGAATGTTCGCTGGGGTACAAAATCACATGTTGATACTGCTCATCAGCCAGCAACTCATTAAGTTGTGTATTCTCTGAAAAATCTTCACCCACAAGCGTCACGCTGTTTTTTAGGGATAAAGAGAGAATACGCGCAGTTCCCATTGGGCGATGCTCTTCTGATGGATGCTGAAGAATGATAAGCTCAACGTTCGATTCTAGTGGCGTAACCCACTGACATATACAAGCTTTCAAAGCCTTGCTGCATTGGCGGCAATAACGAGACATGGATTTAATGTGTACCCTGTTTTAATTTTCACTTCACTTTTATGCGTCTTATTCCAACTAGAGCCTGTGCAGGCTTGGGTAGTTTGGGATAAAAATGCGATCGCCGATGGGCAATGGTGGCGGATCCTAACAGGAAACTTTTCACATACCAACTACTCACACCTGCTGATGAATCTAGCCGGCTTATGGATCATCAGTTATCTGTTTCAACCCAATAAAAAACAACTGATCAGCGCATTGCTTTTCATTAGTTTAGTCACTGGATTCGCTCTGTTGCTGTCGAGTATTCAAATCTATGTTGGCTTATCGGGAACTTTACATGGGCTATTTGGTTTATTCGCACTCAGAGAAGCGTTAAACGGCAGGAATTCTAGTTGGCTGTTGGTGTTAGGATTAATCGCTAAGATAGCGTGGGAGCAGCTTGTTGGCCCTTCTAGCACGACTGGCGAACTGATTAATGCTCGTGTCGCCATTGAAGCCCACCTAGCAGGTGCACTGGCTGGAGGCTTCATGGCTGTCGTGTTATTTATAACGGATAGAAAAACGAATCAAAGCTGAATTCTTTCGCGGTTCTTTTCGACCGTGGCCTCACCAATTCCTTTCACGTTCACCAAACTATCTGCAGTAGCAAACTCACCGTTCTTCTCTCTGTAATCAACAATCTCTTTTGCTTTCTTATCGCCCACGCCCACTAATAGGGCTGATAGCTCTTCTGCTGTCGCTGTGTTGATGTTTACCGTGATCTCAATGCCATCATATAGCTCAGCTTTAGTTGGGCTATCAGCAAACACTGCAGAGCTCAGGGTAATAAGAAATGAGAGAAGTAGTGTTGAATATATCGCGCGCATAAACCGTTCCTTTGTACAAAAAAGGTAACTTATGCATTTGCCGCTGCAGATAACACAAACGCCAGATAAAAATAAAGCGGGTCACCGAAGTGACCCGCTTTGTTATACATCTTGTTTTCATCAGCTTGTTTGTTGTCTCGCAAATCTGATTTATCGAATAAACCTAATTGGCAAAACAACAACCATCGCATGTTGATTCTCGGTAGTCAGTCACCAAACAGGCTTAACTACCGAGCTAATCTAACTCAAGCTAACCTGAGCTTACTGACCTTGATCCACTACGTAGTATTCAACGTCTGCATTTTTGCGCAGTACGTTTAATACGTTAGTTAGATCTTGTTGGTTACCAACACGCTCTAACTGAGCACCGATTTGAGTGCTGTAAGCTGGGTTGATTTCAGCCGTCACTTTAGAAAGCTCAACAACTACGATGTTACCGTCTTGGTCTTTAGATTGACCAAATACCGCTTGGCCTTCTTCTGGTTTCGATAATGCGAACACAGAAGCTGCAAGTGGAGAGTTACGGTCAATCGTTTCAAGTTCAGTGAACTCAAGGTAGTTGTCTGAAAGTACCGCTTCGTTACCTTGCTTAAGTTCGTTAACAAGAGATACACCAAGCTCAACCGCTTGTTGCTCAGCTTGTACCGCAGACAGTGCAGCGACAACTTGATCTTTCACTTCAGCTAGCGGAAGAACTGTTTCGTCACGAGTCTCTTCTACACGAACAACAATCACGTGCTCAGGTGCAACTTCGATAACTTCAGAGTTCAGACCGTCTTCTTTCACTTCAGGGCTCAAGATAGCTTGCATTACTGCAGGCGTCATCAGAACTTCTGGCGCATCAGCTTGAGAAATGAAATCAGTCGTCGTGATTTTCGCGTTGATAGCTTCTGCAGAATCGTCTAGAGAATCTGGGAATTCAAACGCTACTTTTTCAAGTTCAGTTTGTTGCTCGTAGAACTGATCAACTGCATGTTGGTCTAGAAGCTCTGTCTTAATCTCTTCCGCTACTTCAGTGTAAGATTGAGCTTGAGATGCTTTTAGTTCGTCTAGCTTGATGATGTGGTAGCCGAAATCAGATTTAACTAGCCCAGTAGTATCGCCAATATTCTCAAGAGCGAAAGCCGCGTCTTCGAATGCTGGGTCCATAACATCACGTTCAATCCAACCTAGGTCACCGCCAACATCTGCACTACCGAAATCGTCAGATTTCTCTTCCGCTAGCGTAGCAAAATCAGCGCCTGCATTTAGTTCGTCTAGGATAGACTGAGCTTTCGCCTCGTCATCGCCTTGAACTAGGATGTGGCTAACTTTACGTTGCTCTTCAGTTGAGTACTTGTCTAGGTGCTCTTGGTAGTATTTCTGAGCTTCTTCATCGCTAACTTCAAGCTGAGACTTAAGTGCTTCAGCAGAAAGCTCGATGTAAGACACCTTAGCTTGCTCTGGACGAGTGTAAGCTGCTGGGTTCTCAGTGTAGTACTGTTCGATCTGTTCGTCAGTTAGCTCGATGTCTTTCGCTAAGTCAGCAACAGAAAGAGTTACAGTGCGAATGTCACGAGTTTGGGCAATAAGCTTGCTTTGCGTATCGATCTCGCCTTGAAGAACGAATTCGCTGCCTTGTAGAGCAGTAACAAGCTGGTTGCGCATTAGATCACGACGCATGTATTCAGCGAAGCTTTCTGCACTGAAACCTGCACGACGTAATGCCGATTGGTAAACTTCTTGGTCGAATTGACCAGCCGTTTGGAATTGAGGCATTTCTAGAATCATGGTACGGATTTGAGTGTCACTGATTCGTAGACCTAGAGACTCAGCTTGTTGCTCAAGTAGAACGTCATTGATCATGCGATCAAGAACTGATTTACGGAAAGACTCTACGTATGCAGGGTCTGCAAGCATTTGAGCAAAGTAATCGCCTAGTTGAGACTGCATGCGATTACGTTCGTTTTGGTAAGCCTGTTCGAACTCACCACGAGCGATTTCTGTATTGCCAACTTTAGCTGCTGCGTTGTTACCGCCACCGGTGATGTAGCTGCCTACACCTGCGAATACGAATGACAGGATAATCAACCCAAGGATAATTTTTACCGCGATGCTATTCACGCCTTCGCGTAATCGATCCATCATAATTTAAGTGCTCTCCGGATATGAAGCATTGGCTTCAAAATAAAAATCTATTCACGCGATATTATCAGAAAAAGAAATGCGCATCAGTAGGATGCGCATAATTTAAATAAGTTCAATGTGCTTTGCACACATACTGTCTAAGAATGAAACATCATTTTTCAAACAGTAAACGCATATTACTGCTTTCCCCTCACAAAATTCGAGGTTTCAGCAACAAAAATTAGTTACATGCGTCTTTAAGTGCTTTACCCGCTTTGAAGCCTGGTACTTTAGCTTCTGCGATTTGGATCTCTTCACCAGTTTTTGGGTTACGACCTGTACGAGCAGCACGAGTACGAACACTGAAAGTACCAAAGCCTACAAGTGCCACTTGGTCACCTGATTGTAGCGTTGTGCCAACTGCTTCGATGAAAGCGTCTAGAGCGCGGCCAGCTGAAGCTTTAGAGATGTCTGCGTTTTCTGCGATTGATTCTACTAGTTGTGTTTTATTCACTGTTTTTCCCCTATGTGTCATCTGTGACTACTTCTCGATGACTGTACGTTCCATTTTGGTTTTAATTTAGCCGCAAGCCTTATTACAAAAGGGATTGCCGCTTTAGTGGAATAACTTAGCGTCCAAAAAAAACGCTGACAAGCCTTTTCGAGCCTATCAGCGTAATTCTTTACTAGTTTTTGCTACGCATCACTATTTTTTCACGTCAAACTCGACCCCTGACGGATCTCGTTCTAGCGCGACTTTAAGTACTTCATCAATCCACTGGACTGGGATCACTTGTAAGTCAGCAATAACATTGTCTGGAATCTCTTCCAAATCACGCTCATTGTCTTTTGGAATCAAGACAGTTTTGATGCCACCACGGTGTGCAGCGAGCAGTTTTTCTTTCAAGCCACCGATAGGTAAAACTTCACCACGTAGGGTAATTTCACCTGTCATACCCACTTCAGCTTTCACAGGGTTACCCGTTAAGCTAGAAACAAGTGCAGTACACATTGCGATACCCGCGCTTGGGCCATCTTTTGGTGTTGCACCTTCAGGTACGTGAACGTGAATATCACGCTTCTCGTAGAAATCTGAATTAATACCCAGATTTTCCGCACGAGAACGAACCACAGTCATTGCCGCTTGAATCGATTCTTTCATCACATCACCAAGAGAACCGGTTTGCGTTAGCTTACCTTTACCTGGCATTGATTCAGTTTCGATAGTCAGTAGATCGCCACCAACTTGAGTCCACGCTAAACCAGTCACTTGACCGATACGGTTACTCTCATCCGCCTTACCGAAGTCATGACGTTGAACACCCAAGTACTCTTTCAGGTTATCAATGTTAACCGTTACAGACTTAAGGCTACTGTCTAGCAGGATATTCTTAACTGCTTTACGGCAGATCTTAGAGATTTCACGTTCTAGGTTACGTACACCCGCTTCACGCGTGTAATAACGAATAATGCCGACGATTGCTGAATCTTCGATATTAATCTCGTGAGGCTTAAGACCGTTACGTTGAACTTGTTTGTCCAGTAAGTGGCTCTTAGCAATGTTCAGCTTTTCATCTTCGGTGTAACCCGACAGACGAATCACTT
The DNA here is from genome assembly GCF_030297155.1 of Vibrio sp. FE10. NCBI lineage: Bacteria > Pseudomonadati > Pseudomonadota > Gammaproteobacteria > Vibrionales > Vibrionaceae > Vibrio > Vibrio apostichopi. The sequence continues at coordinate 1,019,861 of NZ_AP028067.1, read as the reverse complement.
CCATACGGTCTAATAACGGGCCAGGAATGTCCATTGAGTTAGATGTTGCAACAAACATCACATCTGACAGATCGTAATCGACTTCTAAGTAGTGATCGTTGAATGCAACGTTTTGCTCTGGATCTAGTACTTCTAGAAGCGCTGAAGATGGGTCGCCACGCATATCAGACGACATCTTATCGATTTCATCTAATAGGAACAGTGGGTTCTTAACACCAACTTTAGACATCTTCTGGATCAGTTTACCCGGAAGTGAACCGATGTAAGTACGACGGTGACCGCGGATTTCCGCTTCGTCACGTACGCCACCTAGAGCCATACGAGTGTACTTACGGCCTGTTGCCGCAGCAATCGAGCGACCTAGAGAGGTTTTACCTACACCAGGAGGACCAACAAGACAAAGGATTGGACCTTTTAGCTTGTTAATTCGGTTTTGTACTGCCAAATATTCAAGGATACGTTCTTTAACACGCTCTAAGCCGTAGTGGTCTTCATTCAAGACCTCTTCCGCTTTCGCTAAATTCTTCTTAACTTTTGAACGCTTAGCCCAAGGAACACCAACCATCCAATCGATGTAGCTACGTACTACTGTTGCTTCAGCAGACATTGGCGACATCATTTTCAGTTTTTGCAGTTCTTGCTCGGTTTTTTCACGAGCTTCTTGAGGCATTTTTGAATCTTCGATCTTCTTCTTCAGAGTCTCGAATTCATCAGGTGCGTCATCCATCTCGCCCAGTTCTTTCTGAATCGCTTTCATTTGCTCATTCAGGTAGTACTCGCGCTGAGATTTTTCCATCTGCTTCTTAACGCGGCCACGAATGCGTTTTTCAACTTGCAGGATGTCAATTTCTGACTCCATTTGGCCCATTAAGAATTCCAGACGTTCAGTCACATCTGCAATTTCTAGAACGTGCTGCTTATCTACCAATTTAAGTGGCATGTGCGCTGCAATTGTATCGGCTAGGCGTGCAGCCTCATCAATACCGTTCAGAGAAGTGAGAACTTCTGGTGGGATTTTTTTGTTTAGCTTAATAAAGCCTTCGAATTGATTGATCGCGCTGCGAACAACCACTTCTTGTTCTTTTTCGTCAAGTTCTGAGGTTACAACGTATTCGGCATCCGCTAGGAAAAATTCACTTTCTTTAAATTGGTGAATTTTTGCACGCTGCTGACCTTCAACAAGTACTTTTACAGTACCGTCAGGGAGCTTAAGTAACTGAAGAATGGTAGCAACGGTACCTACATTAAATAGGTCTTCGATTGAAGGCTCATCAGTGTCCGCTTCTTTCTGCGCTACAAGTAGTACTTGTTTGTTAGCTTCCATTGCCGATTCAAGGCAAGTAATCGATTTTTCACGACCGACAAACAATGGAATAACCATGTGTGGGTAAACCACTACATCACGTAGAGGTAGCACGGGGATTTCGATACGCTCGGAACGTTCCAAGTTCATATATTTCTCTCTTCCGCTTTAACTTATAAAGCAGTATATGGGGCTTAAACGACTGGATTCAATGGAAGAATAAAAAAAAGGAGGTAATTGCTTACCTCCTTTTTCAATTTGAGTGACTTGTCTAAAAAAGACCTACTCTGCAACCGCTGTTTGATTTTCTGAGTTGCTGTAAATCAATAGTGGTTCTGACTCACCATTAATTACCGACTCATCAATCACAACCTTGCTTACATCTGTCGAAGATGGCAGTTCATACATAGTTTCTAGTAGAACACCCTCCAAGATAGAACGCAGACCACGAGCACCCGTTTTACGTTCCATTGCTTTCTTCGCAATCGCACGTAGAGCATCTTCGCGGAATTCTAATTCAGTATCTTCGATTTCAAATAATGCTGCGTACTGCTTAGTAAGCGCATTCTTCGGTTCACAAAGAATTTGAACTAGAGCTTCTTCGTCAAGTTCTGTCAATGTCGTTGTCACGGGTAGACGACCAATGAACTCCGGAATTAGACCGTACTTCACAAGATCTTCAGGTTCAACTTGAGTGAACAGTTCACCCACAGTTTTTGCTTCGTCTTTTGAACGCACTTCTGCGCCAAAACCAATGCTCGAACCTTTTTCTACACGTTGTTCAATCACTTTATCTAGGCCAGAGAACGCTCCGCCACAAATAAATAGGATCTTAGACGTGTCCACTTGCAAGAACTCTTGCTGTGGATGCTTACGACCACCTTGAGGTGGAACTGAAGCAACTGTACCTTCAACAAGTTTTAGTAGAGCTTGCTGTACACCTTCACCAGACACGTCACGCGTGATTGATGGGTTTTCAGCTTTACGAGAAATCTTATCGATTTCATCGATGTAAACAATGCCGCGTTCCGCTTTCGCTACGTCATAATCACATTTCTGAAGCAACTTCTGGATGATGTTTTCAACATCTTCGCCCACGTAACCGGCTTCGGTTAGTGTTGTTGCATCTGCCATTGTGAATGGAACGTCTAGGAAACGAGCCAGTGTTTCAGCCAGTAGCGTTTTACCACTACCAGTAGGACCGATAAGAAGAATGTTACTCTTACCTAGCTCTACGCCTTCAGCTGTCGTGTCACCATTACGCAAACGCTTGTAGTGGTTGTATACCGCAACTGCTAGCACTTTTTTCGCGTATTCTTGACCGATTACATAGTCGTCAAGATGCTCACGAATCTCACGCGGCGTTGGCAGCGATTCCGATTCTTTCTTAGGAAGAACATCTTTAATTTCTTCACGAATAATGTCGTTACAAAGATCGACACATTCATCACAAATGTAAACAGAAGGACCTGCGATTAACTTGCGAACTTCGTGTTGGCTTTTGCCACAGAAAGAGCAGTAAAGCAGTTTACCGCTACCACCCTCTTTGCTTTTATCTGTCATTCGCTAACCTCTTAGCCTTTACTCTCTATGCTTGAGTGTATATCAATTTGAATCACTTTGCGTTAAACAATTGCCGTGCAATTATTGACCACGGTGATTAAGAACTGAATCCACTAAGCCGTATTCTACTGCTTGATCAGCAGACATGAAATTGTCACGATCTGTATCACGCTCAACAACTTCTAGAGGCTGACCTGTATGCTCTGCCAATAGTTTGTTTAGCTTTTGCTTGATCGTTAGGATCTCTTGCGCGTGAATTTGAATATCAGACGCTTGGCCTTGGAAGCCGCCAAGTGGCTGGTGAATCATTACACGTGAGTTTGGAAGCACGTGACGCTTACCTGGAGTACCACCCGCTAGTAAGAATGCACCCATAGAGCAAGCTTGACCCATACATACTGTGCTCACGTTTGGCTTAATGAACTGCATGGTGTCGTAGATAGACATGCCTGCTGTTACGCTACCGCCAGGTGAGTTGATGTAAAGATAGATATCTTTGTCTGGGTTTTCTGATTCCAAGAAAAGCAGTTGAGCCACGACAAGATTTGCCATGTGGTCTTCCACTTGACCTGTTAAGAAAATGATACGTTCTTTTAATAGACGAGAATAAATATCGTAAGAACGTTCACCACGGGAAGTCTGTTCAACCACCATAGGAACTAGTGCGTCCATAATCGATGGCATTGTATTTTTTTCTTGGTAGCTCATATTCTTATGTCCCTAAAATAAATGGCCCGAATGATTAAATCATACGGACCATTGTTAGCAGAATTGTTGACCGTACGTCAACCTTCTACGTCAGATATTACTATATTAAGCAGGTTGCTGATTCATTAGCTCGTTGAAGCTAACTTCTTTATCAGAAACTTGAGCTTTAGCGATGATTGCATCAATAGCTTGCTCTTCTAGAGCAACATTGCGCATGTTGTTCATCATTTGCTCGTTTTGCTCGTAGTAAGCAATAACTTCAGTTGGATCTTCGTATGCTGTAGCCATCTCTTGGATGATAGCTTTAACTTTCTCGTCGTCAGCTTTTAGTTCTTCAGTCTTGATTACTTCACCAAGAAGAAGACCTACAACTACGCGACGTTTAGCTTGCTCTTCGAACAGCTCACGTGGAAGTTGGTCAGCAGCTTCAGTGTTGCCACCAAAACGTTGAGCAGCTTGTTGACGAAGAACACCGATCTCTTGATCGATAAGAGCAGAAGGTACGTCGATGTTGTTTTCGTTAACTAGACCGTCGATTGCTTGCTCTTTGATGCGGTTCTTAACAGCTTGCTTAAGCTCACGCTCCATGTTCTTACGAACTTCAGCTTTAAGACCTTCAACACCGTCAGCAGCGCCAAACTTAGAAACGAATTCTTCGTTTAGTTCTGGAAGTTCACGAGCTTCAACTTTGTTGATCTTGATTGCGAACTTAGCAGCTTTACCTTTTAGGTTTTCTGCGTGGTAATCTTCTGGGAAGTTTACTTCGATTTCAAATTCCATACCTGTTGTTTTACCAACGATACCGTCTTCAAAACCAGGGATCATGCGACCAGCACCCATCTCTAGTGGGAAGTTCTCAGCTTTACCGCCCTCGAACTCTTCACCGTCGATAGAACCAACGAAGTCGATAGTTGCACGAGAACCAGCGTCAGCTGCAGTTTCAACTTCAGTCCAAGTTGCTTGTTGCTTACGTAGAGTTTCGATCATCTCTTCAACGTCAGCTTCTTTAACTTCTACTGCTGGTTTCTCAACAGTGATGTTTTCTAGACCTTTCAGCTCAACTTCTGGGTAAACTTCAAAAGTTGCGTTGAATACTAGGTCAGCGCCTTCGTTGTTTTCAACTGGTGCAAAAGTAGGTGCGCCAGCTGGGTTGATTTTCTCTTTAACGATCGCTTCGATGAAGTGACGTTGCATTACTTCGCCCATCACGTCTTGACGTACTGCTTGGCCGTACATTTTAGCAACCATCTTCATTGGCACTTTGCCTTTACGGAAACCATCGAAACGACGGTTTTTCGCGATGTTGCGTAGTTCAGCTGTAACTGCATCTTCGATGTTAGCAGCAGGAACAGTAATATTAAGACGGCGCTCTAGGCCTTCTAGCGTTTCAACAGTAACTTGCATTATATAAACCTCAAAACTGGCTCAGTAATCTGAGCATATGAGCCGTAACTTAGCTTTTATTCAAAGCCGACGTTGTTGGCTGCATCCTTGTGTAGTGCTCTATCCGAACACCTAATTTAAAATTGAGCATTGATGTCTGAATTGATTATTCAACCAAACACCAGACTAATCAGCGATATCTTCGTTCTTCACGCGTCGATTAAAACGCAATAAAGCTTGTTTTCAGAAACAAGAAAGGTATCTCCGATTAGCCTCAGGACAGAAATTTTAGACGCGACATTCTAGCGATCTGTTTAATCTCTGTCGAGCCGTTCACCTCTGGTTGATGATGAATGCTCTAAATTCGTCCAACTAAATGATACAAAAACGATCAAATCATCACTTAGCACATCAGAAATGGGGACAATAGCGACTTTTTCAAGGGAATGGAGGGCTTTTTTTGCTAAAAACCTTAAAAAGAGATCTTGCTCTTGTTTTACCCCTCAGAGTCGATAACTTTTTCAACAATCTCCATTACAAGGCCTTAACCTATTCTGAGCTGCTAACTCTTAAATTTCCGTACAAATAACCATTATTTACGGTCATAAACCAAAGAATGCAGGCTTGTTGATTTTGACCAGGTTTGCGGAGATCCACCATGTTTCAAGCTTTAAGAGTGCCTGTTTTATTATTGATCACTTATAGCTTGTTGATGATAGTCGGTGGCCACTGGGTATGGAGCACCAGCCATCAAAGTTTGTTAAATGATCATCAATCCAAACTCGATCGCTTTTCAGTCCATATTTCGAGCCAACTCGACAAATTCGCGCACATTCCAGAGCTATTATCCAAAGACAAAGAGTTGATTGATGCCCTGCATTCACCCCGCAACTCTGCGCAAATTGAACTCACGAATCGCTACCTACGCCATGTAAACACAGTGATTCAAGCATCAGACACGTATTTACTCGACAGCATCGGCACCACGATTGCGGCCAGTAATTGGAATCAACAGCGCTCTTTTGTTGGACGTAATTTTGCTTTTCGCCCCTATTTCCAACAGGCTATTCTGGGTAATGAAAACCAATACTTTGCATTAGGTTCAACCTCCGGAAAGCGCGGTTACTATTACTCTTACCCTGTCTCTTATGCCGCTGAAATTATTGGGGTTATCGTCGTAAAGATGGATCTATCTCTGATTGAAGCCAGTTGGAAAGGCAAGCAGAGCTTTTTTGTCGCTGACGATAAAGACCAAATTGTTTTCATGTCGAGTAATCCGGAATGGCTGTTCAAAAGCCTTCAGCCTTTGGACGAAGAACAACGTTCTCGCATTAAAGAAAGCCAGCAATACCTAGATACCAACATCGAGAGTCTGCATTTTTCAGGCGATTTAGAAAGCGCCACCAGCAGCATTAAGTCACCTCATCAATTGGTCAAGGAGCAGTTCTTCACCTCTTCGCGCTTCTTATCCGATCCTAGATTGACCGTCAGAGTCTTTTCCCCTACCCACTTAGTCTGGTGGGATTTGATCGCCTACCTCGTGGTATTGAGCTTAGTGTTCGCCATTATTTATCTGGCGATACAACTCAATACGCATCGTCAACAAAGGCGTGCTCAGATCGACAGGTTACAGTCTGAAGCGAACCAGAAACTTGAATTTCAAGTGCTCGAAAGAACCTCTGAACTTCATATAGAGATCAAGCAACGTATCGAAACAGAGCGCGTGCTCAGACAAACTCAAGACGAACTCATACAAGCCGCAAAATTGGCCGTTCTGGGGCAGATGTCAGCGAGCATCAGCCATGAACTTAATAACCCATTGGCGGCCATTCGTAGTTATGCAGACAACGGCCGACTTTTTCTCGCCAAAGAAAAGACCGACCGCGTTGATGATAACTTATCTCGAATTTCTGCCCTCACCGATCGAATGGCTAAAATCAGTCACCAACTTCGCTCCTTTGCCAAGAAATCGACCGCAGAAGAGCTACACACGTTACAAATTTTACCGGTTCTTCATTCCTCAAAAGAACTGATGAAACCTCAACTCAAGAGCGAGAGGGTTAAAATCAATGAGCTACCCGATGCCTTTGATGTTCGTGTGGTCGCCAATGCTATCCAACTGGAACAAGTCGTTATTAACTTGCTGACCAATGCCATTCAAGCAATGGATCAGCAACACGATAAGCAATTGTCTATCTTGCTGGAGATACGACCACCAAGCACAGACACAACGAGTACACTGCTTATTCATATCGACGACAATGGTCCGGGGTTTTCTTCACCTTCGAACGGTGATTTTTTCGAACCTTTCCATACCACGAAGAAGAATGGACTTGGGTTAGGGCTGTCGATTTCTCAACAAATAATCAGCGGAATTAACGGAAAGCTGTTAACCGGAGTCAGCCCACAAGGCGGCGCTCGATTTAGTATCGAGCTACCCATCGTTCCAACAAAAGAATCAGATTAGTCGCTAAGTAAACCATTACACGCTCACTAATAATAAGAATAAAAGATTAAAGGAATAACTATGTGTCACGTCTATTTCATTGATGATGAATCCGATTTAAGAATGGCCATCGAGCAGAGTTTCGAACTCGCCGATATCGATGCTGAGTTCTTTCCAGATGCAGAATCCGCTTTGCTCGCTATCCAAGCGGATGGCCTTCCTCATGTCATCATCACTGACATTTGCTTGCCAGGTATATCAGGGCATGACCTGCTCAATACCCTGATGCACAAAGATAAAGAACTCCCGGTCATCATGATCACTGGTCACGGTGACATCTCCATGGCAGTGCAAGCCATCCAAGACGGCGCCTATGATTTTATTGAGAAGCCGTTCGCCAATGAACGCCTAATAGAGACGACCAAACGAGCAATTGAAAAACGTCAACTGACCCTCGAAAACCTCGAACTAAAACGCTCTCTCAAAGCGAGCCAAGCGCTTGGTCCGAGAATCATTGGTGATACACAATCCATGACTGAGCTCCGTTCGGTCATCACTCATGTTGCAGACACCAACGCTGATATTTTGCTTTTCGGTGAAACCGGTACGGGCAAAGAGTTGGTCGCACGCTCTCTGCATGAACAGAGCAGTCGTCGAGAACACAACTTTGTTGCCGTCAATTGCGGTGCCGTTCCTGAGAACCTGATTGAAAGCGAACTGTATGGTCATGAGAAAGGCGCGTTTACTGGCGCTGAAAGCAAACGCGTTGGTAAATTCGAGTTTGCTCAGGGCGGCACCCTGTTCTTAGATGAAATTGAATCCATGCCGATGCAGGCACAAATACGTCTACTGCGTGTCTTGCAGGAACGCGTGATTGAGAGAGTTGGCTCCAATAGCTTGGTGCCTCTCGATATTCGTGTGATTGCCGCCACCAAAGTCGACCTAAAAAAAGCGGCTGAAGAAGGGACGTTTCGACAAGATCTTTATTACCGACTCAATGTCGTCACCTTGGATTTACCGCCTCTAAGAAGTCGCCAAGAAGACATCCCTGCCCTCTTCCATCACTTCTTACTAGTCGCTGCGGCTCGCTATGGGAAAACAGCCCCTGCGCTTCCACAAAAGCAGCTACATGAGCTTCTAGCCCATGATTGGCCGGGAAATGTGCGTGAGTTACGTAATACTGCAGAACGTTTTGTGTTGTTAGGTAAGCTTTCTAACCTATCAGACAACAGCACCGACTCCAGCCATGAAATGTCGCTCAATGAACTGGTCTCTGATTTCGAAAAAAACACGTTAAAGCAAGCACTTATTGAGTGTAACGGCAGCATAAAAGAGACCATGGAAAGGCTACAACTTCCCCGAAAAACACTCTACGACAAGATGCAAAAACACCAGCTCACGAAAGAGTCTTATAAGGTAGAACAAAACTAGATTAGATTTGGGAGCAAGATCACCTATACTTATTTTGATAACAGGATGTTATGCAATAAATAGGATAAGGAAATAGGTATGGGTGAGAAAACGAGAGTACCATCGATTACTGACACGTTTGAGATAGACGGTATCTACTACACCGATCAGCATGTCGACTTAAACACACCAGAATTAGAAGCGAAGCGAGCGCTGTATGAGCAGATTAATCCTCATTCGAATCGCGGTAGAAATATAGATGAGGAGGTCTAGTGACCTCCTCATTTTTTATTCCAATAAGACTTTTTCAGTTCTAATCACATAGAACAGACAGCTATTTGGTTATTATCTCTGGCCCCATCAAGGTGGTTGGTAACCATGTTGATACCCAAGGCACGTAAGTTACGATAATCAAGAATAAGAACATCACGCCAACCCACGGCAGTGCGGCTTTTACCACATTCATCATCGACATCTTGGCGACCCCGGCAGTCACAAACAAGTTGAGCCCCACAGGTGGGGTTATCATCCCTATCTCCATGTTCACCACCATCATGATACCAAGGTGAATTGGGTCGATACCGAGAGCAATTGCGATTGGGAATACTAGCGGAGCAACGATGATCAACAAGCCTGACGGCTCCATGAACTGTCCGCCAATCAATAACAGAACGTTCACCACGATCAAGAAGGTAATCGGCCCTAAGCCCGCAGAGAGCATAGATTCTGTGATCATTTGAGGAATACGTTCCTCTGTTAGCACATGTTTAAGAATCAGAGCATTGGCAATGATAAACAGCAGCATGATAGTCAGCTTACCTGCATCATAAAGCGTGTCTTTGGTGTCTTTATGAACGAAGGTTTGAACGATTTTGACCAAGGCTGGTTTCTTGTTCTCTTTGTCGGCAAACGGCCCCATATCTTTGTAGATAAAGTTGGCAATGAAGAACGCATAAACCGCGGCAACTGCCGCTGCTTCTGTCGGAGTAAAGATACCGCCGTAGATACCACCTAGAATGATAACAATCAGCAGCAAACCCCAACTCGCGTCTTTCGCTGCTGCGAACATCTCACCCCAGCCTACAAATGGCTGTGCCGGAATCTTCTTAATACGTGCTGCAATGTAGATAGCAATCATCAACATCACACCCGCCAGCAGGCCAGGAATAACGCCACCTAAGAACATACGACCAACAGATACATCGGTAGCCGCTGCGTAAACCACCATAACGATTGACGGTGGAATCAAGATACCTAACGTACCCGCGTTACAGATAACGCCTGCCGCGAACTCTTTTGAGTAACCGTTTTTGATCATGCCCGCGATAACGATACTACCGATCGCCACTACCGTAGCCGGTGAAGAACCTGACAGCGCAGCGAACATCATACATGCCACAACCGATGCCATCGCCAAACCGCCGCGGAACCAGCCCACCATCGCGATAGCAAAACGGATAATACGCTTTGCAACGCCACCCGTAGACATGAAGCTAGAGGCCAAAATAAAGAATGGGATTGCTAATAATGTGTAATGGCCAGCAAATGCGTTAAACAACGTTTGTGCAACGGATGCCAGAGAAGCATCAGAGTGCATCAGCAAAAATAGAACGCTCGATAAACCCAAGGAAATCGCGATTGGTACACCAACCAACATGAACGCAATTACCATCAAAAATAGAAATAACATTGCCATGATTAGTCTTCCTTACCGTTAGATTTTGTATTCGATTCGCTCGTCTTATTTGACGTGTTCGAGTCCAATACCGCTGTCGCGTCTTCCTCAGAACCCGCTAGTACATCAGCTTTTAATGCATCCAGCTCTTCTTCTGCTTCATGTCCTGCAATCATGCGATCCAGTTTTCCAGTTAAGATTTGGAACGCGACTTGAGCAAAACGGAAAGTCAGTAGCGCCATACCAATCGGCAGTGCCATGTAAGGAATAAAGCGAGGCAGTTTTTCGTATCGTTCGCCTTCGTTAAGCCAATCCGCCATAAATTGCAGCATTTCAGGCATTGGAATATCATCGGTTTCATACCATGCACGCTCAGTCGCGAACGGGTACCAATAATTCCAAGAACCGATAAGAAGTAAGATTGAAAAGGCTAAACAACAAGTCACGGCAATCAGCGCGTAGATCTTTCTTAGCTTTTCTGGCGCGAGGTTAATAATGACATCGACGCCGATATGAAAATGTTTTTTTACGCCATAAGAAGCGCCGACCAACACCATCCATGCAAACATGAATACCGTCAGTTCCAATGCCCACAAAATGTTGTCGTTGAATGCGTATCGAAAGACCACATTGGCAAAGGTAAGTAGCGTCATTGCGCCAAGGAAAAATGCAATCAAAGACTCTTCAATCACATCAGTAACTTTTCCGACTTTAGAAAAAAATGAAGGCTCTAATGCTGCTTCGTTAGAATTTGGTTGTTCCATTTGAGGATTATCCATAATTGACTCCGCTTATAATTGTTTTAATGAGGAGTAGCGAACCATGCTCGCTACTCCTTAGCGGTGTTATTGGTTTGAAGCTAACGCTGCATTGATAAGATCTGAACCGATGTCTTTTTCAAACTTCTTCCATACTGGTTGAAGTGCAGTTACCCATGCTTCACGCTGTTCAGGCGTCAAAGTACGAACCTCACCACCAGCTTCGATGATGTTGTTTTTGTTCGCTAGGTTAACTTTTGAAGATTCAGCATTACGTGTCTCAGACACTTCCTGAACGATAGTGCCAAGTTGCGTACGTACATCTTCAGGTAGGTCTTTCCAGAAGTCGTTCGACGTTACTACAAGGTAATCAAGGATACCGTGGTTAGTTTCTGTCACGCCGTCTTGTACTTCAAAGAACTTCTTACCGTAGATGTTTGACCATGTGTTCTCTTGGCCATCGATAACCTTGGTTTGCAGGCCACCGTATACTTCTTTGAAAGACATCTTCTGTGGGTTAGCACCGAGTTGTTCAAACTGAGCGACTAATACGTCTGATGCTTGAACACGGAATTTCAAACCTTCCGCGTCTTCAGGATTGATAAGAGGTTTGTTTGCCGACATCTGTTTCATGCCATTGTGCCAAAACGCTAGGCCTTGTAGACCACGACGCTTCATCGCATTTTTCAGCTTTTCGCCAGACTCTGAGTTTTGGAAACGGTCAACAGCTTCTACATCTTCAAATAGGAAAGGAAGGTCAAAAATGCGGTATTTCTTAGTGAACTTCTCAAATTTAGACAGCGATGGCGCCGCCATTTGAACATCACCATTTAACAGGGCTTCCAGTACCTTATTATCATCGTAAAGCGTTGAGTTAGGGAAAACTTGCATACAAGCTTTGCCGTTCATTTCCGTGTTTACTCGCTCTTCTAGTAAAGAAGCAGCAATGCCTTTCGGGTGCTTATCAGTATTGGTTACGTGACTGAACTTAATCACAATTTCACCTGGATCACAGTTAGCGGCAGCATTGAAGCTAGTGAGTGCCAGAGCAGATACAGACAGCAGGGTAAGAGGCTTAAACATTATTATTCTCCTTAGTAAACAAAGCAGCCCATCAATGGGAACTGCGTGCTTTCACTAAGGCAATTAGCGCGCCACATTGAAACAAAACATTAACAAGCCTTTAACCGTAAGGCTTCTTAAGATCGATAAGCTCTAATCGACTAACTGATGCAAATATTAATGGGTGGAAAATGACACATAGAATATTTGTAAATGGGTGGGAGTTGACCAACGTATTAGTAATGAATAAGGCCGAATGAGGTCTGACCAAAAGCTCGATAGTCGATGATGCCTTGAAGTAATTTCAACCTATCCTGTAGAGTGCTGCACAACTTAGCCAGATTTACACCCCCACTACTTAATAAGAGTTGATATCAATGAGTCAGATCTACCATCACCCAGTACAAATTTATTATGAAGATACCGATCACTCAGGTGTGGTTTATCACCCTAATTTTCTAAAGTACTTTGAACGTGCACGCGAACATGTGTTGGGTAGCGATAAACTGGCAACATTGTGGAATGAACACGGATTAGGTTTTGCGGTCTATAAAGCCAACATGACTTTTCAAGATGGTGTTGAGTTCGCTGAGATCTGTGACATCCGAACCTCTTTTGAACTCGATGGCAAATACAAAACGCTATGGCGACAAGAAGTGTGGCGCAAAGATGCGACTAAGCCTGCTGTGATTGGGGATATCGAAATGGTCTGTTTAGATAAAGACAAACAACTGCAGCCTGTGCCTGCTGAAGTATTAAAAGCGATGCTTGGCGAAACGAGCTAACTTCGTCTCACCAAACCAGCTTAAAAGAGATGAGACGACGAAAAGGTTCTCATCTCTAATTGCATTGGAAGGTTCGCCCCACCAAGCGTAACCGCAAATCGGTACTGGTCATCCAATCTACCCAAGCTACATTGCCAATTTGTAGAAACATCGACTTGTTCAGCATCACTCAACTCAACTTCGGCATATACACTGATTCCGCCATACAATCTAATTTCATCTTGCAAGTTTGGTTGAAAGTCCGAGGCGTGAAGTGACAGTGTTTGTTCAGTCAGGTTAGAGAAATCAAACGAAAAGCTTCGCAACGATGTCGCTAGCCCCTTGCCCGTCGCTTTGATGTACGACTCTTTCAATGCCCACAGATCGAAAAAACGCTCTCTCTGTTCTTCTTTGTTGAGCTCAAGTAAATCCGTCAATTCTGTCTCTGAAAAATAGTGCTTCATGATCGAGTCGATATTGGTCGAGCTTCTTGCATGTTCAATATCAACACCCAGTTGAACTTGCTTCCCTTCTCTCTGGTAAACCGCGATTAACAAATGTTCTTTGCTATGACTGATATTGAAATTCAGGCCAGTTTCTATTTGTTGTTTCTCAATTAAGCTTGGCTTTCCTTTCTCACCATATTCAAAACGCCACTCTTCAGCCGACAAACAAGAGTAGCGAGATAAGATCGCTCTCAGATAACTTCGCACATACAAAGCTTGAGTCTGAGCTGAAGGCATTCGATAACGCTCAACTTTGACTATCTCGTCGGTTGTCAGTCTCTTTTTGAGCTGAGATACAATGTCTGGCTGGTCATTCAAGTTACTCAGAGAACATAGCCACAAATCAACAACAGGAGTTTTCATTTAACTCGAACTCACTTCTATAAACCGCTCTTCAAAACACGATTGGAACAACCAAATCGAACAAATTTAACTCATCTATGATTTAAGCGAAACCTAGAGAATACGGGAGGGAAACACCCTTCATATACGTACTTAAAACTAATTTTTCAAATAATAACAAATTAAAACACAGATCACACTTAGCCTTACATAAGAGGCACCCATTAAATGTTACTTACAAAAATATGACATAGATCTCACCAAGTCAAAATATAGAGTAAAAACACTAAAAAACAACTCATACCCATTAATTATCAATAAGTTAATTAAATTAAAAATACAAAAATCAAAACCATGCCAAATTCATCTGGTCTGAACAGATCATAGTGGCCTCTGGGAGCATTGTATCGACAACTCACCTCGGGTAGCCTGCTCAACCATTAAACAAATTCACACGTTTTCTTTGCGGATACCGATTTGTCATTTAGTCAGACTTTGAACAGGATTTTAATGGACATCGCCTCAACATTTGAATGCCACCGTCGCGCATGAAACACCTCCCCTACTCTCGTAAGTCAACGCACTTCGAAAGCCTAATTTCTATCTGGTTGCCGCCACTCAGCAACCTGAATTTTCAGCTGCGCTTCCCTAAATCTGTTTCAGATTTTCTTTCTATAGCTTTAAAAGCGCAGCCTCAAAACACGACATCACTTTCTGTGATTTCTAGTGGAGACTCATAATGAGCCAACCCGAGACAAATACACCGGAATCAGTCGACGATTCTCGACTGAATAAACGCCTTAAAGATATGCCTGTCGCTATCGTTGGTATGGCGAGCATGTTTGCAAACTCTCGTTACCTGAATAAATTTTGGGACCTTATCAGCGAAAAGATCGATGCGATTACTGAAGTACCCGATACGCACTGGCGTCCAGAAGATTACTACGATTCAGATCGTACTACGCCAGACAAGTCTTACTGTAAACGCGGTGGTTTCATCCCTGAAGTGGACTTCAACCCTATGGAGTTCGGTCTTCCGCCAAACATCCTAGAACTGACAGATACGTCACAGCTACTTTCTCTGATCGTGGCAAAAGAAGTACTTGAAGATGCCAAGCTGCCTGAAGGCTACGATCGCGATAAGATCGGTATCACGCTAGGTGTTGGTGGTGGTCAGAAGATCGCTCAAAGTCTGAATGCTCGTCTGCAATACCCTGTTTTGAAAAAAGTCTTCAAGAGCAGTGGCATCAACGACGAAGACAGCGAAATGCTGATCAAAAAATTCCAAGACCAATATATCCACTGGGAAGAGAACTCATTCCCTGGTTCATTGGGTAACGTAATTTCAGGTCGTATCGCTAACCGCTTTGACCTTGGTGGCATCAACTGTGTAGTAGACGCTGCTTGTGCAGGTTCTCTAGCCGCAATGCGCATGGCTCTAAGTGAGCTGGTTGAAGGCCGCAGTGAAATGATGATCACAGGTGGTGTGTGTACTGATAACTCGCCAACCATGTACATGAGCTTCTCTAAAACGCCTGCATTTACCACCAATGAAACCATTCAACCTTTCGACATCGACTCAAAAGGCATGATGATTGGTGAAGGTATCGGCATGGTTGCTCTTAAGCGTCTTGAAGATGCAGAGCGCGACGGCGACAGAATCTACTCAGTGATTAAAGGTGTCGGTTCTTCTTCGGATGGTAAGTTCAAGAGTATTTACGCCCCTCGCCCTGAAGGACAAGCAAAAGCACTAAAACGTGCTTACGATGATGCTGGTTTCGCACCGCACACACTTGGCCTTTTAGAAGCGCACGGCACAGGTACAGCAGCAGGTGATGTTGCTGAATTCGGTGGTCTAAATTCGGTATTTAGTGAGAACAACGAAGAGAAGCAACACATTGCGTTAGGCTCTGTGAAATCTCAAATTGGTCACACTAAATCAACTGCGGGTACTGCAGGTCTAATTAAAGCTGCATTAGCACTGCACCACAAAGTACTGCCGCCAACGATCAACGTATCGGCTCCGAATCCTAAGTTGGATATCGAGAACTCACCGTTCTACCTAAACACACAAACGCGTCCTTGGATGAAACGTGTCGACGGCACACCACGCCGTGCAGGTATCAGCTCATTTGGTTTTGGTGGCACTAACTTCCACGTTGTATTAGAAGAGTACACGCCAGAGCACGCTCGCGGTGACAAATACCGTCAGCGCCAAGTGCCGCAAACTCTGTTATTCAGCGCAGAATCTCGTCAAGCACTGATCAATGAACTTAAACAGGTTTCAACTCAAACTGCAGATGCTGCGTTCAAACTAGAAGCGCTTGCTGAGCACCACGCTCTACGCGAAGTTGACGCTAAGCATGCTCGTATTGGTCTAGTCGTGACTGACCAAGCAGACCTTCAAGCGCAACTGACTCAAGCGGTTTCTATGCTTGAGAGCCAAACCAAAACACATTGGCAGATGCCAAACGGTACTAGCTACCGTGAGTCGGCGCTGATTGCTGAAAATGGTGCAGGTAAAGTGGCAGCGCTATTTGCAGGTCAAGGTTCGCAATACCTAAACATGGGTCGCGAGCTTGCTTGTCATTACCCTGAGATGCGCCAACAGCTTGCTCAAGCGGATCAAGTATTTGGTCAGCACAAGAAAACGGCTCTGTCGCAAATTCTGTTCCCAATTCCAACCTTCACACCGAAAGCAACCAAAGCTCAAGAAGCGGTGTTAACCAACACGGCCAATGCGCAAAGTGCGATTGGTACTGTGTCCATGGGTCAGTTCGACATCATGACTCAAGCGGGCTTCAAAGCAGACATGGTTGCAGGTCATAGCTTTGGTGAGCTAAGCGCATTATGTGCATCGGGTGTTATCTCGCAAGACGATTACTACCAGCTAGCTTTCGCTCGTGGCGATGCAATGGCTGCGACACCTGAACAAGGCGACAGCGGTACTATGTTTGCGGTCATCCTAGACGCAGACAAACTTCCAGCAGTTGAAAGCTGCATCAGCCAATTTGAAGGCGTGAGTATTGCTAACTACAACGCTCCGACTCAACTGGTTATTGCAGGTCCAACAGCGACGGTTCAACAAGCAGCACAAGCGCTAACTGAACAAGGCTTCAAAGCAATTGCTCTGCCAGTATCTGGTGCTTTCCATACACCGCTTGTTGCTCACGCTCAAAAACCATTTGCTGCTGCAATTGATAAAGCTTCATTCAGCGCTCCAACACTGCCGCTTTACTCAAATGCAACAGGCAAGCTGCACAGCAAAGACGCTAAAGCGATCAAGAAAGCGTTCAAGCAACACATGCTGCAATCGGTTCGTTTTAGCGAGCAAATTGAAGCGATGTATGAAGCCGGTGCACGCGTATTCGTAGAGTTCGGTCCGAAAAACATTCTTCAAAAGCTGGTTGAGAAAACATTGGCTGATAAGAACGAAGAGCTTTACGCAATCAGCATCAACCCAAGCCCTAAAGGCGACAGTGACCAACAGCTTCGTTTAGCTGCGGTTCAACTGTGCGTGGCAGGTATTTCATTAGACAACATTGACCCTTACCAAGCTGACATTGCTGAACCTGCAAAGGCATCACCAATGAACATCAAACTGAATGCAACCAACTACATCAGCCCTGCTACTCGTAAGAAAATGGATCAATCATTGGCTTCGGGCAACGTCACCGAAAAGACTGAGATTGTTGAAGTGAAAGTTGAAGTCGAGAAAATCGTGGAAAAAGAAGTGATTAAAACAGAAATCGTTGAAGTACCTGTGGCTGCTCCTCAAGCTTCAAATGTACAACAATCAGTTGCAGCACCAAGTGTACAAGTAGCAACAGCAACTCAGCAGCCTCAAGTAGCACAACCTGCACCAGCGACTATTCAGCCAACAGCTTCAGTAACGGTTGATGAGTCTTCACTGCAATCGTTCTTCAATGCTCAACAACAAGCAGCAGAAGTACATCAGCAGTTCCTTGCGATTCCTCAGCAATACGGTGACACGTTCAACACCCTAATGTCTGAGCAAGCGAAAATGGCAACAGCAGGCGTAGCAATTCCTGAGAACCTACAGCGTTCTATGGAGATGTTCCACCAGCACCAAGCTGAGACGCTAAAAGCGCACGCTCATTACCTAGAAATGCAAGCGCACAGCAACAACTCAGCACTGAACATGCTGACGCAAGGTTCAGTCGAAACAGCACAACCAACCTTCGTTACTTCTGTAAATGCTCAGCCAGCGATTCAAGCTCCAACTACTCCAGCAGCTATCGTTCAACAGCCTGTAGCTCAAGTACAAGCGACTCCTGTACAAGCCGCGCCAGTTCAAGCTCAGTCTGTTCAAGTTACGCCAGTACAGAAAGCAGCTCCTGCACCACAAGTAGCGGCTCAAGCGGCAGCGCCTGTTGCAGCTCAGCCTGTGCCAGTTAAAGCACAACCGGCTCCTGTGGCTGCACCAGTAGCAGTACAATCAGCTGATGCTGAAAAAGTGATGCTAGAAGTGGTCGCTGAGAAAACGGGTTACCCAACGGAAATGCTTGATCTAGAAATGGACATGGAAGCAGACCTTGGTATCGACTCAATCAAGCGCGTAGAGATCCTTGGTACCGTTCAAGACGAAATGCCAAACCTACCTGAGCTGAACCCTGAAGATTTAGCTGAGTGTCGTACTCTTGGTGAAATCGTTACTTACATGAACAGCAAGATGCCTTCTGGAGTTTCAACTAATGAAGCAGCACCAGTTCAAGCAGCTGCTGTAGTTAATGGTCTTGATGCAAAAGTCGTTCAACAAACCATGCTAGAAGTAGTTGCTGAGAAGACAGGTTACCCAACGGAAATGCTTGATCTAGAAATGGATATGGAAGCAGACCTTGGTATCGACTCAATCAAGCGTGTTGAGATTCTTGGTACAGTTCAAGATGAACTACCTACTCTTCCAGAGCTAAACCCTGAAGATTTAGCTGAGTGTCGCACTCTTGGCGAAATCGTTGACTACATGAACAGTAAACTTCCGACTTCTGCACCAGTTGCAGCACAAACGGAAGTAGTGGCGCCAGCAGCAGCTAACAACGGACTAGATGCAGCTGTTGTTCAGAAGACGATGTTAGAAGTGGTAGCAGAGAAGACGGGCTACCCGACTGAAATGCTAGATCTAGCAATGGATATGGAAGCTGACCTTGGTATCGATTCAATCAAGCGTGTTGAGATTCTTGGTACGGTTCAAGATGAACTACCGACTCTTCCAGAACTGAACCCTGAAGACTTAGCTGAATGTCGCACTCTAGGCGAAATCGTAGCCTACATGAACAGCAAGCTTCCAGCTTCTGCTCCAGTAGCAGCTCAAGCATCTGCGCCAACAGTATCAAACGGTTTAAACGCAGAACAAGTTCAAAGCACAATGTTGAGCGTAGTAGCGGATAAAACGGGCTACCCAACAGAAATGCTAGACCTAGCAATGGACATGGAAGCTGACCTTGGCATCGACTCAATCAAACGTGTTGAGATCCTTGGTACGGTTCAAGACCAGCTACCAACATTGCCAGAGCTGAACCCTGAAGACTTGGCTGAGTGTCGTACTCTGGGTGAAATCGTTGCTTACATGAATACTAAAAGCATGAACAGCAAGTTAGCTCCTATTTCAGAAGCTGCGACAGTAGCTCCAGAAGCAGCTACCGCCGCAGTAGAAAGCACGAGCAACGACCTAAACCCTGCTCACGTTCAATCAACAATGATGGAAGTGGTTGCCGACAAAACAGGTTACCCAGCAGAAATGCTCGACTTAGCAATGGACATGGAAGCAGACCTTGGTATCGACTCAATCAAACGTGTTGAGATTCTAGGTACGGTTCAAGACCAGCTACCAACGCTGCCAGAGCTAAACCCTGAAGACTTAGCTGAATGTCGTACGCTTGGTGAAATTGTTACCTACATGCAAAGCAAGCTATCCGCTGCTGCACCTGTAGTGACTCCAAAAGCTGAATCAGTAACGCCTATCGCAGAAACAGCGACAGCGGAACTTCCTCCACACAATGAGGTAGCGCTAAAAAAGCTACCAGCGGCAGATAAACTCGTCGATTGTTTCTCAAAAGACGCTTGTGTCGTGATCACAGATGATGGTCACAACGCCGGTGTTCTAGCAGAAAAGTTGACCGCTAACGGCATTCAAGTTGCTGTAGTGCGTAGTGCTCTTTCTGCCGCGTCACCTTTAAACAGTGAAATCGCAAGCTACACACTCAACAGCGTCGATGATGCGGGTGTGACTGCGGTTATTAACGACATCGAAGCAGACCTTAAAACGTCGAACAAAGTGATTGCTGGCTTCATTCACCTACAAGCTATCGTTGATGCTAAACAAAGCAACGAGCAAGCGGTTAACTTGAATGCAGACTCAAGAGCTTCACTGACGACAGCGTTCTTATTCGCTAAGCACCTAAATGGTCAGCTGAATGCCGTTTCAGGTCGCAGCGTGTTCTTCACGCTAAGCCGTATCGATGGTGGCTTTGGTTACCTAGATACTAAGCAATTAGCGAATGCAGAACTTAACCAAGCCGCGTTGTCTGGTCTCACTAAGACACTGAGCCATGAATGGTCAAACGTGTTCTGCCGTGCATTGGATGTTGACGCTTCTGTTGATGCTCGTCACCTAGCTGAAGCTATTACAGGCGAACTGTTCGATATCGATACCAACACGGTTGAAATCGGCCTTAGCCATGCGGAAAACGGTGAATCTGGTCGTGCAACATTGATTGCTGCAACACCAGGTGCTGCACAAACTAAAAACGCAGGCGCTCAACTAACCAAGAACGACAAAGTTCTGGTGACGGGTGGCGCTAAAGGCGTGACGTTTGAATGTGCACTGACGCTTGCTAAGCAATGTAAATCTCATTTCATTCTTGCAGGTCGTAGTAAACATATTACTTCAGCTGAGCTACCTCAGTGGGCACAAGGCAAGCAAGAGAAAGAGCTAAAACCTGCTGCAATTGCGCACCTACAAGCGACGGGTGATAAGCCAACGCCGAAAAAAGTTGATGCCTTGCTAAAACCGGTATTGAGCAGCCTTGAAATCAACGCAGCACTTGCCGCTTTCAACGAGATTGGCGCGAGCGCTGAATACCTAAGCCTAGATGTATCGAACCATGAGTCAGTAGCGAAAACGCTGGCGAATTTCGAAGGCATCACAGGTCTTATCCACGGTGCAGGCGTACTGGCTGACAAGCACATTCAAGATAAAACACTTGATGAACTGAACATGGTTTACGGCACGAAAGTGGGCGGACTAGAAGCGGTTCTTGGTGGTCTTGATAGCAGCAAACTAAAACTGATTGCGATGTTCTCTTCGGCGGCGGGTTTCTACGGAAACACAGGCCAAAGTGACTACTCGATGTCTAACGAAATCCTAAACAAAGCGGCTCTGCAATTGTCTGCTCGTAACCCTCAAGCGAAAGTGATGAGCTTCAACTGGGGACCGTGGGACGGTGGTATGGTCAACGCAGCATTGAAACGTATGTTCACAGAGCGCGGTGTGTACGTGATTCCTCTTCAGGCAGGTGCAGAGCTGTTTAGTTCTCAACTGCTAAACGAAACTGGCATTCAACTGCTGGTTGGTACGAGCATGCAAGGTTCTGACAACAAGGAAGCTGCTGTAAAAAAGCTTAATGCGGAGTCTGTGCATCTTGCAGAGAGTCCGCTGAATACAAGCATTACTGTGACACGTCATCTTGATCCAAAGGCATTGCCTTTCATTCAAGATCACTGCATTGCCGGTAACCCAGTGTTACCGACAGTGTGTGCCATCCAATGGATGCGTGAAGTCGCTGAGCAACTATTAGGGGTGAACGTTAGCGTTCACAACTACAAACTGCTGAAAGGTGTGATTTTTGATACCGATGAAGTGCAAGAGCTGAAACTGGTTCTTTCTTCTGATGCTAAATCAAAAGATCAGCTAAAAGCGGTGATCAGTTGCCAAGGGCGACCACAGTATCAAGCTCAGTTGCAAGTTGCCTCTGTGCAAGTGTCTGAAGATGTTCAACAAGCGTCAGTAAAACGCTTTGAGGCCAACACTTCAGCACCTGTAACAACGGCACAAGCTCTATACAGTGACGGCACTCTGTTTCACGGACCAAGATTGCAAGGTATTACCTCAGTCGAACGCTTTGACGACTTAGGTTTATTGGCTCAATGCCAGTTGCCTCAGATTGAAAACAGCGACTGCGGAGCATTTATTCCTAAGCAAGGCTTTGGCGATAGCCAGCCATTTGCTGAAGATTATCTGTTGCAAGCCATGTTGGTATGGGCTCGATTGAAATACGGCGCGGCAAGCCTACCGTCTGCAATCGGTGAGTTTATTTGTTACGCACCGATGCACGATGGTGACCAAGGTTGGCTAGAGCTGAGCGTGATAAAAAGCACGGCTCGTTCACTGCAAGCTGATATCTCGCTTTACCACCAAGATGGTCGTTTAAGCGCGGTAATGAAAGGTGCAAAAGTCACCATCAGCAAGAGCTTAAATGACGCATTTTTGCCGAAGTCTAGCTCAGCAGTATCGAAGAAAGAGACGACTAAGAACCCAGAAAAGGAGCAATTGTCATAGTGACTGTTCCTACTAATAAAGCGATGCCATTGCGCATCGCTCTTTTAACTCAGCCAGCAAACGCGGCTGAGCTTTCTGCCGACTTATTCCCCTCGTTCCCAGGTATGATAACTGTTGTGGTTGATGGCAATTTTAATCAAGCACTTAGCCGTGCGATTGAGACTGTAAATCAAGGCACTGCTGTTAAACTCTGTTTGGATCCTCACTCACCATCATTGTTGATGTTAAGTGCGCTGAATGCTGCTCAGAATAAGATTCACCCACACGCGAATTTAGCGGGTTTTGTCGAAACTCTCGATCTAGATAATGGAGATAGCGTTCAGCTTGCTCTAAAGATGTCACGCCGCCCCGCTTCAGATTTAAGCCATCAACAACAATACTCAACCCTATCTGCTTCGCAGCAGTTTAATGAGTTGTTGAATATGGTTAATGCGATATCGAGCCGTTCATTGCCGAGCTATTCATTACCTAACCATTACTGGTTCACTGAACCGAACAAAGCTCGTGTTGCTGCGTTAACTTTCAGTGACGATAGCCAAAAAGCCACCAGCGTGATCTTGACTCAAGCGACCGGTTTGCAAGAACCAAAGCCATTGCTATCGAGCGAGCGTTTGATGTTTGTGGTTTCTGGCAATAACCAAGCTGAATTAGTTTCTAAGCTAGTCTCACTAAGAGCAGAGCTTAAATGCGTTAGCGATTCGGCGGACAGCGAGCTTGCTATCGCCACCTTGATGCATTCAAACCTAAGCCACTTCCAAAGCGCTCAACACAATGTTGACCTTGGCGCGAACATCGTGATTCAAGCGGCTTCAATTGAGGCAGTAATACAAGAGATCACAGCGCTAGAAAATGCGTTGCCAAAAGTAATGTCTGATAACAGCCAATACAAAACGCCAGCGGGCAGTTGTTTCTCTCCAAAGCCTCAAAGCAAAGGTGGCGTTGCATTTGTTTACCCTGGTGTTGGCACGGTTTATCCCGGCATGTTGCGCGATTTTCACCACCATTTCCCACAGTTATTTGCTCGTTTAGAACGTGAAGGTAACTTGAAAGAGATGCTGCAGGCTGACAAAACCTACGCTGAAGACTCGCAAGAAATGTCGCTCAGTGAATTGGCCATAGCAGGTGTCGGCAGTAGTTATCTGTTAACACAACTGCTATGTGATGAATTCAAAGTACAGCCAGACTTCGCTTTGGGTTACTCCAAAGGTGAAGCTTCCATGTGGGCCAGCTTGAATGTTTGGAAAAACCCACATGCGCTGATTGAGATGACTCAAACCAGCCCGATTTTCACCACGGCTATTTCTGGTGAACTGACAGCGGTGCGTCAAGATTGGCAGCTAAACAGCAACGAAAGCATCCAATGGAATAGCTTTGTGGTTCGCAGTGATGCACAAGCGATTGAGGCTCTGTTACCAGAATTCCCACGCGCTTATCTCGCCATCATCCAAGGTGACACCTGCGTACTGGCTGGTTGTGAAAGCACATGTCGTGCACTACTCAAAAAACTAGGTAAACGTGGCATTGCCGCGAACCGTGTTACCGCAATGCACACCACACCAGCATTGAGTCAACATAGCCAAGTGCGTGAGTTTTACACTCAACCACTGTTCGACGAATTGCCAAAGCATATCCGCTTTATCAGCGCAGCAGGTCTACCGACTGGCACACCAATCAATATCGACAGCGACAGCATCGCCCTTTCGATTGCCGACACTTTCTGTTCAACGCTGGATTTCACCGCGTTGATCCAAAGTGCGCGTCAGCAAGGTGCTCGCCTGTTTGTCGAAGTAGGTGCCGATCGTCAAACCAGCACATTGATCGACAAGATCAATCGTAGCGACAACGTAGCCGACCAGTACTGCACAATCGCTTCCAATGCCAAAGGCGGTGACGATGTTGTCACGTTCATCAAGTGCATTGGTCAGCTCATTACTCATCAAATTCCATTGTCTGTCGAGCCACTAATTCAAGGGCTAGAACAACAGATCACCGCCGCTAAGCAATTAAGTGGTGTATCTCAAGGCAGCGCAGTGAATCATCAAGGAGAGCTAGTATGAGTTCTCAATCGAAACCATCTCGATATAAATATCAGGCTCAAAACAAGCAGCAAGTGAAGTGCAATAAGATCGCGATTGTCGGTATTGCTAATCAATACCCAGAAGCGGATACGCCAAAAGATTTTTGGCAAAACTTGCTAAACAAAAAAGATTCTCGAACCACATTAAGCGCTGAAAAATTAGGTGCTAAACCTGAAAGCTATCAGGGCGTGCAAGGCGAATCAGACCGCTTTTACTGTGACAAAGGCGGCTACATCGAAAACTTCAATTTCGATAGCAATGGCTACCGCTTAACAGCAGAATCGTTCAACGGTGTTGACCAGAGTTTCCTATGGGCTTTGGATACCAGTCGTAAGGCGTTAGTCGACGCAGGCATTCATTTAAATGCCGATATTTTAGAGCGTACAGGCGTGATCATGGGTGCCCTTTCGTTCCCAACCACACGTTCAAACGACCTGTTTCTACCGATGTATCATTCAGTGGTCGAGAAAGCACTTAAAGATAAATTGGCTAATGACCAGTTTTCACTGCTACCAACCAATGAAACCGCTCAAGACCTCAACCCTATCAATGGTGCTGCAGCACATAATGCCTCTAAGTTAGTGGCTGATGCATTGGGTCTAGGCAACGTGCAACTTAGCCTAGACGCGGCATGTGCAAGCTCAGTGTATTCATTGAAGTTAGCGTGTGATTACTTGAACACGGGCAAAGCCGACATGATGTTGGCGGGCGCGGTATCCGGTGCTGACCCATTCTTCATCAACATGGGTTTCTCAATCTTCCACGCTTACCCAGACCACGGTGTGTCGGTTCCGTTTGATAGCAACAGTAAAGGTCTGTTTGCTGGCGAAGGTGCCGGTGTTTTAGTGCTAAAACGTTTAGCTGATGCAGAGCGTGATGGCGATAATATTTACGCAGTTGTCAGCGGTATTGGCTTGTCGAACGATGGCCGTGGCCAGTTCGTATTAAGCCCAAATAGCAAAGGACAAGTACAAGCCTTTGAACGCGCTTACGAGGCATCAAACCTAACACCAGACAGCATTGAAGTGATTGAGTGTCACGCAACCGGCACGCCATTAGGTGACAAGGTCGAGTTAACCTCAATGGAGCGTTTCTTTGCTGACAAATTGAATGGCTCTAACCCACCATTGATTGGCTCTGCGAAGTCAAACCTCGGTCACTTACTGACTGCGGCGGGTATGCCGGGGATCATGAAGATGATCTTTGCGATGAAAGAAGGCGTGCTTCCGCCAAGTATTAATTTGAACAAGCCACTATCATCGCCTGAAGGTTTATTTGGATCACAGACTCTGCCAACGCAGGTTCAACCTTGGCCAAGTAAAGCGGGCAATCAAGAGCGCTGTGCGGGTGTTTCTGTATTTGGTTTCGGTGGTTGTAATGCTCACTTACTGCTTGAAGCGTATTCAGACACCAGTCATCTAAACCAGACTCAAGAATCGGTTTCTCCAAGCCTACAGCCGTCTAATTTAAACATTACTGGTCTAGCGTCTCACTTCGGTTCTCTGCAAAGCATCAATGCGCTAAGCACTGCGATTGAGACCAACAACGATGCTTTCATTGCTTTGCCTAAGAAACGCTGGAAAGGCTTAGACCAACATCCAGAACTACTGAATCAGTTTGGTTTACACGGTATTCCAAATGGAGCGTACATCGATCAATTCGATCTCGATTTCCTACGCTTCAAAGTGCCGCCTAATGAAGATGACCGTTTGATCTCTCAGCAGTTGCTACTGATGAAAGTTGCAGACGAAGCGATCAAAGACGCCAAGCTTGTAGCAGGCCAAAAAGTTGCAGTACTCGTTGCGATGGAAACAGAGCTTGAGATGCACCAATTCCGTGGACGCGTAAACCTGCATAGCCAATTGGCCGACAGCTTTGCCAACATGGGTATTGAGCTAACACAAGATGAATACCAATCGCTAGAAACCATCGCGATGGACAGTGTGATGGACGCAGCCAAGCTGAACCAATACACCAGTTTCATCGGTAACATCATGGCTTCGCGTATCTCTTCATTGTGGGACTTTAACGGCCCTGCCTTTACGATTTCAGCCGCTGAACAGTCGGTTGCTCGTTGTATCGACGTGGCGCAAAACCTAATGTCGCAAGAATCCATGGATGCAGTCGTGATTGCAGCCGTTGACCTTAGTGGCAGTGCAGAACATGTGATTCTGAAGAACAGCGTGAGCCCAGTGTCGCTTGCTCCAAAATTCGGACAACAGCAAGACGGCAGTTGGAATGTCGGCGAAGGCGCAGGTGCGATTGTTCTTGTTGAAGAGAGTCGAATAGCGAGCAACCAAGATACGGCTTACGGCAGCATCAACGCATTGGCCTTTGGTTCAAGCGAGAATAACAACGCCGTTGCTGATGAGTTACTGACTCAAGTCGGTATGAGCTCGAACGATGTTTCTCTGCTTGAGCTTAACCATGCATCAGAGTCTTTGTCACAAGAGCAAACACCTATCAATCTAGGAAGCAGCACTAAGACAATTCAAGCGAGTCAACGTGTTGGTCACTGCTCTGCAGCCTCTGGCATGGCAAGCCTGCTACACGGCCTGCTCAACCTGAACCTTGCACCTCTGAATCCGAATGTCAGTTCTAAGAGCGTGATTGTTGCCAACATCAGCGAAGGACAATGTTCACAGCTACTACTAAGCCAATCGAGTGTTGAATCTCAATCACTTTCCGTTCGTTTAAGCAATGAACTGGCGAGCGATGCTAAACGTCAATTGGTTAAGCAAGTGACTCTTGGTGGTCGTGATATCTATCAACATATTGCCCAAACCCCAGTGACTAACTTAGCAACGATTCAACAGAAAGCTTCTGGTAAACAAGCAGCAAGAGTGGCGTCGGTTCCAACGACAGCAAGCATTCAAGCAACCCTTGCGCAAAAAGAGTTAGAGAAGAAAGCACTAACGCAGAACGCGATAGAGCCAATAATCGAAACTCCTACATCAGTATCCCCTACTCTGGCGCCAACTCGCCACAGTCAGCTAACAGGTAACCACAGCAATATGACTCATGTCCTATCCGCTAAAAATGGCGTATCGAATATCGACGCTAATACGGATGCAGCATCACAGCCGTCTGTAACACCATACAACCAAGCTTTTGCTCAAAATCAGCAAGCAGCTCAGCAAGTACACAAAGCATTCCTGCACACTCGCGCCCAAGGCATGCAAATGGCTGATGCGCTATTAAAAGCACAGCTAAACGCAGTGACATCTGGTTTAGATAGCAATGCCATTTCTCAACAAACGAATGGTCAACAAACGCCAGCTCAGCCTGTTCAAGCTCAACCGGCTCAGGTTCAGTCAGTGCCAGTAAACGTACTTGCGACGCCTGCACCAGTAAAACCTATCCGTAAACCATGTATCTGGGATTACGATGATCTGGTTGAATACGCTGAAGGCGACATCGCCAACGTATTTGGCCCTGATTACGCGATCATCGATAGCTACTCGCGCCGCGTTCGCTTACCAACCACTGACTACCTATTGGTATCTCGTGTAACCAAGCTCAACGCGACAGTGAACGAGTACAAACCAAGCACCATGACCACCGAATACGACATCCCTGTTGATGCGCCGTATCTTGTTGATGGTCAGATCCCTTGGGCAGTGGCGGTTGAATCTGGTCAATGTGACCTAATGCTAATCAGCTATTTAGGTATCGATTTTGAAAACAAAGGCGAGCGTGTTTATCGCTTACTTGATTGTACGCTGACTTTCCTTGGCGACTTGCCTCGTGGTGGCGATACGCTGCGTTACGATATCTCAATCAACAACTTTGCTCGCAATGGCGACACGCTGCTGTTCTTCTTCTCGTACGAGTGTTTCGTTGGCGACAAGATGATCCTGAAAATGGATAACGGTTGTGCAGGCTTCTTCACCGACGAAGAGCTAGCAGACGGCAAAGGTGTGATTCACACTGAAGATGAAATCAAGGCGCGTAAGCTGGCGACTAAGCAGCGCTTCGACCCTATGTTGCACTGCCCTAAAACTCAGTTTAACCACCAAGAACTGCGCCACCTGCTGACTGCAAACATCGCAGAGTGTTTTGGCCCGACTCACCAATCTAATCGCCACCAGCCTTCTTTGTGCTTCAGCTCAGAGAAGTTCATGATGATCGAAAAGGTTAGCCGTGTTGAACCGCAAGGCGGCACATGGGGACTTGGCTTAATTGAAGGTCACAAGCAGCTAGAGCCTGAGCACTGGTACTTCCCTTGTCACTTCAAAGATGACTCAGTAATGGCTGGATCTTTGATGGCAGAAGGTTGTGGTCAACTGCTTCAGTTCTTCATGATGCACCTTGGCATGCACACGCTTGTTCAAAATGGTCGTTTCCAACCGCTTGAAAATGCCCCTCAACAAGTACGTTGTCGTGGCCAAGTTCTCCCGCAATCGGCAGAACTAACTTACCGCATGGAAGTGACCGAGATTGGTCTAAGCCCTCGTCCATACGCGAAAGCCAACATCGATATTTTGCTGAACGGCAAAGTGATTGTTGATTTCCAAAACTTGGGTGTAATGATCAAAGAAGATGACGAATGTACTCGTTACCTACCTTCTTTAGAAACAGCTGTCGCGACCCCTGTTATCGAAAACTTGGACCATACACCAGCCGTTAATCAGCAAGCTTCAGCGAATGCACCACTCATGGCGCAAATTGAAGACCTAGCAACAGCACCAAACAAAGGTGTGGTTCCTCTTCAACACGTTGAAGCTCCGGTAACGCCTGATTACCCGAACCGCACACCCGATACAGTTCCATTCACGCCTTACCACATGTTCGAATTCGCAACCGGCGATATCGAGAAATGTTTCGGTCCTGATTTCTCTATCTACCGTGGCATGATTCCACCACGTACTCCGTGTGGCGACTTACAGCTAACCACTCGTGTGGTTGAGATCGACGGTAAGCGTGGCGACTTCAAGAAGCCTTCATCGTGTATTGCAGAATACGAAGTGCCAGAAAACGCATGGTACTTTGATGAAAACAGCCACCAGACCCTAATGCCTTACTCGGTATTGATGGAGATTTCACTGCAGCCAAACGGCTTCATCTCAGGCTACATGGGTACAACACTGGGCTTCCCAGGTGAAGAACTGTTTTTCCGTAACCTAGATGGTAGCGGCAAAATTCTGCGTAACGTCGACTTGCGTGGCAAAACGATCACCAACGATTCTCGCCTGCTTTCAACCGTAATGATGGGCACCAACATCGTACAGAGCTTCAGCTTCGAACTGAGTACTGACGGCGTGCCTTTCTACCAAGGTACAGCGGTATTTGGTTACTTCAAAGGCGCAGCACTGAAAGACCAACTTGGTTTGGACAACGGTAAAGTGACTCACCCTTGGCACGTTGATAACAACCGCACGCCGGATGTAAACATCAACCTGCTAGACAAAACGACGCGTTACTTCAATGCACCTATTTCTGCTACTGGTGAAGTGCAAGAGCACTACCAACTGGCTGGCGGCCGCTTGAACTTTATCGATACTGTGCAGATCACCAGCGATGGTGGTAAAGATGGCCTAGGTTACCTATACGCAGAGCGTACGATTGACCCGAGCGATTGGTTCTTCCAGTTCCACTTCCATCAAGATCCGGTAATGCCAGGTTCTCTAGGTGTCGAAGCGATCATCGAACTGATGCAAACCTATGCGCTAAACAAAGACCTTGGCGCTGGCTTCCGCAATCCGAAGTTTGGTCAAATCCAATCTGAAGTAAAATGGAAATACCGTGGTCAGATTAACCCTCTGAACAAGCAAATGTCTCTTGATGTACACATCACTGCGATTAAAGACGAAGACGGCAAACGTATCATCGTTGGCGATGCAAACCTGAGCAAAGATGGTCTGCGTATTTACGAAGTGAAAGACATTGCGATTTGTATAGAAGAAGCTCCTTCTATCGATAAAGCATAAGCCGCCATTAGTGACAGAGACAGAGAACTAGGAAAGAATTAATTATGACAACTCAAACTACAATTAATAACGAAAAGCTATCTCCGTGGCCTTGGCAGATTGAAGGGAGCACTACCCATTTCGATAACGCAGCAATGTCGACAATCTTGAAAGATTTAAGCCTTGCTTGTTACGTAGTGAACCACCCAGAAAAAGGCTTAGGCGTAAGCCAACAAGCTGAGATTGCATCAGGCGATTCAGCAAGCTCGGCGAACAGCCAACCGGTTAGCGCATTTGCTCCGGCTCTTGGTACACAAAGCTTAGGCGACGAAGATTTTCGTCGCTGCCACGGCGTGAAATACGCTTACTACGCGGGCGCAATGGCAAACGGCATCTCATCTGAAGAGTTGGTGATTGCGCTTGGTCAAGCCGGCATTCTTTGTTCATTTGGCGCAGCGGGCTTAATCCCGTCTCGCGTTGAACAAGCGATCAACCGTATTCAAGCAGCACTGCCAAACGGTCCTTACGCATTTAACCTGATTCACAGCCCAAGCGAACCCGCTCTAGAACGCGGCAGTGTTGAACTGTTTTTGAAGCACAAAGTAAAAACCGTTGAGGCTTCAGCATTCTTAGGTTTAACACCGCAAATCGTTCACTACCGTGCCGCTGGCCTTAGCCGTGATGCACAAGGTGAGATTCAGATTGGCAACAAGGTTATTGCTAAGGTAAGCCGTACTGAAGTTGCAAGTAAGTTCATGCAGCCTGCTCCTGTGAAAATGCTGCAAGCTTTGGTTGAAGAAGGCCGAATCACAGCAGAACAGATGGAACTGGCACAGCTGGTTCCTATGGCTGATGACATTACCGCAGAAGCCGATTCTGGTGGTCACACCGATAACCGCCCACTTGTCACACTGTTACCAACGATTCTTGCACTGAAAGAGCAAATCCAAGCTCAGTACCAATTCAAAACTCCGCTACGTGTCGGTTGTGGCGGCGGCGTAGGTACGCCTGACGCTGCTCTAGCGACGTTTAACATGGGCGCTGCTTACATTGTTACCGGTTCAATCAACCAAGCGTGTGTCGAGTCTGGCGCGAGCGAACACACACGTAAGCTGCTTTCGACAACCGAAATGGCTGACGTGACAATGGCCCCGGCGGCAGACATGTTCGAAATGGGTGTGAAACTGCAAGTGGTTAAACGCGGCACTTTATTCCCAATGCGTGCCAACAAACTGTATGAGCTATACACACGTTACGACTCGATTGAAGCAATTCCAGTAGAAGAACGCCTGAAGCTTGAGAAGCAGGTATTCCGTTCAACACTGGATGACATTTGGGCGGGTACTGTGGCGCACTTTAACGAGCGAGATCCTAAACAGATCGAACGTGCTGAAGGCAACCCGAAGCGTAAGATGGCGTTGATCTTCCGTTGGTACTTGGGGCTTTCTAGTCGTTGGTCAAACACAGGTGAACAAGGTCGTGAAATGGATTACCAAGTATGGGCTGGCCCTGCACTTGGCGCATTCAACGCATGGGCAAAAGACAGCTATCTAGATGATTACCAGCAGCGTAATGCCGTTGATCTTGCTAAGCACCTGATGCACGGTGCGGCTTACTTAGCACGTGTTAACCTGCTGACTTCGCAAGGTATCAAGCTTGACCCAGAACTAGCACGTTGGAAGCCAACTCAAAGAATGGCGTAATTAACTCATGACTTAGCTAAACTTAGATTTGCTAAGCTCAACCAATAAAAAAAGCGACCACTTAGGTCGCTTTTTCTTTGGACGTTCTTATCTAAATTAGATAGACGATTAAGAGTTCTGCATACGCTTTTTCAAACGTGCTAAGTCAATTTCACTAGAGCGAACGGTCAACTTAATACACTCGTAATCGTACTCTTCTTTAACCACACTCATGTTTGAGCGAATCTCACCGATGATGCCTTGTCCAGAATAAGGGATGGTGATCTCTTCTTCGATCATGCCTTCTTCTGCAACACCAACGATGTATTTATGCAGTTTCGTGATATCTAACGGATCACGAGTCGACGTTAGCATCGCGTCTGGGAATTCTTCAATCAGCGCTAACTGATCTTCTTCACTCAGTCTATCGCACTTGTTCAGCACTAATAGTTTTTCGCTACCTTCAACGCCCACTTGTGCTAATACGTCGTGTACCACATCAAGCTGAGCTCGGAATGAAACGTCTGAAGCATCAACCACATAAAGTAACAATGAAGCATCGTGCGCTTCTGCTAGCGTTGAGTGGAATGAAGCAACCAGATCGTGTGGCAGTTTCTTGATGAAACCAACGGTATCTGAAACCAAGATACGCGGCTGAGTAATCGGCTGAAGTGCACGAACCGTAGTATCTAGGGTTGCGAATAGTTTATCTTCACCGACCACTTCGGTTGCGGTCATTGCACGCATCATCGAAGACTTACCGGCATTGGTGTAGCCAACTAAAGCAACAGTGAAAAGCTCCGCACGCCTTGTGCGTCGGGTCTTCATTTCATCTTGTACGCTTACTAGCTCACGCTTAAGCGCAGCAATTTGGTCACGTACATTACGACGGTCTAGCTCTAATGAAGTTTCACCTGCGCCCTGACCCATTTGACGCTCTTTATCACCCTCAGCCGTTTCACGAAGTCGTGGCACTAAGTAGTTTAGACGAGCGATATCAACTTGCAGACGAGCAGTACGAGTACGAGCGTGACGGCTGAAAATTTCGATGATTATTCCAGTGCGGTCAAATACTTCCACACCCAAACTCGCCTCAACAGTACGCATTTGAGATGGACTTAAATCACAGTCAAATACCACAACATCAGCGGCACCGTATTGGAAGTTTCCCGTTGGAAGATCATCAAAATCTAGCTCATCGATTTCAGAACTAAAATCAAACGACTCATCAATAAAATCTTCATCTTCAGCTTCTTCAATAGAGCCTTGGTAACCGGTTAGGTGTGCAATTTCGGCAAGCTTACCTGCACCCAACACATTCTGTCTTTGAGATGAGTTATGGTGCTGCGATTGAGTACCGACGACTTTAAACCCTAGGGTTGACACTAAGCGAGCAAGTTCGGCAAGAGACTCTTTTGCTTCGTCACCTTTAAAATCAGGTGTCGTAATAGAAATAAGTAAAGCGTTATTCGCCGCTGGTTTTGCTGTTAGTTTCATGTTTTATTCTGTTTATGCACCAAAGTGCAACCTAGTATTTGATCCAAAGTATTGTGATCCTACGCGTTTCTACGTCAGCTTTATAGAGCTAAGGGAGACTAAATCACGATATTATTGCTGTAGAAGCATATATATCCTTTATCCCTCTGTTTTTATAAGGAATAAAAAGCAAGTATAGACAACGAAAAAGACAGCATCACATTACTTATTACTAGTTGGTGATACTGCCTTTGATTTAGACATGAACTTTGATTGTTAAACTAACTCAGCAACTAGAAGTTAGAAGTCGATTCTCGCTTCGGTTTGAGCATCGAAGAATACAGCTTTCGATAAGTCAAAATGAAGCGGTGCCATTTGTCCAACGGACACTTCAAATTCTGGCGATAAACGACACGCGACTTCTTGATCGTTCACTTTAACCATCGCAATCGTATCTGGCCCTGTTGGCTCCAACACTTCTAATTGCAGATCTAGCTTTGTGGTTGCCGACACATCATCACCTTCTTGCTCGGTAATATGCTCAGGACGCAATCCAATGACCAATTCCTTGCCATCTTGGTCACGCATACTCTGTGGCAATCGAATGTGGTGTTCTTGCTCCGCCGTGCCAGTTACTTTGATGATCGGATTCTGTTCCTCATCCAAATCCACCATGGTCTTAATGAAGTTCATGGATGGTGACCCCATAAAGCCCGCCACGAACATATTATTTGGCTTGGTGTAGATCTCTTGTGGTGTGCCTAACTGCTGCAGTTCACCATCTTTCATTACTGCTATACGGTCAGCGAGTGTCATTGCTTCAATTTGATCATGGGTTACATAAACAATCGTAGTATTCAGCTTTTGGTGCAGACGTTTAATCTGATGGCGCATCTCAACACGCAGCTTGGCATCCAAGTTAGAAAGCGGCTCATCAAATAGATAAAGCTTCGGACGACGAGCCAAAGCACGGCCCATCGCGACACGTTGACGCTGGCCTCCAGAAAGTTGCGACGGTTTACGATCCAGTAACTGTTCGATTTGCAGCATTTCTGCCACTCGATTAACCTCAGCATCAATCTCTTGTTGCGGCATCTTGCGAATCTTCAAACCGAAAGCGATATTGCCGCGTACCGTCATGTTTGGGTAAAGCGCGTACGACTGGAATACCATCGCAATGTCGCGATCTTTAGGTTCAACCTGCGCTACATCTACACCATCAATCACGATTTCACCCGAGCTAATATTTTCTAGCCCAGCTATGGTGTTCATTAGGGTGGATTTTCCACACCCCGAAGGGCCGACAAGTATCAAAAATTCCCCCGAATCGATACTGATGTCGATGCCCTTTAACGTTTCGTTGTCCGCGTTGCGATAGGTTTTACGGATCTGTTTTAAATCTAATGTTGCCATGGGTAATTATCCTTTTACTGATCCTGCCGTTAGGCCACGAACAAAATATTTTCCTGCGAAGACATACACCAACAACGTTGGCAGTGCGGCGATGATCGCGGCAGCCATGTCGACGTTATATTCTTTAACGCCAGTGCTGGTGTTGACTAGGTTGTTTAATGCCACGGTAATCGGCTGAGTATCTGAGCCGGAGTAGACCACTCCGAACAAGAAGTCATTCCAAATCGCGGTGAACTGCCAGATCACCGTCACCATGATGATTGGCGTTGAGATCGGTAATAAAATCTTGAAGAAAATCGTAAAGAAGCCAGCACCATCCAACTTAGCCGCTTTGATCAGTTCATCGGGAATCGAGATGTAGAAGTTACGGAAAAACAGAGTGGTAAATGCCATGCCGTAGATAACGTGCACAATCACCAAACCGATGGTTGTATTCGCTAAACCCATCTTGCCGAGCATGGTCGCCATTGGTAACAACACCACTTGGAATGGGATGAAGCAGCCGAATAACAACAAGCTAAAGAACAAGTTTGAACCTCTGAATTGCCATTTCGTCACGACATAGCCATTGAATGCACCCAACAATGTTGAAATCGCAACCGCAGGAATAACCATTTGGAACGAGTTCCAGAAATAGCCTTTGATGCCTTCACATTTCACGCCCGTACAGGCGGTATCCCACGCTTTATACCAAGCATCGAACACCCACTCTTTAGGCAAGCTCATTAAATTACCCGCCTTGATGTCTGGCAGAGTTTTAAATGAAGTGAGCGCCATTACGAACAGTGGCATTAAATACACCAAGCAGAAGAAAAGCAGTGCTGAATAAATAAAGATTCGAGCAAAATTGATGTTATTCATCATGACTTTTTCTCCCTAAGTTCAGAGTAAAGATAAGGCACAAGAATCGCTAAGATACCGGCAAGCATCATCATGGCACTGGCAGCACCAAGGCCGATTTGCCCACGAGTAAAGGAGTGTGCGTACATGAATAGCGCAGGAAGATCCGATGAATAACCCGGGCCACCTGCCGTCATTGCGGTCACAAGATCAAAGCTCTTAATCGCAATGTGTGAGGTGATGATCACTGCACTGAAAACCACAGGGCGCAAGCAAGGTAAAATGATTTTGAGATAGATAGTGGGTAAGCTTGCCCCATCGATTTGAGCCGCTTTGATGATTGAAGAATCGATGCCACGCAGACCTGCTAAGAACATCGCCATCACGAATCCAGAAGACTGCCAAAGTGCCGCGATAACCAAGGTATACACCGACATTTCGGAGTCGACTAGCCAATCAAATTTGAAGTCAGTAAAGCCCCAGTCTTGCATCAGCTTTTCAATGCCAAGACCTGGATTAAGAATCCATTTCCAAGCGGTACCCGTCACGATGAACGACAACGCCATTGGGTATAAATAGATAGTACGAATCGCGCCTTCTTGACGGATATTCTGGTCAAGCAATACCGCTAAACCAACACCTAGCAAGATAGCAATCGCCATAAATAGAAAACCAAACACACCGAGGTTGGTGATTGAGGTGATCCAGCGATCGTTATCCATCAGCTTTTCATATTGGGTTAAACCAACGAAGTTAAAGCTCGGCAGAAATCGAGAGTTGGTGAACGACAGCGCTGCCGTCCAAAATATATAGCCGTAGATACACACCACGGTCACTAACGCGGTGGGCGCCAATACAATTTTAGGTAACCAATGTTGCAACCTGTCAGCAAAACTCGGTTTTGGCGCAGGCTGGCTCCTTGTGGATTTTGGAGTCGACTCAGTCAAAACATGCTCCATAACTTATCCTTGTTGCACAATCGAGCCGATGGCTTACCTTTCGGCACCACATCAGCATCACGCATATCAGAATTGGGAATGAAGAGTAGATAGGCTCCCTACGAGCCTACCCACCCTGGGGGTTTGGTGTTAGACCAAGTTAGATTAGATAGCCGCTTTCACTGCTTTTGCTAACTTAGCTGCCGCTTGTTTTGGATCGGCATCTTTCTCATTGAAGAAGTTAGTCACTACGTCATAGATAGCACCTTGAGCGTAGCTTGTCGTCGCTAGGCCGTGAGCCATACTCGGAACAAGATCGCCAGATTCAGCACTCGCTTTGAAGGTTGCCATTGAATCCAACGCACATTGGTCGAACTTAGACATATCCATATCTAGACGTACAGGGATAGAACCCTTGTTAAGGTTGAAGACTTCTTGGAAATCTT
Organism: Vibrio sp. FE10; assembly: GCF_030297155.1. NCBI lineage: Bacteria > Pseudomonadati > Pseudomonadota > Gammaproteobacteria > Vibrionales > Vibrionaceae > Vibrio > Vibrio apostichopi. Next base: position 982,581 of record NZ_AP028067.1, on the reverse strand, counting down.
TGGTAAGAATGGTTTTCGCTAGATCTTGCTGCGCTTTTTGGTTCTCTTTGTCGCTTAACTCAAAGAACGCAAAGCTATCGATATTGAAGGTAAATTGGCCGTCAGTGCCCGGAGCTGGTGCACAGATGTAATCTTTACCCGGCACTTTGCCTGCCGCCGTAAATTCACCTTTCGCCCAGTCACCCATGATCTGCATCGCTGCTTCGCCATTGATAACCATTGACGTTGCGACGTTCCAATCACGACCTGGAGAGTTACTGTCGATGTAGTCACGCATCTTTTTGAACTTGGTGAACACTTCCACCATTTTGTCGCCAGATAACACGTCCATATCAAGTTCTACGAACGCTTTGTTGTAATCTTCACTGCCTAGTACGTCGAGAGCCACGGCTTCGAATACCGTCGCGTCTTGCCAAGGTTGCCCACCATGAGCCAATGGAATAAAGCCAGCCGCTTTAATCTTGTCGGCAGCAACAAAGAACTCATCTAATGTAGTTGGAACCGTAACGCCTGACTTTTCTAAAACAACAGGGTTAGCCCAAAGCCAGTTAACACGGTGAACATTGACAGGAACTGCCACATATTCGCCATCCCACTTCATCACTTTAGTCACTACTTCTGGTAATAGTTCATCCCACTGTTCTTGTTTCGCAGTTGCATCGAGAGACGTTAGAAAACCTAAACCACCCCACTCCTGAATATCATGACCTTTGATCTGCGCTGCAGATGGTGGGTTGCCTGATACTGCTCGCGTTTTTAAAACGGTCATCGCACTTTCACCGCCACCACCAGCCACTGCAAAGTCTTTCCACGTATGGCCTTGTTCTTCAATCATCTCTTTCAATACCGCAGCGGATTTCGCTTCGCCACCGGCAGTCCACCAGTGAAGCACTTCCACTTCACCAGCTTGAGAAAATGTTGAGGCAGCAAGAAGAGATAGAGTAAGTAGGGTTTTATTGATTTTCATTATAATCTTCCATGTTTAGCGGACTCGACGTCCGGTTCAATAAAGAGTCTACTTATTTTGATTTTTAGGATTGAAACAAAAGGTAAGACTTATGTAACACAATTGTTACATTACACTTCTAAGCCTCTTGGTATATAGACTTTGGCTTCTAGGCCACCTTGAGAGGAGTTGCGAATAATGAGATCTCCGCCATGTCCATGCAGAATGTTTCGACAGATCCCGAGCCCTAAACCGTGTCCTTGGTCGTCGGTTGCAAGCCTAAAGTAGGGTTCGAAAACCAACTCTAACTTGTCTTCAGGGATACCTTTGCCGTGATCCTGAATCGTCACAATGACCCACACTGAATCACTGCTGATATCTACCTCGGCGGATTGTCCATATTTCACAGCATTGTCGATAAGGTTAGTAAGCACGCGTTTAATAGCTAGCGGTTTGGCAACCAAAGGCTCAATCACAGCAGGTTCAAACTCGACCTGAGTTTGGTATTGGTTGTGCAGTTCAATCACAGAGAGCATCATCTCGTTGAGATCGATAATGGCATTGTTCTCATGAAGGTCGGTGTCTCTTACTGCTTGTAATGCGCCCTTCACCATCATCTCAAGCTCATCAAGATCTTTGTTGAATTTGTCTTTCTTGACTTCACTTTCCAACAACTCAGCTCGTAACCTAAGACGTGTGATCGGTGTCTTCAAGTCATGAGAGATCGCAGAGAACAAATGCTCTCGGTCAGCAACATAACGACGGATGCGCTGTTGCATGCGATTAAAGGCTCGGGTTGCGGTGACCAGTTCAGTTGCCCCCTCTTCTTTCAATTGAGGCTGCTGAATATCCATGCTCATTTCATTAGCCGCTCTTGCCAGCTTTTTAAGAGGTCTAACTTGGCGACGAATCATCAAGTAAGTCAGCACCAGTAGAATGAGCGTTGAAGAAACTAAGAAGATCACCTGTTCTCTGCCAAGAATCGTATCGTCGAGTTTCACATATGGCGCTGGTAACAACGCGGCAATGTACACCCATTCATGACTGGTTAATTCTATTTGAACAACCAGAATTGGCGGATTAAGAGGTTCTAACGTTAGCGTGTGATGCGCCCACGATCGTGGGAGATCACTTAAGTAGATGTCATTTTTAAGCAAACGAAGGTGTTCAGGGCGTGAAAAATCTACCCGAACTGATTCGACTTTATTGAGCTTGCTACTCAAGACGCTTTCTATGGCTTCAATTGAGGCGGTTTTTAAGCGGGTATCGGGAATCGGTTCAACGATCAAAGCCTCTTTATTGAAAGAAACGAAGAAGCGCGTACCGCCCATGTTGCGGATCTGATCCAGCACGATATGGCGATATTTAACGGGTAGAGATTGGAAGAAAGTCACCGTTGAGGCAAACATGTTTGCCATGCTCGAAGAGGCAGAACGAATCCCCTCTAATTCTTTGTGTTTGGATTCGCTATACCAAATAGACGTTGCGATACCCTGAGCAATCACGACCGCTAGCAAGGTTAACAACAAGGTTCTTGCGACCAAGGAGTTTGGCTTTAACCGACTCAACCAGTTCATACGAGATACTTCATACGGAATACTTCATTGGAAATACTTTATTAGATTACTTGATTAACAGCAGGTCATGCTTAGTGTTCATACTGAACAGGCACCGCAAGAATATAACCGTTGCCGCGCATAGTTTTGATGTAATGAGGGTATTTACCGCTGTCGCCCAATCGGCTTCTCAGGCGGCTAAGCTGAACATCAATGCCACGTTCAAAAGGCAGCGCTTCACGGCCTCTGGTCGCGAAAGAGATGGTGTCACGGTCAAGAACTTCGTTAGGGCGAGTTAAGAACAGCATTAACAAAGAAAAGTCACTGCCCGACAAGTCCATCTCTTCTGAGTTTTCATTGTGCGAGATTCGATGCGCGAGAGTATCGAGCGTCCAATCACCAAAAATGATCTGCTTTGGCAATGCATCACTTGGCTTGTCATCCACCACTTGAACACGTCGTAACAACGCTTTGATACGAGCCATTAACTGACGAGGGCTAAACGGCTTGGCAATGTAATCATCAGCACCAATTTCTAAACCGATGATCTGGTCGGTTTCATCCGATACTGCTGTCAGCATAATGATAGGCACATTCGACTGCTTACGGACGCGCTGACACAAGGTAAAACCGTCGTCACCGGGTAGCATCACATCAAGAAGAATTAGATCAGGATAACCTTGATTTTGCAGGTGGGTATCGAGTTCGATACCGTCTCCAACGGAGGAAACATCGAAACCAGATTTTGTGAGGTACTCTTCCAGCAGCTCGCGGATTTCTTGATCATCATCCACCACGAGAATTCGAGTATTTGTTGGCATCGCCCAAACCTATTAAATTTACAACTTATTCACATAGTGTATAGGCTGGCCGATTATTTGATTATTGACATGTTTGTAAAGTTAGACGAACAAACAGATAAAGATCACATCTTAGTGACCTCTATCTGTACTTAGCGACTCAAAGAATCATAGAAGGTTAAGAGGAGCAGCTGATTTCCATGGCTTTGCCCCACTCAGGCGGCAAGGCGGCAAGGTGTTCGTAGTCAGGATGTTCCGCATAAGGGTCTGCCAACACCACCATTAACGCATCAATATCACTGCTATCGCCACGCTCGGCTTTATCTATTGCAAGCTGAGCAAGGTAGTTTCTAAGAATATATTTAGGGTTTACCTGTCTCATTTTTTCACAGCGCTCTGCCACTGAACTCTCTTCCAATTCACAGCGTTGCAAATAGTTATCCACCCATAGCTTCGCGGCTTCGCGGTCGATAACTAAATCAATCACGTCTTGCGGCGGCAATGTATCTAGGTTCGACAGCGTTCTAAAGAATCTTGGGTAATCGACTTTGTTTTGCGACATCAGTTCGAACAACGATTCAAACAAGCGACTGTCGCCTTCGTGTTTCGAAAGCAGCCCCAACTTACAACGCATCAACTGGCTGAAATAACCATTCATTTGCGGCTCGTACTGCTCTAACGCAGCCTCTAAATCGGCTTTATCCACCAGCGGCGAAAGCGAATGAGCCAGTGCAGATAGGTTCCACAATCCAATTCTAGGCTGTTGATTGAAAGCGTAACGACCTTGGTAATCCGAATGATTACAGATCAATCTCGGGTCATATTCATCAAAAAAGGCGAACGGGCCGTAATCGAAGGTTTGGCCGATGATCGACATGTTATCGGTGTTCATAACTCCGTGAGCAAAACCATTCGCTTGCCACAGCGCGACCATTTCCGCAGTGCGATCAACAATCTGATTAAACATTGCAGCGTAGGGCTTTTCTTCATCGAGACACTCAGGGAAATGCCACTCAATGACTTTATCAGCTAGCAACTTATGCTCAGCCAACTGATTGGTATAAAACAGATGCTCAAAGTGACCGAAACGGATGTGTGACTCAGCAGCACGCACCAACAATGCGCCCCACTCTTGCTTCTCTCGATATACCGGTGTGTCGCTGGTCATCATCGCCAACGCGCGAGTGGTTGGGATATTGAGCCCTGCCATCGCTTCGCTACATAAGTACTCACGAACGGTTGATCGAATAACAGCGCGTCCATCGCCCATACGAGAATATGGCGTTTTACCAGCACCTTTAAGGTGTAAGTCAAACGTTTCACCACTTTTTGCGACAACTTGAGCCAATAACAGCCCTCTTCCATCACCTAAATCAGGGTTATAAGAGCCAAACTGATGGCCTGCGTATTTCATTGCTACGGGTGAGAATTGCTCAGGTTCAACATTGCCCGACAGTGTCTCAAGCAATTCCTCTGAGGCATCTTCAAATAACGGAAAGCCGAGTTCATTCGCAAGGTTATGGTTCCATGCGAGCCATTGGACATTGCTGAGCGGTGTAGGTTGAATTGGGGTATAGAACAGTCGAGGTAATGCAGTAAATCGATTGTTAAATGAAATAGAATCCCAGACAGACATGAGAGATACACTGTAGATAAAAGATAACTTAAGATTATCACAGTTTGATAACAACTTCAGATCAGGTTATGCAGTAAGTCTTTTCAGATAAAGAGGTTAATCAGACAAAGAGATTATTCAAAGAAAAAGGTTACTGAGAGAAAGGTACAGCTAAGAAAAGGTTAAGTGGCTAGCCTGATGAGAAGAGCCACATTTAAGAGAAGAAGAGTTCTAACTTTGAAAACTTTTTAACAAGTGTGTTCATAATAAAAACTAAAAATATAGAGCCATAAAGCTGACTACATTAGAGCAAGAATACCCACTAGAGACAGGGTAGAGAAAAGCCAAGTACGGCTGATAACGCCAAAATTACTGTGTTGAATCATTTCTTGATGCTGCATATGTCTCTCCTTGAGAACGTGATGGTGTAACTACAATATATCGGCTTTTCGCTAAAAGCAGCAAGCATATTAATATTAACCTTTTATGACAGCATTAAGAATTTTCTGTAACTATTCAGCCCTTTGATAAATCGAAAAGTTATGCTCGGCTTGTCGTTGAAAGTAGCGCTCCTGCACCAATAAACACGCCCCCTGTAACGCGGTTAAATACCTTAGCTCGCCCCTTGGCAAACAGCCAAGTTGATGATTTTGCACCTAGGTAGGCATAGACCAATAACCAAGACAACTCCATGACAACGAAGGTCAAAGCGAACACCACAAATTGAGGAAATAGCGCTATCGATGGGTCAATAAACTGAGGGAAAAGTGCGGTAAAAAACAGGATAGCTTTAGGATTACTCGCGCCAACAATAAAGCCACTCACATAATGCTGCGCAGCGCTTTCTTTAACAGGTTGAGAGCCTGCTTGTTGATTCGATAGCTTGTCATAATCTTGCTGACTCGACCGTAGCGACTTCCAACCGAGATAAATAAGGTAAGCAGCACCCGTCCACTTAATGATATTAAACACCACTTCTGATGAAGCAATAATCACCCCTAAACCGGTAAACGATAACGTTAGGATTCCGGTAATGGCAGTCACGCTACCCAAGGCGGTAAATATCGATAACTTAAAGCCAGATTGCACACCCTTAGTCATGCACAACAAAGAACTTGGCCCTGGCGAGGCTGTTAAAATCAACACCGCCAACAAATAATAAATCCATGTATCAAAGCTCATCGCGAATTCTCCTTAACTCACTAAAACGACTAAACATTAAGCACCAATATGTAATAGCTATTCATATTAAGCAACTAAATATTGACTACGTTCACTCTGTGCTGATTACTTATCTCTTAAATTTCGGCAATAAAAAACGCCATGCATCACTGCATGGCGTTTAAATTCAAACGTTTCAAATAGAGCGTCTTACAAGGTTCTAACCTTAAGTTTCAAGCTTAATCTCTAAGCTAAATCCCTAAGCTAACAACGAACAGTAACCTAGTCTTTGTAGATAGAGAACTCGTCTGCGCAAGCCACTAGCTGCTCGCGAGTGATCATGAATACACCGTGACCACCGTTTGAGAATTCAATCCAAGTGAATGGAAGCTCTGGGTACTGATCCATCATATGAACCATTGAGTTGCCAACTTCACAGATCAGAATACCATCATCAGTTAGGTAGTCTGGTGCGTTTGCTAAGATACGGCGAACCAATTTCAGTCCGTCTGTACCTGCAGCTAGGCCAAGTTCTGGTTCGTGTGTGAACTCATCTGGCAGGCTGTTCATATCTTCTTCGTCCACGTAAGGTGGGTTCGATACGATCAGGTTGTATTTTTCTTTTGGCAAATCACGGAAAAGATCTGAACGGATTGGGAACACTTGTTGCTCCATGCCGTGATCTTGAACGTTCTGCTCTGCAACTTGCAGTGCGTCAGTAGAGATATCAATCGCATCCACTTCTGCATCAGGGAAAGCATGAGCACATGCAATTGCAATACAGCCACTACCCGTACACATATCCATGATACGAACAGGTTCTTCAGTTAACCAAGGTTGGAATTGAGCTTCAATCAGCTCACCAATTGGAGAACGAGGCACAAGAACGCGCTCATCAACAAAGAACTCAAGACCACAGAACCAAGCTTTGTTGGTCAGGTAAGCTGTTGGGGTGCGATCATTGATACGCTTGATCACGCGCTCAACAATACGTAGACGCTCACTGCTTGTTAGACGAGAGTTCAAAACATGCGGAGGAACATCAATCGGTAGATACAGAGTAGGTAAAATAAGTTGTACCGCCTCATCCCACGCGTTATCAGTGCCGTGACCATAAAATAGGCCCGCTGCGTTAAAGCGGCTAACAGTCCAACGAATCACATCTTGAAGCGTGTGTAGTTCTGATACCGCTTCTTCTACAAAAATCTTATCCAAAATTGTCTCCGAAAAGCGCTACAATACTGCTAATTACGTTTCTAATTTAGAATTCATAACCTGATGAGCAAAAAAGACACCGACTTTGATGACGATTTCGCCTTATTCAACGATGCAGTAAAGGGCGTTAAAAAGTTGCAACAGGATACCATAGTCCAGCAGCCAAAAAGAAATACCAAGCAAAAAGAAATTACTCGAACGGCCAGACAAGCCAGTGATAGCGAGTTTTATTTCTCTGACGAGTTCATTCCGCACCTTAGTGAGGAAGGACCAACACGTTATGCGCGCGATGATGTCTCTAAATACGAAGTGAAACGCCTACGTCGTGGGGTTTATGTACCCGACGTGTATCTCGATATGCATGGTATGACGCAGCAAGAAGCCAAACGTGAGCTTGGAGCTATGATTGCACACTGTATTAAAGAAAGCGTGGCATGTGCCTGTGTTCAGCATGGTATCGGCAAGCACATCTTGAAGCAGAAAGTGCCACTGTGGTTAGCACAGCACCCAGACGTAATGGCCTTTCACCAAGCACCGTTAGAGTTTGGCGGTCATGGTGCGCTACTGGTTTTACTGTCTATCCCCGATAAATAGCCATCGACTTGTTGTTTATTCTAAAAAGTAAGCCCAACAACTTATCGTTAGATAAAAATAGTCCGTTAGAAACAACAAAGGGCATCTCAATAACCATGAGGTGCCCTTTTATTTATCTTTAAAAGCTGTCTATCGCTACGGATTAATGTTCCAAAGCAACTCGCCTTTTTGTGTCTCAAGGTCGAATTCAATACAGGCTAGACCTGACGTTGGGAACATAGGCGGTGCCATGCCCGTTGCAAATTCCGCTGTTAAATAACCCACTAGAGGTAAATGAGAAACAAATAAAATGGTCTCTAGTTTTTCTACTTCAGCCATTGCTAAGGTCAAATCAAACACATCGTCAGACATCCCATATGGCGTTATATCATCACAGGTTTCGACTTTCTTCCCAGAAAACGCCTGAGAGATTTCCAACCATGTTTCTTGTGCCCTTAAATATGGGCTAACTAGCACTTTATCGAACTGGCTGAATCCTTGCTCATTTGCAGCTTGAGCCACCGCAAGAGAAGCCATTTTTCCGCGCTTAGTTAACGCTCGTTCTGCATCCGAGTTCGCAAAATGTTCTGCTTCACCATGGCGCATAATGAATATTTTCATGTTCAATCCTGTCTATGTAACATGCCGAACGTCGATATATCCCATATATCAGCGATACGCTACTTAGGTTTGGCTCTCAACCTAGAGAAACCTCAGTCAATATAAATAATTATATCAAGTCACTTGCTAAAGAGTTCGACTTTCTTAACAATCTTATTAAAAGAAAATAAATCACTGATAAAAATCGATAAAAATCGATAAAAGTGATTTAGAAATCGCCAAATAGCTCTTCATATCCCAAAATATGATCTCAAGGTTTGCACCCCGAATCATCGGGTACATAATTTAAAAACCACCTTCTCTGGAGATGCTCCTTTGCACTTAAGCCCAAACGATGAACATCAATACCGTTACATAACCTTAAATAACGGGTTACGCGTACTGTTAGTTCAGGACCAAAATGCTCAAAAAGCAGCAGCTGCGTTAGCCGTCAATGTTGGCCATTTCGATGACCCTTCTGACAGAGAGGGTTTAGCTCACTACTTAGAGCATATGCTATTTTTGGGAACTGAAAAGTATCCAAAGGTCGGAGAGTTTCAAAGTTTTATCAGCCAACACGGTGGTAGTAACAACGCTTGGACCGGAACTGAACACACCTGCTTCTTCTTTGACGTCGAATTAAATGCGTTTGAAACCGCACTTGATCGTTTTAGCCAATTTTTCACCGCCCCTTTATTCAATGAAGAAGCTCTCGATAAAGAACGCCAAGCCGTTGACTCAGAATACAAAATGAAACTCAACGACGATTCACGACGCTTGTACCAAGTTACCAAAGAACTGGTGAATCACAACCATCCATTCTCGAAGTTTTCAGTCGGTAATATCGATACGTTGGGAGATAGAGACGGTGAGACGATTCGCCAAGAGATCTTATCGTTCCACCAGCAACAATATTCAGCCGATCTGATGACACTGACGTTATCTGGAAACCAGTCACTTGATGATATGCAGAATTGGGTTGAGGAGCGCTTCAGTTCTATTACCAACCATAACCTACAAGGCAAGAAGGTTGCGGTTCCAATTGTTGGCGAGTTAAGCACTGGCGTACAAGTACACGTAGATCCAATAAAAGAAGTACGAAAGCTAATTTTAACCTTCCCAATGCCAAGCATGGATGAACACTATGGTATTAAGCCACTGTCGTTCTTTGCTCACCTATTAGGTTATGAGGGTGACGGCAGCCTGATGATGCAACTGAAGGAAAAGGGCTGGATTACCTCTCTCTCGGCCGGTGGTGGCGCAAGTGGCAGTAACTATCGCGATTTCACGGTCAGTTGCTCATTGACCATCGAAGGTTTGACCAAAACAGATAACATCATTCAAGCCGTATTTCAGTACATAAAACTCATTGAACAACAAGGTATTGAAGAGTGGCGCTACTTAGAAAAGCGTGCGGTTTTAGAATCTGCGTTCCGCTTTCAAGAGCCAGCAAGACCACTTGATGTCGTTAGCCATCTCGTGATCAACATGCAGCACTATCAAGAGCAGGATGTGGTGTATGGCGACTACAAAATGTCGCATTTCGATGACGAATTACAACGCTCTCTGCTTCCTTACTTAACCGTCGACAACATGCGAGCGACCATCGTCGCACAAGGTTTCGAATACGACCGGGAAGCGAAGTGGTACTTTACGCCCTACTCCGTCACACCGTTTAGCAACGAACAACAACAGTGCTTTACTTGCATCAACCCCGGTTGGCAGTTTGAATTACCCGATAGAAACCCATTTATTTGTTATGACTTAGACCCTGCCGAGCTTGAAGAGCAAACAGAGTTTCCACAGTTGCTCGAAGAGTTAGACGGCTTTAAATTGTGGCACCTACAAGATCATCAATTTCGAGTGCCTAAAGGTGTGGTTTACATCGCCATCGATAGCCCGCATTCGGTAGCTAGCCCTAGAAACATCGTCAAAACACGCTTGTGTGTAGAGATGTTCTTAGATTCGCTTGAAAAGGATACTTATCAGGCTGAAATTGCTGGTATGGGCTACAACATGTACACCCATCAAGGCGGCGTAACGCTCACGCTTTCTGGATTCAGCGAGAAGCAGCCACAGTTGCTCAATATGATCCTTGAACGCTTTCAAGCACGAGACTTTAGTCCAACACGCTTCGAAACGATTAAGCATCAATTGCTAAGAAACTGGAATAATGCGTCGCAAGACCGCCCTATTTCGCAGCTGTTTAATGCAATGACAGGAATCTTACAGCCAAATAATCCGCCCTATTCTGTGTTAATTGAAGCACTAGAAACGATAGAGGTCGATGAGCTATCTTCTTTTGTTCAAGCTATCTTGGCGGAACTGCACGTAGAGATGTTTGTGTATGGCGATTGGAAAAAAGCCGATGCACACAAAATGGCTGAAACGCTAAAAGATGCCCTGCGTGTTCAAGACCAAGCTTACGAAGAATCACTGCGCCCGTTAATCATGTTGGGGGAAAACGGCAGTTTCCAACGTGAAGTGGTGTGTAACCAAGATGACTCAGCCATCGTGGTTTATTACCAATGCCCTGATATTTCGCCTAAAAACATTGCGTTGTATTCATTGGCTAACCATTTGATGTCGGCCACTTTCTTTCATGAGATCCGAACCAAGCAGCAGCTAGGTTACATGGTAGGCACGGGTAATATGCCACTCAACCGCCACCCTGGTATTGTGTTGTACGTGCAATCGCCGAATGCAGCTCCGGCAGACTTGTTGGCCTCTATAGATGAGTTCCTCAATGCCTTTTACATGGTGTTGTTGGAGCTTAATGACTACCAATGGCACAGCAGTAAACGCGGCCTTTGGAATCAGATTTCGACGCCAGATACCACCTTGCGAGGTCGCGCTCAGCGCTTATGGGTTGCGATAGGCAATAAGGATTTGGAATTCAATCAGAGAGATCGTGTGTTAGAAGAGCTCAAAGGTCTGACTCGCTCCGACATGATGCGTTTCGTCGTCAGCCAACTTAAACCGCGCACTGCAAATCGATTGATTATGCATGCTCAAGGTAACGCTCATAACGAAGAAGAGAAGCTATCAGCAGGAGTGGAAATTGGCTCTATTGATGAGTTTCAATTGCGACCAAAAGACTGCGAGCTTGGTTAGTAGTTCTAAATAAAAAAACAGAAGGTTGATGTGGAAACATCAACCTTTTTTATTGGGCTCAGCATAAAAGCAGATCTCCTATTACGCTCCTTAGTCGCTTTAGGAGATGACGGTAATTTTGATTGAGATGTGTTTGACCACCATTCTGATCAACGCAATAGCTTACTTTTTATCTCTCTATCGTCCTTCTCAGAAAGAGGAACAACTGAATCGAGAATCTCCCACACCGACCAACACTACCTGACAGAACACATCGCTCTCCCCTGTCATTCCCGAGAGGGAGGAACGACCGAGTCGGGAATCTGATTCCTTTCGGTGCTCCCTTAAAACAAAAAAGCCCGCATCAATTTCTTGATACGGGCTTCATAATCAATGTGCTAGAAAGTTACTTCTAGAGAGAATTACTTGTAGAAAGACTCATCCAATCCAGCACGTGTCAGTAGGCCATCACACGGCGCGAAACGATCACCGTACTTCTTAGCGAAGTCGTTCATCATCTCTACCAGTGACTTAATACCCACTTGATCCATATAACGGAACGGACCACCTAGGAATGGCGGGAAACCGATACCGAAAATAGCACCGATATCGCCATCTCTCGGGCTACGGATAATACCGTCATCGAGACAACGAACCGCTTCGTTAAGCATCGGTAACACACAACGCATCGCGATGTCGTTATCGCTTAGCTTAGGTTCAGGTTGCAGCTTAAGCAGCTTGTAAACTGACTTATCGACTTCCTTCTTCTTACCTTTGTAAGTGTAGAAACCTTTGCCACTCTTACGGCCTTTACGGTTGTCATTCAACAGAATGTCGAACACATCAGGGCCTTGGAAACGTTCGCCCAATTCATTAACCAGAATCGGGATGATCTTCGCACCGATATCAACACCCACCTCGTCTAGCAAAGTAATTGGACCAACCGGGAAACCGAAGTCCAATAACGTGCTGTCGAGCTTTTCAATCGGCTCATTTGCCAGTAACAGATGCGCCGCTTCATTCATGTATGGAGCAAGAATTCGGTTCACGTAGAAGCCAGCCGTGTCTTTAACAACAATCGGGGTTTTACCTTGCTTCTTCGCTAATGCAACAACCGTCGAAATAGTTTCTTCTGACGTTGTTTCATGAGGAATAACTTCAACCAGTGGCATTTTTTCTGCTGGGCTGAAGTAGTGAAGACCGACCACGTTTTCTGGTCGTTGCGCCTTCTCTGCAATCTTATGGATTGGCAATGAAGAAGTATTGGTCGCAAAGATAGTACTAGGCTTGGCATTGGCTTCAATGTCCGCAACCATTGACTGCTTAAGATCAAGATCTTCAAATACCGCTTCAATCACCACATCGGTGTGGTTGAAACTGGTAAAGTCGATGCCACCAGAAAGCTGAAGCATCTTACTTTCAAGACCAGAACGGCTCAAAATACGACGTTTACGCTGCTTATCGAACAACTTGTAGTTGTAGTTAAGCGCGTTCAATACGCCTTCGTTAGATACATCTTTAATACGAACCGGTACTTTCGCTTTAGCAACACTCACATGGCTGATACCTGCGCCCATTAGACCGCCGCCGAGCACGCCAACACGCTTAACCGCTTTGGGTTCTGCGTCTGCGCCGTGCTCTTTTTTCATTTCAGTCGTGGCAAAGAAGATCGAACGCAAAGCTTTAGATTCTGCTGTCATCACCAGCTCAGAGAAACGCTTAGCTTCATATTGAAGACCTTTATCAAAGCCGTTCTCTAAGCCATAACGAATCACATCAAGAATCGCATCAGCGGCTGGATAATTACCGCGTGTTTTCTGGTTGGTCTTCTTTGAAGCTTGTTCAAAAATCACCTTGCGACCCAGACCCGTGCGTGAAATCAGTTTTTCTTTGGTCGAAGCTTGGCTTTTAGACGCAAGACGTTTGCCTTTTTTACCGCCTGAGTTCTTTTCAACAAAGCTCTTAGCCACTTCAAGTAAGATAGTTTCTGGCACACAAGCATCTACAACGCCGAGTGATTTCGCTTTTTTAGCGCGCAGCTGCTTACCCGTAAGAATAAGGTCAAGAGATGGTAATAAACCGATAAGACGAGGAAGACGTTGCGTACCACCAGATCCCGGTAACAGACCGAGCTGCACTTCTGGCAAGCCAAGGCGAGTCTTGTCTGAATCAGTGCACACACGGTAATCACACGATAGTGCGAGCTCTAGGCCACCACCTAAACATGGGCCATGAATCGCTGCGACAACAGGATAAGGCAAATCAGAAAGCGCTTGGAACATCTCTTGTCCCTGACGCGCCAGAGACTGTGCTTCATCAGCCGTCTTACAAGCATCCAGCATTCGAACATCAGCACCAGCAATGAAGTTATCTGGCTTCAATGAATGAACGATTAAGCCCTTAACTCGGCTTTGCTTTTCTTTCAGCTGCTCGAAGATTGCTTTCATTTCTTCCGCAAATGCCGCTTGTAGCGTGTTCATTTTTTCATTTGGCACATCGATCGCAAGCCATGCAATATCTTGGTCATCGATAGTTAAAGAAAACGCAGTCGCCTGTTTTACGACTTCATCGTTTATAACTGCCTTGTCACTTTTGGATGCAGCCACTGGCGTTGAATCCGTTTTTTTGACTGCTTTCTTTTCTTTTTTCACATCAAGAGTCGTAGACATTATTCCACCTCCAAGATCATTGCTGCACCTAATCCACCAGCCGCACAAGCTGTGTTCAATGCTAAGCCACCACCACGGCGTTTAAGTTCACGCAGTGTTTGAGTCATCATTCGTGCGCCAGTCGCTGCAAACGGGTGTCCGTAAGCAATTGAGCTACCCAGAACGTTGAACTTCTCCATATCAATCTCACCGATCGCTTTGTCACGGCCAAGATTCTTCTGAGCAAACTCATCGCTCGCAAACATTTTGACGTTAGCCAGAACTTGCGCTGCAAACGCTTCATGCATCTCGATAAGTGTTAGATCTGATAATTCTAGACCGGTGTTCTTCAAAACTTGAGAGGTCGCGTAAGTCGGGCCCATCAACATATCCGTTTCAACACCAATCGCTGAGAACGCGTAACCACGAATGTAACCAAGCACTTCTAAGCCTAGCTCTTTCGCTTTGCCTTCGCGCATCAACATCACCGCGGCACCGCCATCGGTAAGAGGCGTGGCATTGGCTGCCGTTACACTGCCGTATTGTCTGTCGAATGCAGGGCGTAATTTAGCGTAGCCTTCAACCGTCGAGTCATGACGAATGTTGTTGTCTTCTGCTAAATACTTTTTATAAGGCGCTGGGAAGGCTGTCATCACTTCGCCTTGGATCTTGCCCTCTTTCCAAGCTTGAGAAGCCAAAGAGTGAGAACGGTGAGCAAGTGCGTCTTGTTCTTGACGGGTAATACCATGAGTTTTCGCCATCTGCTCAGCGGTTTGACCCATTGATAAACCGGTCGAGTATTCAGCAACAGCAGGCGGTACTGGCATAAGATCTTTAACGGAAAGCGTTTTAAGAATCTTAAGCTTTTGACCCATTGTCTTGGTTTTGCTGAGCGCTAATAAGTTTGCCGCTAACTTTTTCGAAACACCGATTGGCAATACAGAAGAAGAATCCGCCCCACCAGCAATACCAACATCAATCGTGCCAGCCATAATACTCTCGGCCACGTTAACAGCGGCTTGAAAGCTCGTTGCACAAGCTCGTGTCACGCTGTACGCGTCGGTATTAATATCCATACCAGTACCAAGCACAATTTCACGTGCAATGTTTGGCGCTTCTGGCATCTGTACTACTTGACCGAACACGACTTGTTCAATAAGCGCAGGATCGATATCTGTTCGCGCAAGCATTTCACTCACGACCATTTTGCCTAGGTCAACCGCAGGCACTTGGCTAAATTCTGTACTCTGACGAGCGAATGGGGTTCGTAGTCCAGCGACAACGGCAACACGTTCTCCAGAACGCGTTTTGACTTCCTGTTTGCCCATGGTTTCTCCTTAAAGTTAAGAGGTCTGACCTGAAGCATTGTAAAGAAGTTGTTAATTAAATCAAACGAGCGTTTAAATAAACGTGATACGAGTATCTCACTGTTTGAAAATATAACTGGGCATTCAGGCGAACCTTTTTGGGGGAAAGGTTGTCCTAAGAGACTAAACTATTGCTAGTAGAGACTGTTATGCGTAGGTAAAGAGTCGATGGTTTTGTATCGGAGTATTTTCTGAAGGCAAAAAAAAACCACACAAAGCTGTGTGGTCGGAATGTATATAAAGCAATTAACTTAACGCCAATTGAAATAATCAGTTTCCTGATTAGGAGAAAGTAAAGTCAGCCTTCAAAAGGAAGTGTCGTCTTGCTCAACATGCTAGCCACGAATGACTAACTAGACGACAAGGTGTACTATAGCTTGTTCGAGGCCTTAGATTTTGAAGTAGATCAATTTTAATGTGATTTTACGATTTCCTGCCGATCGTTAGCTCTAAAAATATAAAAACGAAGCACGACGTATAGAGGACAGCTATACGCAGAGCAATTATGGAGGCTCGTGTGTCAATAATAAAAATGTTTGGAAAGAAAACAGCCAAGCGTCCGGTCAACTCTGATATGGACAAACAAAGAAAATACGAAGCACTCGTGCGTGCCTATCATCGTGACCTCTTTCGCTACGCCTATTGGTTATGTAAAGACAAAAGCATTGCCGAAGATTTAGTACAAGAGACTTGCCTTCGTGCATGGAAGTCACTCGATAGCCTACAAGATGAAAAAGCCGCGAAGTCTTGGCTGATTACTATCTTGCGCCGCGAAAACGCTCGACGTTTTGAACGCAAACAGTTTGATCTGGTTGATATCGACGATCATGGTAATGATGCTAGTGTCAGTGATGACCCACACCATCAACATCTGTGGTTGCAAGCTCAGATCATGAAACTTGAAATTGATTACCGTGAACCGCTCTTCTTACAAGTCATTGGTGGGTTTAGTGGTGATGAGATCGCGGACATTCTCGATCTCAACAAAAACACGGTAATGACACGTTTATTCAGAGCTCGAAATCAGTTGAAAGAGATGCTGGATACAGAAGAGGCAGAGAGGGGGCAACATAATGGATGATTTGGAATTTCGTCGTCGTGTATTGTCGGAACCTAAGCAACGTACACAAGATATTATTGATGCAGCTACAAATAGCGAAGCCAATAGTAACTTTTTAGACGATGTACTATCGCTTGATAAGCAGATCCACTCAGCAATGAACGTGGATGTGCCAGACGATCTCGCAGATCGTATTCTGTTCAATCAGACCTCAAGCGAAGAAAGCAAAGTAGTAAGGCCTACTTTTGCTCGACGAGCGATGGCGATGGCAGCCTCAGTTGCATTCGTTGCCGGTTTACTTGTTGGCCAAGTTAACTGGGGAAATGCGTTAGTCTCTCCAGCTCAAGCAAGCTTGGTTGATACAGCAATGAAACATGTTGTTGATGAAAAGAGCTTCGTTAGCGCAATCGACGAACAAGTCACATCACAACAAATCAATGCCAAGATGAACCCATTTGCTTTTCAGTTTGATGAAGCGTTTCCTTATCACGTTTACTACCTGAACCATTGTGGTTTTGGTAAGTCCAACGCTGTACATATGGTCTTCCAAGGTCAAAAAGGCAAAGTCACACTGTTTTTGACTGGGATTCCGACAGAAAAGCCCGTCGATTTTGACGAAGAAGGTATGTCTGGTTCAGTAACACCGATTGATAACAGCAGCCTTATCCTTGTGGGTGAAAATGGCGAGGACGTTTCTAAAATCGCCGAAAAGCTAACAAAAATGATCAAACCGATGAGCTAATTCGCTCTCAAAGCCCCGTCACAAAAGGCCCAGCAACTATATTCTTGATATTGCTGGGCTTTATTTATTAATAAACAGAAAAACCATTCACCTAACCAATACATCTAGAGTTAAAACTCTAAAAAGAAGCATTTCCCACCATTTTCGTGTCAGATAGGCGTCATTTCCATAATTTTATCCTCAAAATTTCCAATGGTCGGATTTGTATATCGTATACTTCCGAATAGGATCAGCCACCATTGAGCAATTGCTCAAATTAATCGCCCTGTAGAGGCGGATATATAAAGGAATAAATGAATGACTACCAACAACACGCGTCTGTTTAAAAAGTCTCTTTTAGCAGTAACAATCACACTGGCGTCTTCGCAAGCGATGGCAGCAGGTTTCCAACTTAACGCACAATCAGCAACCGGCATCGGCCGTGCTTTCGCTGGTGATGCAGTAATCGCAGATAACGCGTCAGTAATGGCACGTAACCCTGCAGCAATGGCACTATTTGATAAAACTGAGCTATCTCTTGGTTTTGAAAGCATCACTTCAATGATTGAAGTTAAAGATGCTACCTATAAAGGCTTCATGGGAAGCACCTCCAGCAATGCTGATTATGACGATGCTGGTGATACTTCTATAGCTCCAAATATTCACCTTATTGTTCCTATCAACGAAAAGTTTGCTGTAGGCTTCAATGCTTATTCGAACTTTGGTACAAAAACTGAGTTCAGCGATAGCTATGTGGGTGGTGAATACGGCGGTCTTACAGATGTAAAAAGTGTTAACTTTGGCCTAGCTGGTTCGTACCGTTTAAACGATCAATGGAGCTTCGGCGCTGGCCTTGATCTTATTTACGGTAAAGGCGAGCTGAAACGAACAATGAGTTCAGAAGTTGGTACTCCACCTAGCCCATTGCTACCTCAAGCAGGACAAACCGTTCTTGACGCTGAAGCAGATGGCTGGGCTGTTGGCTTTAACCTTGGTACTGTTTTCGAATTGAATGAAAGCAACCGTTTTGGTTTGGCTTATCACTACTCTCCGAAGCTTGAAGCTGAAGGAGATATCAGTTACCAAGGCACTGAATATAAAGATGATACTCTTTATATGCCTCTACCTGATATTGTTGAGTTCTCTGGCTTTCACAAAATCGAAGATACTAAATTCGCGGTTCACTATTCAGTACAATGGATTGGTTGGAGCTCATTTGACAAGCTAGAAGCAGAAAAAGCGGGTGTTCTAAATAATTACGAATGGCAAAATGGTATGCACTACTCTCTAGGTGGTACATATTACATGAATCGTGATTGGACACTTCGTGCCGGCTACATGTATGACACTAGCGCACAAGATGAAGTAACTTCAGTTTCAGTGCCAGATTCAGACCGCCAATGGTTCTCAGCTGGTTTCACATACCACATCAACGAAGCATCAAACGTAGACTTTGGTTTCACATACCTAATGGGCGACGATGTTAAAGTCAACGAATCAACTTCTGTTGTTTCGTCAATTTCAGCAACAACTCGTGCTGATGCAATCCTAATGGGTCTGCAGTACAGCCGTAGCTTCTAATATAATCGAAGTTAACAATCCCAAAGGGTCGCATTACGCGACCCTTTTTTGTTACCTAAACCACTGACTGACATCAATTTAGGCTTACAGCTGTAGCCTGCAGAGGCAAAATACGCCTACAGGTGTACGCTCAAATTTCGCAACACAGCCGAAACATTCAGACTATTTACCTAATAATCAGTCACATTTGATCATTAAATTCCTAAAACACTGTTTTATTCGAATTTCATTTTTAAAGTAATAACTCTAAACGTAGAATCACGCCACTAAATACTTATGATTCAGCGAACATAATAATGAAAATGAATAAGACTCTTCTATCTGCTGCAGTGGCAGTTGGACTACTTTCGACTTCTACCGTGACTCAAGCGGCAGGTTTTCAATTAGCAGAATACTCAGCAACTGGTCTTGGCCGTGCGTACGCTGGTGAAGCTGCAATGGCAGACGGCGCGGATGCTCAATGGCGTAACCCTGCAATGCTGACTTACCTAGAAGGCACACAAGTTTCTGTTGGTGGTATCTACGTTAACCCTAACATTGATGTTAAAGGTGAAGTAAACCACGCTCACCCTGCTATAGGTACAAGCCAAGCATCTTCAAACGATTTCGCAGATGACGCTATTATCCCGAACCTTTACATTTCTCACCGTTACAACGAAAAATTTGCTATCGGTTTTGCATTTGGCACGAACTACGGTATGGAAACCAACCTAAGCGATGATTTCAATGCTTCCCACTTCGGTAATGAAGCAAGCGTAATCACTAAAGAAGCTAACCTGAACTTTGCTTATCAAGTTGTTGAGCAAGTAAGTCTTGGTGGTGGTATTCGCTATGTTATGGGTGAAGGTAGCTTTGGTGCAACAACACCAGCAAAAAATGCAATCGGAGTTTCAGAAGGCACTACACTGAAATACATGGAAGGTGATGACACAGCTTGGGGTTGGCAAGTAGGTACGGCATGGCAGATCAACGAAGACCACCGCATCGGTTTTGCCTACAAGTCTGAAGTTGAACTGAAACTAGAAGGTCACGCAGAGGGCATCGGTTTTGGCATGGCACCAGGTCAACGTGACAACGGGCATATGATGTTGGCACTTCCTGCAACAGCAGAGCTTGCAAGCTTCCATCAACTAACAGAAGCATTGGCTGTTCATGCAAGCTTCAACTGGACTGACTGGAGTTCTTTCGAAAAACTACAAGCAGAATTAAACACATACGGCAGCCAAACAGTTAAAGTGGAAAATTGGGAAGATAACTACCGCCTTGCTTTAGGTGCAACTTACCAAGTTGACCCAAAACTAGCACTACGTACTGGTGTGGCTTATGATACTTCGGCAGTTAGCGACAAGAATCGTACTATTACAATCCCAGAAACAGATCGTACTTGGCTAAGTGTTGGTGCTGGTTACCAATGGTCAGAGCAACTGTCATTAGATGCCGGCTTTACATACATCATTGCTAAAGATGCTCCAATCACAGAATCACGTGGCTATGCATCTGACGACGCTGCAGAAGTCGTTGGTGGTCAATTTGTTGGTACAACAACTGGTAACGTTTGGCTAGTAGGTATCCAAGCTAACTACCGTTTCTAATCGACTTAACCTAAAGTCATAGATTATTAAAAAGGCTCGATGTTAAATAAACATCGAGCCTTTCTTTTATCAGCTATTCAAAGTGTTATATCTAGTAATCTTCTAGGTATCCATCGATGAAATCTTCTTCATCAAGATCGACCTCTTCGGGTTCAATCTCGGCTTTAAAGTCACGACGTTGAATATAAACATCTCGCGTTAAAGCATACGGATCTGGCGAGTCGTCTAGCAAGGCTTCTTGCGACACTAACTGTGCACGAGTCTCCATACCTTCGAATGCCCACTTACCTAAACTCGCCCAAAAGCTAATCAATGACAAAGGTACATACAAGCTATCCACTTGCTCGGTCACTTCACGAGTCGTAATAGGACCATAACCCGGAACCATAAAGTAAGGACCATTCCCTACCCCGTAGTGACCAATCGCATCAGAAAACGACTTATCGTCATACTTGGTGATACCCGCTTCACTCGCAATATCAATCAAACCCAACAAACCAAATGTTGAGTTAATCCAAAAACGGTTGAAATGATCGAGTGCTTTCTCGCCATTACCCATGAATAAGTTGTTCACCATGCTTGCGGGTTCGTCTAAGTTGGCCAAAAAATTGGAGATACCCGATCGAACGGGTACAGGAGTGTAACCAACATAAGCGAGAGAGACAGGGCGAACTAAATAAGGGTCTAGATATTCGTAATTGATATCCCACATCGCTCGGTTGAATCCTTCGAAAGGATCATTCGGGTGGGACTCTTCGACGTATTCAGAAGTTTCGAGGTTATCATCGTTAGTGCTTTCGTCTGGTGCGCTAGAACAGCCCACCGTTAAGCTTGCGATAAAAAGTAAACTCGAGAGTCTTAAAACACTGACAGACATATCACCTTTTCCATAAGGAATAATAACACCAACCGTAGTAAATAACTGCTTGATCTAGCTTGTTAAAACGCTCGATAACATCGTTAGAAACTGTGATTGGTATAGTTATAAAAAAGGCCAGCAATCGCTGGCCTCAATTGTTTGCGTAAGTCTATACCGTTTGTCACTAAATCGGAATAGCTAACACTTATGCAAAGTGATGATTAATATTGTTTATTGATATCAATGGTAACGGGTGACCCCAATTCAACCACTTCACTCTCACCGTACCAATCACCGTCACGTGTAGAAACGTTGCCATCTGTATCAAGCCTAGCTCGAACCATTAATGTTTCAAGGCTAGACAGTTTCTGGCCTTCCATCATGCTATTGCCGTCATCAAGGACAACAGTGCGAGGGAAAGTGCCCAATGGGTAACGGGCTGCTGCAACAGGCATCGGCGAACCATCCGCTCTGTGCACTGAAACAACCAGTACAGACTTAGGATCAACATTGACATCGCCAGCCAGTTCAAGTGTTACTGCAACACTCTTACCTTGATCAACGCCCATGGTATCGCCCATTTTCTTCTGTGCGCTTTCGATGCTGCGTGACAACATTTCGTAACGACTGTCTTGTGGACCAATCATCTGTTGCATGATACTCCAGTACTTAACCGCACCAGGGTAATCCTGACGTTCAAACGAATCGAACGCTAGTAACGAGAACACACGAAGGTCAACGTAATCATTTTGAATCAAGCGGCTCAAAATCAGACGAGCTTGGTTTTGATCGGCTTCATCCGGAGAAAGCATCAACGCTTGAGCGAAACCTAACTGAACATCTTCATTCTTAGGTTCAAGCTTGTAAGCTCTTTCCATTGAATCTTTCGCTGTTTCAGCATCACGATTTGCTAATGCGATACGACCTAGCAGTAACCAACCTGTAGAGTCTTTTGGTTGATAGTGCAGACGAGTACGAAGAGCCAAAGTTAGATCTTCCAATTCATCATCGGTTAGCGCGCCACCTTCTGATGACATTAGCTTTTTAGACAATGCAGGAAGATTTGCGCTCACTTCTTGCCAATGCTGTACCTTATCTAATGCACCAAATTTAAAGTACATACCGTAGGTAACAACCAAAACAAGAATCACTGATGGTACAACTACGCCAAGCGTAGAGATTTGTGTCTTCTTGATTTTTTCTTGTGTTGGAACATCATCAAGTAGCGACTGTTTTAAGTCAGCGATCAGTTCTTGTTGGTTATCAACAAGGCCTTCTTCCGCTTCTACTTCTAATTCAACTAAGCGATCTTTATAGAAGGCTTTATTCAACTCATCGCGAAGCACGTCATCGTTGTTTTCCTTCTTGTTCAAGAAAGGCAGAACAATCAATAAAACTGCGGCTAGCGAAAGGACAATTGTAGAAATCCAAAATAGAGTCATTACTGTTTATCTCCGTCGTTCTCTTCGTCGAGTAACGCTTTTAAACGTGCTTCTTTGTCTGCATCCCAGTCTTTATTGGACTCTACTGCTTTCGATTTTGACTTTCTGCTTCGTAAAACAATCAAACCAAAACCTAATACAACAACCGCAAACGGGCCAACCCAAAGGATCGATGTCGCTAAGGTCAATGGCGGGTTGTACGTTACAAAGTTACCGTAACGAGCAATCATGTAATCAATAATTTCTTGCTCAGACTTGCCATCTTTTGTCATCTCGTACACTTTTTGACGCAAGTCGACCGCAAGTTCCGCGTTCGAATCACCAATCGTGTTGTTCTGACATTTTGGGCAACGAAGCGTATTGCTCAAATCTTTAAATTGTTGCTCTTGATCGACCGTATCAAACTCATGAAATTCGATAGGTGCAGCCGTTACCGACGCAGAGATAGCGAACGTGGCGAACAATGCTACAAGTGTTTGTTTAATCATTTCGCCTCCTCCAATAACTCTTGGTACATCGGCTGAAGTGTCGATGCCCAGTTTGTTGGGTTAACATCACCAACGTGGCGGTAACGAACAACACCGTTAACGTCGATTAGGAACGTCTCTGGTGCGCCATATACGCCAAGGTCTAGACCCAGCATGCCATTTCCATCGAACAAGCTAATTAGGTAAGGATTACCTAACTCGTTCAACCAACCTACCGCTTTGTTGCGATCATCTTTGTAGTTAAGACCAATAATCTTAACGCCTTGATCAGCCAGCTTATTCAAGTAAGAGTGCTCTGCATAACAAGTCGGGCACCAAGTCGCCCAAACGTTAAGCAGCAGTGGCTCGCCTTTAAAGATAGCTTGGTCATGGAACTTACCAGGTTGCTCTAAGTCTTCTAAACCAAACTCAGGAACGGGCTTACCAATCAATACCGATTCCAGTTTAGTCGGGTCATCACCCGACTGGTTGCGCATCAATTGAGTTGCAAAGATTCCAGCTAGAACCATGAATGCAATCAATGGAATGAATAAAATCTTCTTGTTCATTCGAATTATGCCTCCTGCTCTTCAGCCGACTTTTTCGTTGGCTTACGGAAACGGTAACGACGGTCACTGATTGCAATTACGCCACCAATCGACATGATCAAAGAACCTGCCCAGATCCAACGTACAAACGGTTTGTAGTAGATGCGAACTGCCCAAGATTTGTTGTCGTCTAAACGCTCACCCATTGCGATGTATAAGTCACGTGTAACGCCACGATCAATCGCCGCTTCAGTCATCATAGACTTAGCAGTGGTGTAGAAACGTTTTTCAGCGTGAAGCGTGTTGATGTATTTGCCTTCTTTGGTAATTTCAAAGTCAGCGATGTAACCATCGTAGTTAGGGCCATCTTTGTCACGAACACCTGTAAATAGGAAGTCGTACTCTTCAAGCTGGTAGCTTTCGCCAGGTGCCAGACGAACATCACGTTCAATACTGTAGTTTTGCACCATTGCAATACCGATCACTGTTACAGCTAAACCAATATGACCACAGATCATCGCCCAGTGGCTACGAGGCAGTTTAGTTAGGCCTTTCATGAAAGTATGGCGGTGAGTTGCACGCTCATGCAGCTCAAAGCCATGCATGAAGAAGATCCAGAACGCCATTACCCAACCAGTGTAAGCCGTACCACTGAAGCGGTCAGCCAGCAGGGTTACCATTAGCGCGCTTAAACCTAGCGAGAAAATACCCGAAACTAACATTGGTTTAATAAGCTTAGACAGGTTGTCACGCTTCCAACGGATAAGTGGACCGATACCCAATAGGAAAGAGAACGGGATCATTAACCAGAAGAACAACATGTCAAAGAATGGTGCACCGATTGAAACCGATCCCAGACCTAACTGCTTATGAACGAGTGGTAGCAATGTACCCACTAACACAACCACTAACGCAGCAATCAATAAGATGTTGTTGCCGAGTAGCGCATTTTCACGAGACACTAAATCAAAATTACCACGGACACGAACCGATGCGCCTTTAACAGCGAACAACAGCAGTGAACCACCGATAACAAATACTAGGAAGCCTAGAATAAACATACCACGAGCAGGATCCGACGCGAACGCGTGAACAGAAACCAAGATGCCCGAACGAACGAGGAACGTACCTAGTAAGCTTAATGAGAACGCAGAGATCGCAAGTAAAACGGTCCAAGCTTTAAACGTGCCGCGCTTTTCTGTTACCGCAAGCGAGTGCATTAACGCAGTACCAGCCAACCAAGGCATGAATGAAGCGTTTTCTACTGGATCCCAGAACCACCAGCCACCCCAGCCAAGTTCGTAGTAAGCCCACCATGAGCCTAGTGCGATACCTACTGTTAGAAATAACCAAGCCGCGATTGTCCAAGGACGAGACCAACGAGCCCATGCCGTATCTAAACGACCACTCATTAGAGAAGCAATAGCAAAAGAGAACGCTACCGAGAAACCCACGTAACCCATGTAAAGCATTGGCGGGTGAATAATCAAACCCGGATCTTGCAATAGCGGGTTTAAGTCACGGCCATCGACAGGGAAGAAAGGTAGCGTACGTAAGAATGGGTTAGACGTTACGATAATGAACAGCAAGAAGCCGACAGTAATCAAACCCATGATCGCAAGTACGCGAGCAACCGACTCTTGAGGCATACCACGGCTAAACGTCGCAACGGCAACCGTCCAACCCGCTTGGATTAGAACCCAAAGTAGTAAAGAGCCTTCGTGCGCACCCCAAACCGCAGTTATACGGTAGTACCAAGGGAGTTGGCTGTTTGAGTTACTTGCAACGTATTGAATCGTAAAATCATTGGTGTAGAACGCGTAACACAAGATGAAAAACGAAATCGCTAGGAATCCGAACATACCCCACGACAACGGTCGTGCACTATTCATCAATAATGTGTTGTTTCGAGCGGCCCCATACAGTGGGAGCACACTCAATAGCAATCCCAGCCCTAAGGACAGGATCATGGCAAAGTGGCCGATCTCGGCTATCATTGAGCACTTCCTTCTTTTTGTTCTGTCGAGTACTGCATTGGCTCATGGGTTTTCTTCATTGCTTCAGCAACTTCAGAAGGCATGTACTCTTCATCGTGTTTCGCTAATACTTCGAACGCTTCAATTGTTGTCGCATCTTTTAGAACGCCTTGAGCAACAATACCTTGTCCTTCACGGAAAAGATCAGGAAGAATGCCATCGTATAAAATTGTTACTTTAGGGCCGACATCTTTCAAATCAAAGCTTACACGTAGTGACTCGTTGTCACGGCTTACAGAACCGACTACAACCATGCCACCAATACGCAGGCGTTGGCCAACTTCAGGTTTTTTACCGTCTTTGCCATTAACAAGCTCAGTTGGTGTGTAGAACAGATCCATGTTCTGGTTAAGTGCATAAACCATTAATCCAACAGTTGCACTGATACCAAAAAAGATCGCTAAGACAATGCCCAGCCTCTTCTTACGTCTTGGGTTCATAGAGTGTTCTCCATATTTTTTGCTGCATCGATACGAGCTTGACGATCAATCTTCGCTTGTACTTCAGTTAGTAATTGCTTACTACGACGAACACTTACTACCAGTAAGATGATCATCGCGAGGAATGTGATTCCAAATGCACTCCATACATATGAGGCGTAGCCACCCATGGCAAAGAAATCACTCAGAGATTCAAAATACATAATTACCTACCCTACTACGCTTTATCAGCCGCGAGTTTACGAACCCACGGACGGTGACTTTCTTTACTGATGATTTCGTTTCTAAAACGAACCATAGTGACGGCACCAAAGAAGAAGGCGAAGCCGAAGATATTCAGAAGAAGCGGCCATAACATGTCATTTGAAATAGAAGGCTGATCAAACTTAGTAATCGTCGCGCCCTGATGAAGGGTGTTCCACCACTCAACAGAGAAGTGAATAATCGGCAGGTTGATAACACCTACGATAGCCAAAATACCCGCCGCTTTTGCCGCTGTTTTTTGATCATCAAAGGCGTGGTGTAATGCAATCACACCCAAATATAGGAATAGTAGAATGAGCTCTGAGGTTAAACGTGCATCCCAAACCCACCAAGCACCCCACATTGGTTTACCCCAAACCGCACCCGTTAAAAGCGCGATAAAAGTAAACACAGCACCAATCGGAGCCATTGCCAGTGCCGCCATTTCAGACAATCTGACTTGCCATACCAAACCGATAAAGGCAGCAATCGCCATCGACATGTACACGCCCATCGACCAAATTGCAGACGGAACATGGATGTAGATGATTCGGAAGCTATCACCTTGTTGGTAATCTGAAGGTGCGAACGCTAAGCCCCACACCGTACCGACGGATAGACACAATAGCGCTAGGATAGAGAACCATGGCAAAAGTTTACCAGCGAGCTGGTAAGACGTTTCTGCTTTGGCATAGGGATGGAGCCATTTCCACATGTTGTAATCTCACTCTTACTTCATATTGCTTACAGCTATTAAAGCTATAATTATAATAATTTTATTTGTCTTGCTTTCAGTTTTACTGACTCTATGAGTCCAATCGACACATTTGGTTCATATTAGCTATACGATAACGGAACCCTAATCAGTTCACACTCACTCTAAGTGCGGCGCTGATCGCAAAAGGTGTCAGAGTCATGGCACCCATTAACATCGCCCCAAGCACCGCCAACTGGCCGTTGTACGCAACGCCCAATGCCGCAGCGTCAATCGCTGACGTCGCGAATATCAAAATGGGGATGTAAAGCGGCAGAATTAACAGGCTTAACAGCACACCGCCCTTCTGGAGCCCTACCGTTAAAGCCACACCAATCGCACCGATAAAGCTCAATGCAGGTGTACCGACCAATAACGTTAAAACAACCGACAGCCAGGTATCGAAATCCAAAGACAGCAATACCGCCAATAGCGGACTAATCAAAATTAATGGTAACCCGGTCAATACCCAGTGTGCTATGACCTTGGACAAGACTACCAACTGCAACGGGATGGGCATCAGCATCATCTGCTCAAGGGCGCCGTCTTGAAAATCATCGCGAAACAAGCGCTCTAAAGAGAGCAATGCAGAGAGTAAAGCGGCTACCCAAACGATGCCTGCTGCAATGCGCGCAAGTAAGTTTGGCTCTGGCCCAATGCTTAATGGAAAAAGGGTAATTACAATGATGAAAAACCACAGTGGGTTAAAAATGTCCGCTTGACGACGAAATGCGATAAGCAGTTCACGTCGAATGATCATTGTCATTGAAGAGATCATATTACTCACCCAACTTTATTTTTCTTAGTTTCGGGCTATCAGCAAACATGTCTTGGTGAGTAGTCAATAACACAATGCCACCATTATCAGCATGCTGAGAAAAAAGAGATTCAAGAACTTTCACGCCCTGCTTATCAATCGCAGTCAGTGGTTCATCTAAAATCCATAACATTTGCTTACTCAACCAAAGACGCGCCAACGCAACACGACGTTGCTGACCTGCAGAAAGTTGACCTGCAAGCACATCCTCTCTTCCAGCCAGACCCACTTGAGTCAAGGCATGATAGAGCTCTTCCTTGGTGGTATCAGCATTATGAATCGATTGATAAAAACTAAGGTTCTCATACGCGCTCAGTTCGCGCTTCACACCCGTTTGGTGCCCAAGAAACAGAAGGTTCTGATGATAAATGTCTCGACTCGACTCAATAGAGTTACCATCCCAAGATATAGAGCCTTCATCACGGTCACCTAAGCCAGTGATGATTCTCAGGAGTGTCGTTTTCCCAGTACCGTTACGACCTTCAACTTGAACCAGTTCGCCTGGTTTTAGCTGAAAAGACAACGATTCAAAGAGAACCCTGTCGTCACGAATAGCAGTTAAATTAGAGACTTCTAGCATAGGTAAATTTAGTCGAGTAATGAGAGGGCTATAGTAGCACACCAATAAGGTCACAAAACAGGACTAGGCGTTTTCGAGGGAACAAACTCCGTAAGAAACTGTTACTACCGCATCACAATTTACACATTTTTATTCTTGAAGCAGATATTGCCCTAGATACAAGCACTTATAAACATCGTTCTATAAATAAATCGACAGACATAAAAAAAGAAGCCAAAGCTTCTTTTTAAGAGGAGTACATAATAAACATCTGATTATTAATACTGATTGAGCGCTCAATTTAACGACGTCGAGGTGGAGGCTTACGATCGTGAGAAGAGGGTTGTTCGTCAAAAGATGACGGATTACTTCTTAATGAAGGAATCTTCTCTTTGCCTGCAAGCTTATTCTGCAGAGACATCATTAGCTCAGCTTCCGCTTTCGGCAATTCGCATTCTTCAATCAGTTCGTTGATCCCAGCACCAAGCTGAACCATTTTGGTCGCTCGTGTGTACAAACGGCCATCAGTATCAGCGTGTTCGAGTTCAACGATACGCTCATTCAAATGCTTAATCACATCTTGTTGCTCAGTCACTTTTTGACCAAGACCAAGAACAACAGAGCGAACCTCAAGTAATTGCTTACTCGATTTTTGCAGCTCTTTGTCCAAGTTACGAACTTGAAGGCGTGATTGGTCTACCTGTTTTTGAATAGCTCTTTTTACTTTGCTAAGCAAAATCAAGATGAACAACGTAAACACGCCGACTCCTGCAATTAACACTGCAGGACTCAAAGGAAGCGCTTCAAACATTACAGGTGAGCCATCTCATCCCATTCGTCTTCGCTTAGTAGTTTGTTTAAATCTACTAAGATAAGCAGCTTGCCATCACGGTTGCTTACACCTTGGATGAACTTAGCACTTTCGTCAGTACCAACACTTGGAGTCGTGTCGATCTCAGAAGAACGTAAGTAAACCACTTCAGCAACGCTATCTACTAAGATACCAATAACTTGACGCTCAGATTCGATAACGATGATACGAGTGTTGTCTGTGATTTCACCTTGCATCAAACCAAAGCGAGAACGAGTGTCGATAACAGTCACAACGTTACCACGTAGGTTGATAATACCTAGAACGTAGTCTGGAGCACCTGGTACTGGAGCGATTTCGCTGTAGCGAAGTACTTCACGTACCTGCATAACATTAATGCCGTAAGTTTCTTCTTCTAGCTGGAATGTCACCCATTGAAGTACTTCATCATTAGTTGGGTCTTTTCTTACTTCAATTTCACTCATATGAGACATATTTAATCCTCTTGCCGTCGTTACCGACCACTATTATTAACTTGATGCTTGTTGTTAGCCTAATGCTTATTACTAGCTTAATGCTTTTACATCTAGCCCTGCGTTTAGCATGGCGATCAATGCTTCGACATGAATCAAAGCACACATTTTTTCTTTTACCATACCAGCGAGCCAAGGCCGTTTCCCTGCCATTTCTCGCCAACGTACTTTATCTGTATTGAGAAGCTCAGTGCCTTTCAGCTCAGTGCCGGCAAGCCCCCACAAGCTTTCTCCAAGCATAACTATATATTGATAGTTTTCTTTGTATTCATCATTCGTTAGTTTCTCCGACATCACCCATTTTGCGGTGTCGACAACATCTAACTGACTCTCTCGGTTTGTTTGCAAACCTAAATACCAAGCAGGCTTACCAATCAAATGGCTGAGCTCTTCAAGGCGATGAATACCACCAAGTTCATCAAGAGGAACCGCAAAAGTTACCCCGTTGACATCAAAATACAGTACCTGAAAATCTTCTGTTCGAGCTGTGCTTTCCCATGATGTAAACCGTTCAATGCCGCCAGA